>CALZKB010000169.1 GCA_945787575.1 Thermoanaerobaculia bacterium | reverse complement strand
AGCGTCTGGCCGAGGGGAATCCCGAGGACGCAAGCTGGCGGCTGATGCTCGCGCACGCGCTCGTCGACGCCGGTGAAGGACACCGTTTGCTCGAGAGCCTCGGACTCTTGAGCGCGTTGCTCCCGGACAATCCCACCGTCGTCTGTCTCCAGGAACGGTCCTATCTTCAGGCGCGCCAGTGTCCGTCACTCGAACGCCTGCAACGTTGCGACGTCCGCGCCCTACCCGACTCCGAGCTCCTCACCCTGATCGACTGCCTGACAACAGCCCAACGGTGGATGGACGCCGGCTCGGTACTCGTGTCGTTAGCGCCGGAGATTCGAAGAACCCGGGCTTTCGCGAAACGGGAGAAGCGCATCGCCGAGGCGCTCCCTCCGGACGCCAACGTAGTGCCGCTACCGATCCCCAGCGATACTGCCGAGCCGAAGATTGTGATCACCCAAGCGAGAGCTTCCGCCCCCGTCGAGCCGACCCCGACGGCCCAAGGCGACGCGCTGAGCGAGCTGCAGGCCAACCTCGAAACGGCCGTGTCGCGCACCGAGCTGCTCAGACTGGTGCAAGCCGCGGAGGACCTCGCCGCTCGCTACCCCGGCGACGCCCGGCCTCGATTCGTGGCCGGCGAGGCCGCCTATCGAGCCTCCGCCTGGCAGCGAGCCGCCGACAATCTGCTGGCCGAGGGTGAGCCCCCGGGGTACAGACCCGATCTTCTCTTTTATCTTTCGGTCTCGCTCTACGAAGTCGGGAACCGATCGCGGGCGGCCAACGTCCTCAACCGGGCGCTCCCGCAGCTCGAACGGACGCCGATCGTCGAACGCTACATCAACCTCATTCTCGAGAACGGGTAGTGGACTCAATTGAGCCACTAGCCGAGAACGACCGAGGTTGACGATCGCGACAGGGAAAACGTATGCTTGCGCGCGCGCAGAATCGCCATGGAGAGCAAGATTGTCTCCTGGTCTGCTCACGGGGAGAAAAGTGCTCTCTTAGTCTGCCGATTCGAAGGGGGATGGATCTCATGTATCGCTACTTGGTTGCGGTCAGCTTCTTGGCTCTGGGCTTCGGTGGGGCCGTGGCTGCCGACGAACCGACTTTTGAGTTGACAGAACTCGATTGCTTGCCGCTCGAGGCCAATGCAGCGCTGGACGCGACGGTAGGCGGGCTCGAAGGCGGAGACGAAGTGCGTTTGTACTTTCGCCGGCTCAATCCGGTGGGAGCGTTCTACTACGTGGGCAATGCCGCTGCCGGAGACTCACGGTACTGGGCGACCTTTCCGCGCCCTGAGGACCGCGAGCAGCATCAGCTGACCGACGAGTGGTGGGAGATCCTTCAAACCCGCGACTGGATGGAAGGACGCGATCGCGACTGGCTCGAGAACTACCTCGAGAATCGCGAGCAGGAGGCCGCCGAGTACTACGTTGCGGTCTACGACGAGACTGGTGAGGTTCGTGGACGCTCGAAGACCCAGCTCGTGTCGGTCGAGCCCGACGACTGCAACAATCCACTCACCCCACGCCAGCGTGGTTGGGCGGACAATCTGACGGTCGGTGAGACTTCGACGGCCCAGGCCGACAAGGAGGTCTTCCATTGGCTATGCGACGGCATCGTCACGCGGATCGACACCGAGCGTATCCTCCATCCCGACGAGTTTTGCCGCGCCTGCGTCGTCGGCTTCGGTTTCGTGCCGCCGCTGGCTTCGGTAGCCGGCGGAGTCGTCACCGGAGCGATCATCGAGCACACGCCACCCGCCTCAGAGCGGCAACCCTGATCGCGAACCGCTGACAAACCTCTTCCGCTCAAGCGATCGCTCCCCCCGCGGGCGAGCCTGCGGAAAACGATCGCTTCCGGCTGTCGGCAGCCGTGGCGGAAGTCCTGCTAGACTCCCGCCCTCGAACCCGAGGCGGCCCGCCGTGGCCGGCTTTCGACTGTCGAGGCCCTCCGGTGAGTGAGACTGCCTTAGAGCTACGTGACCGGATCCTCTCCAAGGAAACCGTCGTCGGCGTCATCGGGCTCGGCTACGTCGGGGTTCCGCTGGCTCTCACCTTCGTGGAGGCGGGATTCAAGGTGCTCGGCTTCGACGTCGATATGGGGAAGATCGAACGTCTGAACGCCGGCGCAAGCTATATCGACCACATCGACTCGGAGCGGATCGCCCAGGCCCGGGCGGTCGCGCGATTCGAAGCAACGATCGACGCCGAGCGTCTCGGCGAAGCGGACGTCATCCTCATCTGCGTTCCCACTCCGCTCGACTCCCAGCGCGAGCCGGACATGACCTACGTGCGCACGAGCGCCGAGACGATCGCCGCCAACCTCCGCAAAGGCCAACTGATCATCCTCGAATCGACCACTTACCCAGGTACCTGCGAGGAGCTCCTCGTTCCGATCCTCGAGCAACGATCGGGTCTCTCCTTCGGGGAGGATTTTTTTGTCGCCTACTCCCCGGAACGTGAAGATCCGGGCAATCCGGACTTCGGCACCCGAACGATCCCGAAGGTCGTGGGTGGGGTCGATGTGGAATCCGGCGACCTCGCCGCTAGACTCTACGAGCTCGTCGTCGTCGAGATCGTCCAGGTCGCCAACGCCCGGACGGCCGAAGCTACCAAACTGCTCGAAAACATCTTCCGAGCCGTCAACATCGCACTCGTCAACGAGCTCAAGCTGGTCTTCGAACGGATGCAAATCGACGTCTGGGAAGTGCTCGATGCCGCCGAGACCAAGCCGTTCGGGTTCATGCGCTTCGACCCGGGTCCAGGGTGGGGTGGGCATTGCATTCCGATCGACCCCTTCTATCTCTCGTGGAAGGCGCGCCAGCACGGCCTCGAGCCGCGCTTCATCGAGCTCGCCGGGGAGGTCAACATCGCGATGCCGAAATACGTGGTCGAGCGCTTGCGTCAAGCCCTCGATTCGGCCGAGAGCCTCGCCGGCCGGCGGATTTTGCTGCTCGGCCTCGCTTACAAGCCCGACGTGGCGGATCCGCGAGAGAGTCCCACATTCGAGATTCTCAGTCTCTTGGACGCCGAGGGCGCGGAGGTCGATTATCACGACCCTTACTTCCCCGAGGCGCCGCGGATGCGCAGCTGGAAGGAGCTGCCTGACAAGCGATCGGTCGAGCTCGACGCCGAGACGCTCGCCGGCTACGACGCGGTGATCGTCGTCACCCATCATTCCTCGATCGACTACGAGAGGGTACGCCGCCACGCCCGTCTGGTGATCGATACCAGGCGAGCCTTGCCCGCAGATTCCTCTAACGTCGTACGAGCCTAGCCCGAATGTCCAAGGTCGTGGTCTCAACGAGCAGCTTCGGCCGCCATGACGCGGCCCCGCTCGACCGTCTTCGGACGGCCGGCCACGAGGTGACGCTCAATCCTCACGGTCGTCGCCTCGAGCCGGACGAGATCCGGGAGATGCTCTGTGAGGCGGAGGGGCTCATCGCCGGCACCGAGACACTCGATCGCGAGACACTCGAGAGCGCCGGAGCGCTCAAAGTCATCTCGCGCTGCGGCGCCGGCACGGACCAGGTGGATCTCGACAGTGCGAAGCGGCTGGGCATTCGAGTGTGCCGGACCTCCGAAGCTCACGTCGCGGCCGTCGCGGAGCTCACCCTGGGCGGGATCCTCGCACTCTTGCGCCACATCACCACGAGCGACCGGCAGCTGCGAACCGGGCAGTGGCGCAAGCCGATGGGACGGCTGCTCGCAGGGCGGACGCTCGGCATCGTCGGTCTCGGCCGGACGGGCCGCAGACTCGTGAGTCTCGTGCGACCGTTCGAGCTCCGCGTGCTGGCGACTGATCCGCGTCCCGACCCCGGGTATGCCGCGGCGCACGCCGTCGAGTACACCGATCTCGAGAACCTGCTCCGGGAAAGTGACATCGTCTCGCTGCATCTGGAGTACAGCCCGGAGACCCACCGACTTCTCGATGGTTCCCGGCTCGCCGTCATGAAGTCCGACGCCGTGCTCGTCAACTGCGCGCGCGGAGCTCTCGTCGACGAGCAAGCCCTCATCGCGGCCCTTGCCGCAGAACGGCTGGCCGGCGCATATCTCGACGTTTTCGAAGAGGAGCCCTACTCCGGAGCGCTCGTCGAGTTCGATAATGTTGTCCTCACGCCACACATCGGCTCCTACGCAGTTGAAAGCCGGGTGGAGATGGAGCTGGAAGCCGTGGATCAACTTCTTCGAGGACTCAGCGAGACGACGCGATGACCAAGACGCTCGTGACCGGAGGCTCCGGCTTCCTCGGCAGCTTCGTCGCCGATGCTCTGTCCGAAGCCGGGCATCAGGTGACGGTCTTCGATCGGGAGGAATCGCCGCACCTTCGCCACGATCAGACGATGGCCGTCGGAGACATCCGCGAACCGTCCGTCCTCGACGCGGCGGCCGAAGGGTGCGACAGCCTCTTCCACCTCGCTGCAGCTTCGGACCTCGAGGTCGCTGGGAGCGAAGCCGCGGAGACGGCCGTGACCAACGTCCTGGGCACGGTACATGCTCTCGACGCCGCTTCACGACATGGAGTCCGTCGGTTCGTCCTGGCGAGCACCGTCTACGTATTCAGCCGCGCCGGCGGCTTCTACCGTTGCAGCAAGCAGGCTTGCGAGGCCTACACCGAGGAGTTTCAACGGCAGTTCGGTCTCGACTACACCATTCTGCGTTACGGCAGCCTCTACGGCCCGCGAGCCGGCGAATCGAACGGAGTTCACCGTCTCTTGGCGCAAGCGCTGCACCAAGGGTCGATCTCGCACGCCGGGCATCCGGACGACGCGCGTGACTACATACACGTGGAGGACGCCGCCAAGCTGAGTGTCCGCGCCCTCGAGCCCGAGTTCGCCAATCAACATCTCACCCTCTCCGGTCCCCATCCGCTGCGCTTGCGCGATCTGTTCACGATGTTCTCCGAGATCCTCGGTAAGGAGATCGAGGTCGACTATCGAGAGCCGTCCGAAGAGCACTACCGAGTCACCCCCTACGCCTTCTCTCCGCGGGTCGGCCGTAAGCTGACGACCGACTGTTTCGTCGACATGGGCCAGGGGCTGCTGCAGATCCTCGAAGAGCTCCACGCCTCGAAGGACCCCGCTTGAACGCTGCCATTCTCACTGCCCGCACCGGCAGCAAGTCGATCCGCGACAAGAACGTCTATCCGGTTGCGGGACGGCCGCTCGTCGCCTATCCGATCGAGGCCGCGCTCGCTGCCCGTTCCATCGCATCGGTCTTCGTTTCGACCGACGGCGACTCGATTGCTGAGGCCGCCCGACGCCTGGGCGCGACGGTCATCGAACGACCCGAAGAGCTCGGAGGCGACAACGTCAACCATGGAGACGTGATCCGGCACGGCGTCCAGTGGGTCGAGGAGCGCCATCCGGACCTCGCCAACGTCGTCCTCTTGCTCGGCAACACGGTCATGGTCGACGGAGAGCTCATCGATCGCTGCCTCGAAGAACTCGATCGTGATCCATCGCTCGACTCGGTGATGACCGTCTGGGAGGCCGCGGACGACCACCCTCTGCGTGCCCTCGAGATCGTCGACGGCGTCCTCCGACCCTACGGTGATGCCAATCGCCAAGTCTCCACCGAGCGGCAGTCCTACCCCAAGGCCTACTACTACGACCAAGGAGTTTGGGCCTTTAGGAAGGGCACCGTCGATCGCCGTGATGGACCGAACCCGTGGTGGTGGATGGGCAAGCGCTCAAAACCCATCGTTCGCAACTGGGTCACCGGCCGCGACATTCATACCCGCCTGGATCTCGGAGTAGCCGAATGGTGGCTGGACCATCTGCCAGACGTGCTCGAGCTCTGAACATGGGCAAGCTCGCCGACTCCTTGGCGTTACGAGTCGGATACGCGCTGGCCACGATCGCACCGGGTTGGGCGCAGAAGGCCGTACGCAATCCCTGCTTCATCATCGGCTGTGGTCGCAGCGGTTCGACGTTCCTGCGTCGGACTCTCGCTACGCATCCGGACCTGGCCGTCTACCCTAGCGAGGCCAACAGGCACTGGCACCCCGATCTGTACCCCTGGAGCTCTCGCAAGGTCGATGCTCCCCCTATCTGGCTGGACCCGAAGCAGTTCTCTCAGGCTTCGACAGGAACGTGGTCGGGCGAACGAGCCACCGCCATTCGTGCGCTCTTCGGTGCTTTTCAGATCGCCCGGAGGGGGCGGGTCCTGGTAAACAAGAGCGCGATGGTCCATTTCATGATGCCGACGATGCTGGAGACGTTCCCTCCTGCCAAGTTCATTCATCTCGTGCGAGACGGCAGAGCGGTCGCGCTCTCCTCCGCCAAGCGAAAAGGCGACGCGGAGCAGAACCGCGAGCAAGATTTCAACGAGACTCTCGACGCCACGAGCCGCTTCTGGCAAGCTTCGATGGTCGAGATCACGCGCCAGGTCATCGAGCTCCGGCTCAAAGAAGATCGCTTCCTGGAAATCCGCTACGAAGACCTTTGCGCCGATCCTACAAAAGGTCTGAGGACGATCGCGCGATTCCTGGGCGTCCAACCTGATCCGCTCCTAGAGCTCAAGGCGGGTCCCTTCCGACTCATGAATTACAAGTTCTCCGCACAGCTGGCGCCGGGGACCCTGTATCGTATCTCCGGCCTGATGACGGAAGGCTTAGCCGACAAGGGCTATCTGCGGGATGTTTGACGAACTTCGATCGCGCGAGGGTGGCTGGCGCAAACCGGCCGCCGTCGTCTTCGATTGCGACGGCGTATTGATCGAGTCTGTGGACATCAAGACCGAAGCGTTCACGGAGCTCTTCGCCGATTACCCCGAACACCACGAGGCGATCGCGAACCACCATCAGGAGAACCTGGGAATCTCCCGCTTCGAAAAATTCGAGTGGATCTACCGGGAGCTGCTCGGCAAGCGACTGGCGGAGGACGAAAGCCGAGGTCTCGGGCAGCGCTTCAGCGACCTGGTCTTCGAGCGCGTAGTTCGTTGTCCCGCGGTAGCTGGAACCGAGCCTGCGCTGCGGCGGCTGCGTGCAGACGGCATGCCGACCTTCATCGCCTCGGGCACGCCACAAGAGGAGCTCGAGGTAGTGATCTCGGCTCGGGGCTGGCATCGCTTCTTCCAGGGAATCTACGGATCGCCGAGCTCCAAGCCCGACATTCTCGAGAGCATCGCCGAGGACCTCGCCATTGGCCCTTCCAGGCTGATCTTCGTCGGCGACGGATGGTCCGACTATGAGGCGGCCCGGAAGACAGGGGCGAGCTTCATTTGGCGCGAAACCGCGGCTCAGGCTGCCCGGTTTGCCGCCTACGATGGCCCCCGCATGGCCGATCTGACGGAGCTCGGCGAGCGCTGGGCCGCGAGACCGTCCGAGGCGGCCTCGTGAAGCGAGTCCTCATCACCGGGAGCAGCGGCCTCGTCGGATCCGAAGCGGTGTCGTTCTTCGACGACCAAGGCTGGCAGGTGGACGGTGTCGACAACAACCTCCGCCGCGACTTCTTCGGCCCCGACGGAGACACGACCTGGAACCTCGAGCGGCTGAGAGCGACGACGCGCCACTTCACCCATCACGATCTCGATATCCGAGATCGGGTCTCCATCGCGGACTTGATCGGGAGGGTGAAGCCGGATCTCGTCATTCACTGCGCGGCTCAGCCCTCCCACGATCTCGCTAGAGACCGCCCCTTCGACGACTTCGACGTAAACGCCACAGGCACTCTCAACCTGCTTCAGGCGGTCCGCGATAAGTGTGCCGAATCGCCCTTCCTATTCATGAGCACCAACAAGGTCTACGGCGACGCGCCGAACGAGATGCCGCTGGTCGAGCTCGAAACCCGCTTCGACTATGCGAACTGCGAGCATTCCGAAGGCATCGACGAGAGCTGCCGGATAGACGCCACCATGCACAGCCTGTTCGGCGCCTCCAAGCTCGCCGCCGACATCCTCGTCCAGGAATACGGCCGCTACTTCGGAATGCCGACCGTCTGCTTTCGGGGCGGCTGCCTGACCGGTTCGAACCACTCGGGAGCAGAGCTGCACGGATTCCTCGCCTACCTCGCGCGGGCGATTCGGGAGGGGCGCCGATACCGGATCTTCGGCTACAAGGGCAAGCAGGTTCGCGACAACATCCACGCCTTCGACGTATGCACGTCGTTCCTCGAATTCTACGAGAACCCCCGTGTCGCCGCGGTCTATAATCTCGGCGGTGGCCGGGAGAACAGCCTCTCGGTGCTCGAGGCGATCGAACGCCTCGAACCGAGGATCGGCAAGAGCTTAGAGATCCAGTATGTCGATGCGCCACGCCAGGGAGATCACATCTGCTACATCAGCGATCTGGGCCGTTTTCGACGGGATTTCCCCGGCTGGGAGCTCACTCGCTCAATCGACGACATTCTCGACGAACTGAGCGTTCGCTCGGGAGCGCAAAGAGGATAGCCCGATGAGACCCGCTGCCAGACCCTTGAGCATCGTTTTTCGATGCGCCCTCGGGGCCGCCTTCATCCAACTCCTGGCGACCCCTTCGGCCACCGCTTACATCGATCCCGGGAGTGGGAGCTTTTTCGTCCAGATGTTGCTCGCCGGTCTTCTCGGCGTCGGAATGGTGCTCAAGACCTACTGGGGGCGCATCCTGTCGTTCTTCGGCAGGTCCAAGCCCGCGCCGCCGGCCGACGACGAAGCCGGCGACTGATGGGTCCCGAGCGGCACCCCAGCTCGTTCCGCAACCCGAGCGTTTCAATCTCCCCCCTGATGCATGCTCGCCGCGAGCCGCCGGACCG
>CALZKB010000168.1 GCA_945787575.1 Thermoanaerobaculia bacterium | reverse complement strand
GGCCCGAACGAACCACGCGACTCGCTTGCCGAGGTCGACGGTCAGCTCCAAGGTCGCGCTGTCGGAGCGCTGATTCACGCGTTCTTCGAGCTCACGACTGAAGATCTGGGACCTTTCGCTACGCTCGGCCGAGCCCTCGACGCCAATGCGGCCGAAACTGGCGAAGAGTCCTAAGCCAGCCCCGCCGTTGAGCCGCCTCCGTTCCTCGTTGTCGCGCCACCAGACGTACTCAGGGCGGACGTAGCTGCCGAGCACGAGGTTGCCGCCGGCGGGAAGGTATGCGTCGAGGCCGGCACCGAGGGCGATGCTGAGATCCGCGCTGTTGCCAGTCGAAGCGTCGGTCGAGTCATTGTCCACGTAGCTCAGGTCCCTGACGGCGAACCACGGGTTGGCGTAGAGCCGGCCGAAACGCCAGCGCGCGTCTTCCATTCTCCGTTCGAAGATCTCCTTGCGCGATTCGGCCGGACCTCGGAAGTCGCCAGGGGGGTCGTACTCCACGAACTGGGCTCCGCCCGCGACAGGCAAGACGGTGACAGCCGAGATGAACAGTGTGGCTACGCGGTGCATGGTCTGGTCTCCTGGTTCTTCGTCGCGCTCATCGAGGGGTGGACCGGGCGTGGCGATGCATGGCCGATCCCCGGGCGCTCTGTTCGAGGTCAGGCGTCTCCCTCGATCTCTTGGACGTCGATGACCTCGACTTCGATGACCCGGCGCGCACCTTCGCTCGAATCGTCCAGAGCACGCTCGCGTTGTTTGAGGTTCTCGATGAACCGGCTGTCGTCGCTCGCCGAGACCGTCTTCTCCAGCAGCACTTCGCTTGAGGTGTTTACGCTGGCGGCGGCCACCGAGGATGGTCGGCGAGCGGTGAAGAAGATGGCCAAACCGCCGGCCAGCGCGATCCCGATGGCGAGAAAGACCTGCATGAGACCGCGACGCTTGGCACTCTCGGTGACCAGCGGCGTGGCGCCAGATGCGCGGGCCGGGGCGGGCTCCTCGAGCCCCCCGCGGCTAACGACCGGCTCGGGCACTGTCGGGGCGGACTCCTCGAGCCCTGCGCGGCTAGTGGCCGGCTCGGGCACTGCCGGGGCGGGCCTCGGGCTCGGTGGCGCACTCGATTCGGGTCGGCTGGCGGACAGGACCGCGGGACCGTCGACGGCCTCGGCGTCCGCCGTCGATTCGCTTTCGGCGGGAGGCGGTGAAGGGGGCTCCACTCCGGCAGAAGATGCGGCCGCCTTCGACGATTTCGGTGGCTCGGTCCGTTCGAGCTGCTCGAGATAGCCGTGGAACGTCGCCGGCCCTTCAGTGACGAGAATGCGCTGCCGCTGACGTCGATAGCCGGTCTTGCTCAGATCGATCACGTACTCGCCCGGAGGGATGCCCTCGACAAGCATGGTTCCGCGTGCGTCGGTGCGGCCGAGCACAGTGCCATCCCACACCACCTCGACTCCGGGTTGAGACTCGATGCTCAGACTTCCGGTGGCGGCCGTCAGTGGAGCGGCGGCGGCGAGCGACACGATCAAAACGAGCGGCCGGGCCGCACGGCGCACTAGGCGGTCCTCTTCTCGGTCGCGAGGTCGCTGTCCGAGCCGTGGTAATTGTAGTAGCTGCCGTAGTAGCTGTAGCCATCGGTGTGGATATCGACCGAGTTGAGCACGACACCCAGAAGCGGCGCCTGGGCGCGAAGCAGTTGATCGCGCGCACGAATGAGCGCGTTCCGCGGTGTCTTCCCCGCTCGAGCCACGAGGACGACGCCGTCAACGATCACTGAGAGAAGAACCGCATCGCTGAGTTCGAGACAGGGCGGCGAATCGATCACGACGTGAGCGAAATCGCGAGCGAGAGTCAGCCCTACCCGCATGCGTTCTGAGCCGAGCAGCTCCGGCGGGTTGGGTGAGTTGGGACCTGATGCGACGGCGTAGAGGTTCGCGACCTCGGTCGGTTGGATGAGGGTCGAGAGGCTGGCGTGGCCGGTGAGGTAGGTGCTCATCCCTTCGATGGTCTCGAGGCCCAGGGCTTTGGCCAGCTTGGGCCGTCGCAGGTCGAGATCCAGCAAGAGGGTACGCGCGCCGGTCTGGGAAAGAGCCACTGCCAGGTTGAGCGCGGTCGTCGACTTGCCTTCTCCGGGGATCGCCGAAGTGACGAGGAGAACCTGCGGTGCCTTGGCGGGCGACGAGAGCATGATCGAGGTGCGCAGCGAGCGATAAGCCTCCCAAGAGTGAGAGGTGAGAGACTCACCCTCACGCCCGTAGACGAGCACCGGCCCGTCGGGCGCCAGGCTCTCGGTCTTGCGGCGCAGGAGTTTGTCGAGCTGGGAGCCCTCCGTCCTCCCGAAGAGCGCGGGGATGATCCCGAGCGGCGGCAGGTGGATGAAGTGATCGATGTCGTCGGGTGTCTTGACGGTGTTGTCGAGGTTCTCGGCCAACACCACCGAGGCCAGTCCGAGGAGAAGGCCGAGGAGCAAGGCGCGAATCAGGCTCTGGGTCTTCTTGGGCTCGCTCGCTACGTACGGCCTGATCGCGCGGTCGGCCACCTGGATCTTGCTCGATTCGAGTCCGGCTGCAACCGTGGCTTCCTTGAGCCGCTGCAAGAGGCCTTGATAGAGGGCTTTGTTGCTCTCCACCTCACGTTCGAGGATGTTGTACTCGATGGAATCGTCGTCCAGCCTGTCGACGACCTGTTGTTGGTCGGTCATGGTCGATGCGATGCGGTCGTGACGATTGCGCGCCAACTGGTACTCCTGCTCGACCGACGAGACGGCCTCGCGGCGGGCGAGCGCGAGTTGGGCCCGCACCGCATCACTTTGGGAACGGAGCTGTTTGACTGCCGGCCATTCCGGGCCGTAGCGGCTGGAGTATCCGGCCAGTTCTCCCTCGATCTCGGACAGGCGCGCCTCGAGCGAGCGGATCCGCTCGTCCTTGAAACGCTCGGGAAGGTTGCGGCCCGTGGAGTTGCGCACCGCATCGTAGCGTGCTTGGGCTGCGACCATCTCGTTGTAAAGCCGGGTCTTTTCGTCCGAGAGGTCCGCGAAGCGCTTGCGGTTGACGGTCTCGTCGCCGGAGACGGTGACGATGTCCTTCCGCTGTGCATACGCGAGAAGGTTGGCTTCGGAAGACTCGACCTTGCTCTTGAGCTCGGCTAGTTGTTCTTCCAGAAAGTGTGTGGCGCGGATCGTCGCGTCGTAACGACTCTGCAGGTGCAGCAGGATGAACTCGTCGGCCAGAGTATTGGCAACGCGAGCCGCCAACTCCGGAGATTGGGAGACATAGCCCACTTCGATCAGGCGGGTCCGGCGCAGCGGGCGGATACGGATGCTGTTGATCAGCCTGGTTTCGAGGGCTTGGAGTCGAAGGTCGTTCGGTGCGGGGGCACGGCTCGAGTCATCCGTCGCGTCGGTTGCTTCTGTCACCACGGTCTGCTCGACCGGCGGCTTCGGAGAGCCGAACACGGCTCGCACTACGCCGCGAGCCAAGCCGCGGATGTTGCTGGTCAGTTCCTTGAACGCTCCTCTGCTGGCTCGGGCGTTGAAGTCGCGGTTGCTGGCCAGGTCTAGACGCTCGATCACTCGCGCCGCCAGGTCGCGCGACTTGAGCTTCTCCGCCTGGGTCCAAACGAACTGTTCGGAGGCCAGGCCACGACCGGGTCCGGCGATGTCTTGATAAGGGAGAATATCGGCTTCACCGGGGTTGATCTGAATCCGGGCAGCCGCCGTGTACTGCGGTGTCGTAGTGAACACTTGCAGCGCCGAGAGGGCCAGGACTGTAGTGGTCACGGCGACCGGAAGCCACTTGCGGCGCCGGAGGATGTAGAGATAGTCCTTGAGCGACGTCTGGCGCGGCGACGACGGACCGTCACCTGGGATCGGCTGGTAGAGCTGGGGCAGCGTCGGGTTGACGTAGCGCTGCGGAAGGCCGCTTCGAGGTGTCTCTGGTGGCTCGGTCATGGCAGGCCGGTCGGCGCGGGAAGTCGGTGAGGTGGCTAAGTTACGTTGATCATTGATGATACAACGCGTCGGCCGCGTGGAGGGGTGTCTATTCCGTTACGTGAACTAGATCACTGCGTCGCGGCATGTACACAGGGTATACCGCGCATGGGGAGGGTAGCGACTGATGAGTGAAGCAGCCTCCAACCTAGCATTCTCGGCGCTCGTGGCGGGGTCGGTCGCCTGTCTGGTGACGACCCTCCTGGTGCCCTTGAGCTTGCGCTTGGCTCGGGCCTTTGGCGCGGTCGACCAGCCGGGTGGACGGCGGCGCCAGATCGACCCGACTCCGCGACTGGGCGGCATTGCGATTCTCGGTGGTCTCGCCGTGGGGGTTCTCGCAGTCCTGGTCTTTCGGTGGAGCCAGCAGCTGAACGGGCTGCCGCCGTCGCAGATCACGGCAGTCTTGATCGGTACGACGATCATTTTCCTGCTCGGTCTGGCGGACGCGCGTGGGTCGTCCGCGCCGGTTTGAGCTTCGGGACGCTGAGCCTGCCGGTCTTGGGCGACATCGAGCTTGGTGTCCTCGGTGGGATCGCTTCCTGCATCTGGATCGTCGGCGTGACCAACGCGATCAACTTGATCGACGGTCTCGACGGCCTGGCAAGCGGAGTCGTGGCGATCATCGCGATCAGCTTCTCGATCTACGCCTTCGTGCAAGGCAATTCGATGACCGTCCTGTTGATGGCAGCCGCGGCCGGATCCTGCGTCGGCTTTCTGCGCCAGAACTGGCACCCGGCAAAGGTCTTCATGGGTGACTCCGGGGCGCTGACCCTCGGTTTTCTGCTGGCGGCGGTCAGCGTGCACTCGTCGCTCAAGACACCGGCGGCGGTCGCCATCCTGGTGCCGCTGCTCGCCCTCGGCGTGCCGATGATCGATGCGTTCCTGGTCATGCTCGGCCGCTTCTTGCAGGGGACCGAGAGTGGGCCCCTCAAGCGGGCGCTGAGAATGTTCAACGCCGATCGCAACCATCTCCATCACCTGATGGAGGTACTCCACTTGACTCGCCCTCGGGTCGTGTTGGGGATCTACGCGCTGGTCATGGCGTTTTGCGCCTTCAGCCTGACCGTGGCGTTGAGCAAGAGCGCTCCGATCGGCCTAGCCCTGATCGTCGTCGAGTTCTTCGTGATCCTGGCCGTGCGAAGTTGGGGGCTTCAGCGCGTCGACGCGATCGAAAAGAAGAAGGCAACGCTAGCCGACAACGTCTACCCGATCGGCTCCGCGGGGTAGCTGGCCGCGACACGCCGGAGGTGAGTTGCGGTGTCGGGGACCTAGCCCGAGGCGGACTGGACGCAGCGGAATCCGACCTCGGGGCTCGAGGAAATGGGCTCCATGAAGCGGCGCCGATGCGCGTCGAGCATTCCGTCGGAGCCTCCGAGCCCGCCGCGGAGCACTCGGTACTTGTCGCCGTACGCTGCTTCCGGCCGGGTGTTTCCAGGATAGGGCGTGTACCAGGAGGCGGTCCATTCGAGCAGGCCGGGCGGCGAGGTCACGAGCTCTTGTTGGATCGCGATCTCCCACTCGAACTCCGTTGCCAGCCGCGCTCCTCGCCAGCGGCAGAACTCGTCGGCCTGCTCGTAGGTGATCGTGGTCACGGCCGCACTCTCGGATCCCACGAAAAGGTGGCTCGGCTGAAACAGCTTGAATGCGGCGTGGCTCACGGGCCGGCGATCGACCGCCAGCGCGCCCAGGAAGACGTCGAACCGGGGCTGTTGGTTGTAGAAGCGAGCCTCCCGAGCCGGCAAGCCGATCCGGTAGCTACCTGCCAGCACCTGCCCGGTGCGGACGGAGCGGCGCGCCTCGCGGACGGCCGTCTCGCTCAGCCTCCGCAATCGTTGCTCTTCGAGCCAGGCGAGGAGCAGCTCTTGAGTCTCCGGGTCGCTGGGCAACAAGCGCTGTAGGGTCTCCGAATCGATCGGCGTGCCCTTGCTGGCTTCCACCTCGCGCGCGAAGGCCAAGATAGAGGCTGCCGAGATGCGATCTCGAGGGATCTGGAATTCGGCGGTGAACCCCTCCCGAAAGAGGCGTTCGGGATCGGTCGCGATGACGGAAGACTCCGCTTCGACAGAGGTGATCTCCGTCGGCGCCACGTCCACGCGGCGCTTCGTGCCACCGACATTGAGCTCGTAGTAGACCCGACCCTGGTCGCCGACTCTCAGTCCGTCCACGAAGCCCTTATCGATGCGCTTCGAGTTGTCGCCGGAGCTCGCGACGAGAGCGAGTACTGTGACGAGCGTGGCGGTGGTCATGGGCCTGGTGGCGGGGCCGGCAGAGGTCGCACGGCTAGCTTATCCAACAGCAGCCGACCGCTGAGCACGGAGTCGCTGCGACGACCGTCGCCGCGCAGAGTCAAGCGCAAAAGCCCGGAAGCCGGCGGCGGGGCGAACCGCACCGAAACCTCGTGCCAGCCGGCGGTGCCGCGACCGACCGGCAACCGAGCGACAGGCTCTCGAGAGGCGAGATCGAGAACCTCGAAATAGACCTCGGGCCCGTCGAGCGCCTCGGAGGCGACTAGGGCGGAGAGCAAGTAGCTTGCCTGAGGGGAGGCTACGAACTGCTGTCGCAAGCCGGCGAAGTTGCCCTCGACGGTGAGGAAGTCGATCACCAGCGCCACCGAGCCGTCCTCCCCGAGGCCAGGCTTCCGTGCGATCCGCCAGTGCTGCGCTTCGCGCACGCGCCAGTCGATCAACCCGGGGGCGAATTCGAGCTCGAAGTCACCATTCCACAGCGCGGTGATGCCAGACGAGAAAGCCGGATCTTCGACGCCGTGACGCGCCTTCCAAGCGATCCAGGCGGACCGTAGCTCGACATGACGCTCACTGTCCGCCAGATAGGAGAGGTGGGCGGAGGCCTGTGAAGCCGTTGGCGGCTCGTCGTCTGCCAAGGTCTGCGCCCACTGGTGGTCGAGAACACTGGACGTGATCTCCAAGCCGGCTCTCGAACGGAGGCGCAGAAAGTGCTGAAGCAGTGCCCCCGCCATTCCCGGACCGGTCGGCCACAGCCGCTGCACCGTCGCCGGCTCGACACGGGACTTGAGCAGGAGCGAGGCGCCGGCGTCGGCCAGCGAGCGGTCGCGATCCATCGCCTCGCCGACGAGAGGCACCGCCTCGTCCATGTCGCCGAGTCGCAGCTTCAGGTTCGCGAGGCGCCAAAGATACGGAGCGTCTCGCGGGTTCAGATCGAGGGCGCGGCGCAGCATCGCCTCCGCCTCGGGAATCAGATCCATGACCTCGTAGAGCGCGCCGAGCTCGGCGAGAAAACGGGCGCTCTTGGGTCGCAGCTCGACGGCGCGCTCCATGTGGCGGCGGGCGTCGTCGTAGTTGCGTGTCGTGCCCGCTCGAGGTTGGTGAGAGTCGGCACCGCCGCGAGCTCGAGGGCGGCCTTGCGTTGCCAGACCCTCCAGCCGGCCAGCAGCAAGAGCACGGTCAAGGCGATGCGCGCGACTCTCATTCGGATGCCCCGGGTCCGGTGAGGACCGGTGCCAGCGGCATCCTCCGCACCTCCAGCTCCAGGCTCCAGCCGAGCCCCAGAATGGCGGCAAACACCATCAGGTTCGCAGGAATGTGAAGGTTGAAGTCCACCATGCCGTGCAGAAGGATGGCGACGAGCGCTGCGGCGCAGCCGAGGCTCGCTCCCCGATGCCACGGATCGTCGGCCGTCAGGAACAGCCGGCTGACGCCGTGGAGGCGCCGGAAGACGAAAGCCCAGAAGCAAAGCGCGAGCGGAATGCCCCACTCCGCCGCGGTCTCCAGATAGTCGTTGTGGGCGTGGTTGAACCAGAGGGCCACCGAGGAGGTCTGATAGGGCCGGAACTCCCAGACGTAGCGCCCCGGCCCGACGCCGGTCAACGGGTGGTCGGCGATGAGGCGCAAGGTGTCGCGATAGATTTGCGGCCGACTCAGCGCGTCGCTCCCGGTGAAGCGGTCGAAGAGCCCGCCGACGCCGACGACCGCGGCTAGCGCCACGATCGTGACGACGAGCACCACGACGGCCGCCGCCGGTAGCCCTCGTCCGCTCCCGCCTCGGCGCAGTTGAAGGATGAGCATGGCGAAGACGAAGGCGAGCATGCCGAGCATCGACAACGTCCCACCTCGAGACCGCGACAGCAGGACGGCGAGGCCGATGAAGGCGCTCGTCATGATCAAGAGCCAGCTCCACGCCAGGGTTTCGGAGCGATGCTCGCGGCGCCTGCGGCCGCGGGCGAAGCCGGTGTAGAGCCATCCCAGCGTCAAGCCCAGTCCCATGTTGGCAAATCCCGCGAAGTGGTTGCGGTTGATGAAGGTGCCGCTCGCGATCTGCCCGAGCCCGCGTTGGTAGGAGAAGATTCGATCGATTCCGCCGAGCGCCTGGCTCAATCCGCCGAGCGCTTCCATGAGACCGAGAAAGACGAGGAAGAAGAACAACCAACGGCAGCGCCGGCTCTTGGCGGACCACTGCAGCGAAAGAACCAGGCTCATCCAGCCCAGCGAAGCGACGGCGAAGCCGCGCGCGGCATCGGTCGGTCTCAGCGCCACCTGAAGCAGCAGCACCCCGCCGCAGATCGCGAGTGCGGCGAGCGCCGGGCGTCCGACGGCAGGCGGCAGCCAGAGCCAGCAGGCAGTCGCAGGCACGAGGAGCGCGAAAGCGACATAGAGCGCGTGATCTTGAGTGAGCCCGTAGCGGCCGAGACCGAGCATCAAGACGCCGCCGAAGAGGATTGCCGGCAGCACGATCAAGAGGCGTTTCATGCGCTCCGCGGAGTCTAACCTGGGCGGCCGTTGTGAAGGATGTCGGTGCACCGATCCCTGGATCTGGAGTATCATGCTCGACTTGAAAGGATCGTAACTATGCATAAGCTCACGAGATCCTGCGTTTTCACGGTTGCCCTCACCCTCGCGGCGGCGACCGCGGGCTGGCCGGCAGCAGCCGGTCAACTGGGTCAGACCGTCTCCGGAGATCTCCGGATCGACGGCGTGTCCGTGCCTTCGGGCACGACCCTGCTGAGTCCGACCCTCGTTCACTCCGGCGCAGCAACCGGACTGCTTCGGTTGGACGACGACAGCCTTCTTGGGCTGGACGCCGGCTCGACCGCATACCTCGAGAGCACCCCCGCGGGTGGGGTCCAGGTGGCGGTGAGGTCCGGCACCGTGTCGGTCGCGAGCGCGGAGGGCGAGTCGTTCCAGCTGGCCGCCAACAGTCGCCTCGTTCTCGATCCGCAGGGTCAGGTCTTGGAGGGTGAGGCTATCGAGATGGTCGAGCTGTGCACCTTTGACCAGGAGACCGACGACTGGGAGTTGATCGCGGTGCCCGAGCCCGAGGTCGCCGACCGGCTGGCTGCCGGCGATGTCTATCCGGGTGAGGAAGGTCTCGACGAAGAGTGCAACGATGAGGACCCCGTCGTTTTCTGGACGACGGCAAAGAAAGTCGGGGTCGGCATCGGTGCGGCGGCGCTTCTCGGCTTCGGCATCGACGAGCTCAACGACGACGATCCGACCACGCGGCCGGCAAGCCCGGTCACTCCGTAAGCGCCTACCCGGTCCACTCGCGATTCGGCCGCGCGCCGCTCCGCGACTTTCTCGATGAGCTGGCGCGCCACCAGGCCGGCGCCACCGGGGACGAGATGCGGGGAGTTTGGATGCGCTCTCGGGTCGAGGAGTCGACGTTCGATCGAGTTGCGGCTTGCTACGATGCGGCCGAGGATCCATGGGCGCCACGAGGAACAAGGCTGCACTCCTTGCGGTGTCGGTCCTCTTCTCGCTGCTGGCTAGCGAAATCGGTCTTCGGGTCCTCGCCTCACGAGGCGAGCGCCGGAACTTCGAAGAACAGCTCGAGGCTCGCGCCGCGACACCGGCCGGCGCCCGAGTGAAGCTCGGCGACACCCTGCGGCCGAGCCGCAATCCCCTTCTCGTCTACGAGCTCATTCCGCAGCTCGACGCGGTGTTCAGGAAGGTCCCGCTGACGACGAACAGCCACGGATTCCGGGACCGCGAGTATTCCCTCGAGAAGCCCGCCGGCGTTCGCCGCATCGTCGGCCTGGGCGATTCGGTGATGTTCGGTTGGGGAGTCCTGGCGGAGGACGGCTACCTGGCTCGGCTCGAAGAGCGGCTGGTCGAGTCCGGTAAGCGGTGGGAGATCCTCAACACCGCCGTGCCCGGCTACAACACCGTGATGCAAGTCGCGCTGCTCGAGGAGAAAGGACTGCGCTTCGCGCCCGACCTGGTGATCGTCGGATTCATCGGCAATGACCTGGGCCTACCGAACTTCGTTCTCGACGGGCCGGACCCTTGGGACTTCGAGCGACTGTTCTTGGTCGACCTCATCCGTCGAGGGAACGAAAGCAGGCGAAGACTGGTGCGAGCGCCGACAGGGCGCACATCCAAGGGCGGCTGGCGACCGCCAGTCGACCCCGAGCGGGTTCCAGAGAGGTACCGATACTTGGTCGGCATCGAGGCCGCCCAGTCGGCGTTGACGACGCTCGACGAGCTCTCCTCGAAGCACGGATTCGTCGTGCTGTTCGCGCCGATGATCACCGACCTCGAGCTGACCCCGGATCCGGTGCTGACCGCGAGAATGATCGAGTACGCGAAGGGACTCGGGTTCGAGCTCTTCGACGCCGCAGCGCCCCTCGAGCGCTACATGGCAGAGCACGAGATTGCCGATTTCCGGAGCTCCGAGCTCGCCTTGGGCCCGCGGGACCCCCACCCGTCGGCTCTGGCCCACGACCTCGTCGCCCGGGCTCTCCACGATCATCTCGCCTCGCGCGGCCTGGTCGACTAGCTCGTCTAGCCTTCGTCGCGGAACGTCTCGGCGTCCGGCAGCAGGCTGTTGATCTTGTTCTGGATCGCGGTCTGGAAGCCCTGCGAGAACGCCTCGCTCTTGTTGCGCGCCTTGCGCAGCAGCCGATCGGCCTGTTTGGTGCGGCCGCGAGCGAGCTCGACCTTGGCGAGGTAGATGAAGATCTCCGGGATGTCGGATTGCAGCCGCCGGGCACGGTTCAGCAGTTTCTCCGCGTCGTCGATCTCGCCCGATTCGATGAGCCGCGCCGCCTCGCCGACGAGAAAGAAGGGGTTGTTGGTCCGGAGCTTGAGGATTCGTCCGTTGACCTCCTCCGCCTTGGCGTGCTCGCCGGTGCGGCGATAGAGCCCGGAGAGATTCTCGAGCGCCGGCAACAGCTCGGGATCGATGGCGAGCGCCCTTTCGAGGGCCTCGAACGCTCCCGCGAAGTTGTCTTGGCGACGGCGGAGGATGGCGAGGTTGTTCCAGGTCGCTGCGAAGTCGGGATCGACGGCGAGCGCCAGGTCGAAGTAGCGCTCGGATTTGTCGAGATCACCGTCGACCAGAGCCTCGGTCGCGATCGCCTTGTAGTAGTGCGCGGTGGCGCGGCGATCGGAGACCGGGCGGAGCTGGAAGTAGCGCTTCGGCCGACCCGGGAGGAAGTCGACGGTGAGCAGATCGCCGCCGATGCGTACCCCTCCGACGATGTGATCGCTGCGGACGACGACCCCTTCGTCTCGGTAGAAGACCTCGTAGTCCTCGACTTCGATGAACTTGGCGGGCAGCCCGGAGCTGCGGGCGAGCGCCACGAACAGGTTGACCAGGGAAAGGCAGTTGCCGGCGCGTTGGGTGTAGGCCTCCGCCGCCGTGAGCGTCGGCCGCCGCCGATACTCGAAACCCAAGCCGCCCTCCTCGGCGAAGATCAGATCGATCAGCGCCTGCATTCGAGCAACGGTGCTGTTGGGCAGCTTGCCCTCGACACGCAGGCGCATCTCCTCGGTCGCGGCGAACGGCGAAGCCACCTCCTCGGGCGGGCTGACGGCGCTGCTAGCCACGGTGGTGACGGCGCCAAGCAGCAGCGCGGCGATCCAAACCCGCACCCGAGGTCTCATAGTCTCGACAACTCTCGCACGTCGAACGGGATTCCGCGAGCGCTCATCGCGCGGCGTCCGGTGGCTCCTTATTGGATGTAACCGAGGGCCCGGAGCTGGCGCAGCTGCTCGGGCGACAGCTCCACCTCGCTGGCCTCCTCGAAGCGGCTCGCCAGCGCGCGATGGGCCGACCACAGTTCGAGGAGCAACGCGTGGTACTTCTCCACCAGCTCCGGATGATCGTCGTTGACCGATTTGCGGGCGAACGGATCGTTCTCGAGGTCGTAGAGCAGTAGCCGAGGCGCGTCGGCGAAGTTCGGATGCAGCGCTCCCCAGCGACCGCCGATTGGAACCGCGTGGCGGCCCCTCATCGGGTCCGACCCTTCCGGCCGAGGTCCGATCTCGAGCGACGCCCCCCACCTGCCGTCGACGATCTCCAGGTTGCCGATCATCTCGCCGGTCGCGTCGTCGATGCGGAACTCGTCGAGGATGACTGGACGCAGCAGCTGCTCGCTCCCGTCGAGCAGGGGCGCCAGCGACTGGCCCTGAACGACCACCGGCTGCGGCAAACCGACCAGATCGAGCACTGTGGGCAGGACGTCGATCATCGAAACGGGCTCTTCGAAGCGGGCGCCGGGCTCGATCTTGCCCGGCCAGATGAAGATCAGCGGCACCCGCGAGGAATGGGCGTCGAACAGCGCTCCCTCCCAGGGATCGGGCTGCGGATCGAACAGTCCCCGGCCCCAGCGGGCGAAAGAGCCGGCCGGGTGACCGTGATCGGAGGCGATGACGAACAGGGTGCTCTCCCACTCCCCGCGGTCCTTCAGCCCCTGTACGAGCCGGGCGAGCTGTTGATCCTGGTACATCATCGTCTCGTCGTAGAGACCGCGGCGAGCATCGAAGTAGGCGCGGCGATCGATACCGGTGCGCTCGAGGGCGACGTCGTAGAAGTCGACGATGCTGGTTCGGCCGAAGAGAGCCCCGGTGGTTCGGAACATCTGTCGCTCCCACGCCCGCAGCTGTTGGTGCTGTTGCGCGCTGACCAGCCGGCCGGCGAACGGCTCCACCGGGTGGTTGGGCTCGTGAACGTCCGTCGTCTGGAAGTGAACCCAGGTCGGGCCGCCAGGGTAGCTCTCGCGGAAGCTCCAGTAGTCGGCGTGAAGCTCCTCGGAGGAGGCCGAGTGATCCTCGACGACCGAATCGCGCAGCACGTCGGCTCCTCGCTCGAGGCCGATGAGCCTCCCGGCGTTCGGATTGGCCCCGAACGAGGCGGTCTGGTAGCCGGCCCGGCGGAAGTGGTCGGCCATCGTGGTCGCCCCGTTCGGAACCGGAGTCGAATGGACTCCACGGCGCAGGCCGCCGAGCACGCTGTGCTGGAGCGAGGTCATGAACGACACGGTCGACGGTTGCGTCCAGGTCGCGTTCGAGAAGGCGCGCTCGAAGATCGCCCCTTCCCGGGCTAGAACCTCGAGGAACGGGGTCGTCGGTCGGTCGTAGCCGTAGACGCTCATGAAGTCGCTGCCGGCCCCGTCGATTACGTAGAAGACGACGTTGGGAAGCTCCTCGACCGCCGAACCGGACAGGATCGGCGCCCCCCAGAAGGCGACCGCTCCTTCTCGTCGGCTTTGCGCCTCGAAGGTCAGCCGAGCGGAGCTGCCTGCGAGGGCGGAAAGATCGAGCGAGCGCTGCTGCCAGCTCTCGGCGTCGGAGACGGTCTCCTCGTACAGCGCCTTCTCCACGGGGCTGCCCGCGTTGGCGGTGACCCGATAGGTAACCGGCTCACCGGCGGCGGCGGTCACCCCGACATCCAGCCGGCCGCCTACCGGCACCTCCACCTCCCAGGACAGCGTCGCCGGCGCGTGAGCGAAGAGGGTCGTCCGAGTCTCGCCGCCGCGCACGACGTGCCGCACTCCGTAATCGTCGAGAAACGAGGCGCCGCGGGGCACCATCTCGATCGACAGGATGTCGATGGCGGCCGGTTCGACGGCCGCGACAAGGATCCCGATGCTCCGTAGCTCGGTGCCCGGCCCCTCGTCTTCGCGGGCGCGCAGGGGGAGGGCATAGACCTGCTCGGAGCCGTCGTTGAACACCGGCGGAGCCTCGTCGGTCGAGAAGAAGAAGAGCATGTCGCCGGGGATCGCCTCCGCGTCGTCGAGGTTGTGCGCCAACGTCATGCCGGCGAATCGGTCACGCGAGCGGGCGCGGATCCGGACCGCCTCCCAGTCCGCGAGCGCGAGGCCGGGCTCGAGCTCGAGCTGGATCCCGCCGATGAGCAGCATCGTCCGCATCGCCGGCGCCCGGTCGACGGCCACCCGCAGGGCGTTGTCGACCGGCTCGGTGGTGACGGCGCCGAGCGAAGCGGTGTGCCCGGTCGCCAGAGCGAGCCAAGCGGGTTGCGGCTCATGGAAGCTCCAGCGTCGCTGCTCGCGCGCGGCGAACGGCGCCGCCCCCGACTCCACCTGAGCGGCGTCGAGGCGGGTCGCGAGATGGACGATCTGAGGCGAGGTCGAGCTCGGAGGCTCGTCGGGCATCGAACAGGCCGTCGAAAGCAGGACGAGCAGGCCAGCGGCGGCGAAAGATCTGGCGGCGATGATGATTCTCCGGTTGAAGTTGGTGGCGAGAGTATAAGACCCGACGCAGCGGTGAGCGCTGGAACCCCGAGAGCAGAGCCAGGGAGCCTCGTATACTGCTAGGCGGCCGAACGATGTGGGGGTTCCTCCCTGTTTACGAACGGCCGGCGAAAAGGGTTATGGCTCTCGAGCTCGATACGTTCAAACATCTCGGCGAGGCGTTGGCCCTCGGCCTCCTCGTCGGAATCGAGCGTTACCGCGGACGGGTCGGCGACGGCCACGTGGCCGGGGTGCGGACGTTCGCCATCTTCGGGCTGATTGGTGGCATCGCCGGCTTGCTCGAGAGCCCCGTCCTGACGGCCGTTACCTTCGCGGCGGTGGCGGGTCTCATCTTGATCTCCTACTACCGCTCGCCAGCGGAGAAGCTCGGATTGACCACCGAGGTCGCGGCGATCCTCGTCTTCTGGCTCGGTTATCTCGTCGGTACCTACGAAGTCGAAGCGATCAGCGCCGGCATCGTCCTGACGATCTTCCTGGCCTCCAAGAAGCGCCTGCACGAGTTCGTCCGGGAGCGGATCAGCAGCTCGGAGTTCGAGGCGACGCTCAAGTTCCTCGCCGTCGTCCTGGTGATCTATCCGGTGCTGCCCGATCGCGCGCTCGATCCCTACGGTTTTTTCAATCCCCGGCAGATCTGGGGGCTGGTCATCCTCGTCTCGAGCGTCAGCTACGTCGGCTACTTCCTGATGCGCTGGCTGGGTGAGCGCCGCGGACTGATGGTCTCGAGCGTCGCCGGCGGTCTGGTGTCGACCACCGCGACAACGATGTCGCTAGCGGCGAGATCTCGCAGAGTGCCGGAGGCGAGCCGTCTCTTCGGTACCAATGCCGTCCTTGCCAATTCGGTCCAAGGACTACGGCTGCTCGTGCTGATCTGGGCCGTCAACCGGGAGCTCGCTAACACCGTCGCCGTGCCGCTGATCGGGATGTGCGTGGTCGGTCTCGTCGGCTCGTGGTTTCTGTCTCGGCGACTTCGCGACGAGTCGGAGGAGGAGCTCGAGATCAAGAACCCCTACTCCCTGCGGCCGGCCCTCACCTTCGGTGCGTACTTCGTGGCGATCTTCGGTCTCGTCAAGCTGACGGAGCTATGGTTGGGAGCGCGGGGTGTGCTCCTGGCGAGCGCGGTCGCCGGGGCGGGGAGTGTGAGCGCCGTCGCCCTGTCGGTGTCGACTCTCCTCGGGCAAGGCAGCTTGCCGCTGTCGGTGGCCGCTCAGGCGGTGCTGATCGCGATCGCGACCAACGCGATGAGCAAGTGGATCGTGGCACGGGTCAACGGCGGCGGCGAGATGGCCCGCTGGCTCGGCGGCGGTCTCGTGACGATGCTCGCGACGGCCGCGCTCTTGCTCTACTTCGGGCCGTCCCGTTAGCGACGACCGAGGACCCAGGTCACCGGTGCAGGCGGGCGAGGCCCCGGTAGGGCCGGCACCTGTAGCGGGCCTTCTTTTCGTACCGATCTTGGGGGGCCTAGCAGCCCGTGGCAGAAGTCCTGCGGGTCGCGCGGTAAAAGCTTACGGTGCAGCTGCAAGGCGCGAGGAGGAAGCGATGCGAGCTATCGTTGACGACGAGTCACACCGCAGATGGGCCGTAATCCCTTGTCGCCCTTCGGGTTGCGGCGGTTTCGGGTGTGCTGCGGTGTTGCCGCGC
>CALZKB010000167.1 GCA_945787575.1 Thermoanaerobaculia bacterium | reverse complement strand
CGACAGCGGCGGTCGCAACAGGTAGCGCCCGAGTCGTTCGAGGCCGCCGTGATCGTCGGCTCGAACAGTGACCGCATTGTGGGCCGAGAATCCCGTGTAGCTTGGTGCCCGAGACCGATGAGGCGAACAACGATCGCACGGTGGACTTCACCCTGCTCTTCGCCGAGCTCGAGATCGAGAGCTTGGACATCAAGCCGCCGAGCGTGTTCGAAAAGGACTCGGTAGAGGTGAGCTTCAAGGTCAAGAACCGGGGCACGGCCGACGTCCTGATGAACATCCCCGTGCGGTTCCTCTTTCAGGCGTCGGGGAGCCACGGCCCGGTCGTCTGGAGCCCGGTCATGAGCAGCATGGAGCCGATCGCCAAGTCCAAATCGGCGGACCACAAGGTAACCTACAAGACGACCAGGCCGGGGAAGCACAGCGTCGTCGCCGTGCCCCATCCCTCCGAGAGCGCCGTCTTCTGGGAGCCCGACAGCAGCAACAACATTCTCGCTGGCACCTTCGAGGTCAAAGCCCGGAAGGGCCCGGAGATCGTCAGCTTCAAGGCGAGCAAGATCGACGACGAGTCCTACAAGCTGGCCTGGGAGGTCGTCTGCGACCCGCCCTGCAAGATCAGCATGACCAAGGGCGTCCTGGGCGCGCCGGTCTTCGACAACCTGGCTCACAAGGGAGAAAAGACCGTGCAGCGCGAGTGGCAGGACAGGGTCTACACGCTGGTCGTGAAACGGGACGGCAACACCCTCACCGAGAAGGAATCCGTGCGCCACAAGCCCGGGCCGGCGCTCAAAATACTTCTACTACAAAGCAACCAACGCGCAGAGTTGGGTCGAACCATGCAAAGTGGGCAAGGTCCTGGCCAAGGACGAGGCCAGCGCCAAGAAACTTGCCCAGCAGGCGGCGGGCAGCAACTACACGGTCACCCTCATCACGGCGCAGCAGTACCACCAAGGCGCCTGCCCCTAGCGGGCCGGACGAAGCGACATGCTGCTCGCCACCCAGCTCTAGGAACTTCGCCAGGAGACGGTCGATGATACGCTACCGTCACTTTCCGACATTCCGTGAAGAGCTGAAGCGAGAAGTGAGGTCTGTCCTTCTCTCGGAGACTAGATGAGTGCCTTGACGCTCGTGCCAACCCAACGGACCGCCCGCGTGCTCGACGGAGGCGAAGTCTGACGATGTTCGCGCCGGGGCAATCTGCATTGGTCGCCGCGAGGTGGCTGGGGGTGTCGGCGCTGTTGGTCGCGAGCCTCGCCGGCCCGCCCTTGCTATCGGCGTTACAACTGGACACGCGCTCGATCAGTGGCACCGTCGTGGACCACGTCGATAGACCCCTAACGGCGGTCCGTGTGATAGGCGAGTGCGACAGCTCGAGCGGTGGATCGTTCGACTTGATGGACGAGACCGACTCGGCGGGACGGTTCAGCTTCCCTGGGTTGCCCGCCGAGCCGCTCGACTGTGTCGTTCAAGGAATCGACCTCCCTCTGGGTACCGTGGCCTTCTCGACTCGCATACGCATTCCCGACGCAGGTGATGTCGCGCTGGCCTTCCGCACCGAAGAAGGGACTCCGATCACCGCATCCGTGAGCTTGGACGGGAGCCCACCTGACGACGGCGAGGTGATCCACGTGGGAACAGCAGGAGCGCTCAGCATCCCGTTGGACAACGGACTCTCGAAGTTCTCCGGCGTGACCGAGAACGGGTTTCTGGTCTTCCGGGGACGCGCGGCCCAGTTCCCGGCGAACGAGAGCGCCGGCTGTACCATTCTCTCCAGATTCGGCTCAGGCACCCTCGATCCCGACTCGCAGCGCGAGCCCAGTCTCGTGTTGACGACCGACGATCTCCGACAGATCGACGTAACCCTGGAGAAGGGGCTCGAAGCACCGGGCGCCGTGCTCTATCTGCAAGGTCTGGCCGAAGCCGGCGGCATTGTCGGTACCTGGGTCTTCGACGGCACCCGGTTCGCCGTGCCTTGCGTGCTCCCTGGCACCTATGAACTCGAGATCACATCACGTGGAGCGCTTCGATTCAGAGGAACTCTCGTCGTGCCTCCCGGCGATGGTCCGGTACGGGTCAGGCTGTGACTCGCATCACCTCACCGCCGCATCGGCTCGCTCTCATCCTGGGACATTGGCTGATCCTCGCCGCCATGTCGGCGGAGCTGGTCGCTCAAAACTCTTACATCGATGCCAATGGCGAGGTTCCGAAGGGAATCGAGCGAACCCCCCAACAGAGCGCCTTTGGTGGAGAGAAAGAGGATCTCAGGCTCAGCGTCGAGAACGTGACTTGGTTCGATGAACCGTGCGCGCTGGAAGGCTGCGTCGAGATTCGACGGGTGTCCTTTCTCGTCGTTGTCGAGTGGCTCAACTTCGCTGGCCCCTGGTTGGCAGGCCTGACCAATCTGGACGGCCGAGAGGCCGACAACCGCACCGACGGCCCTGATGCTCTCATCGTCGAATGGAACGACGATTGGACACTGGTCATCGCTACGGGCAATCCGAGCGGCAACGGCAATACCAACGTGCACTGGACGGGCGTTTCGAATTGCCCGGAACGGCCTGGACCCCTCGGCACGCACACTGTCCGGCGTCCAGACGGTACCGTCCGGAAGTTGCTCACCCACGGCTTTCTCAACGCCGTCACACTCGAGGTGAAGAACCCTGCGGAGAGCTGTGTGGTCCCCACCCTTCAGGTTCGCGTGGACTATCTCCACACCTATGACGATGACCTCCATGCCAGCTGGAGCGGCGAGACAGGAATCGGATTGACCACAACTTCGGATGGAGGCGTCGAGACGACTATCAGCACGAGTATCCATTGGACCAACAACCACGCCTGGCTCAAGTCGAGGTTCTTCTCTTTCGATCCACCTGTGGGCGCAGTAACCGACTGCGCGCGCTGTTGCGACAACGCACCGTCCGAAGATCCTGCCGCGGCCCCGTGTGCAAACCGACCGACAGAGTCGGAATGTCTGGCTTGCTGTGAGGAGCGATCGACGAACGAGCAGGAGTTCGACGCCTGCGCAGTAACGTGTCGCTAGTCCCAGGCCCCGAAGCTCGGCGGCCTCGAAGCGATGGATGACGTTTGGCTCCGGCGACTCTTTGCCAGCACGGTCACTCTGGTCGTGGTGAGCGTGCCGGTCGCCCAGCTGATAGCAGTGCAAGAGGGCTACCAGCAGGACGGGCATCGGCTCCTCTATTGGTGGCTGTCGAGGTTTCTGACCGCCTTGGGCATTGTCCTGTTGATTCGGTGGCCGAAGCGTGCTCGCGACTCCTTGGGCAAAGCGCTGCGTCTAGTTCTCGCACTCCTTCTCGCTCTCCCATGGTTGTTGTGGCTGAGCATCTGGTGGGACTAGCGGTCGACTGACCCGTCGCCGCAGCGAGCTCAGCCAGCGGCGCACGACGCTCCTGGACTCGATTGATCAACCCCTCGCGCGACGCTTTCGGCCCGACCCTTGCCGGGGACCCGGTGCGGGGTCAGTCCACGCGCGGCGAATCGCTGCGTGAGCCTTTCGCCACGGCCCAGAGGTTCGAGCCGCAGCGTAGGTAGAGCGTGCCGTCGGCGACGGCCGGTGTGGCCATGCAAGCTGCCCCCATATCGACTGCGGCGATCTCCTCGAACGGAGCTTCGGCGGTCACCACCCGCACCACACCGTCCTCGCCCGCAAGGTAGAGCTTGCCGTCCCCCGCCACCGCGGAGGCGCTGTAGGTGGCCTCCATCCGTCGCCGCAGCACCTGCTCCCCGGTCGCCAGATCGAGGACGTTGAAGATGCCGGTGTTACGTACGAAGAACAGGTGGCCGCGATAGGCCACGGGAGTCGAGGTGTACGGACCGCCGGGCCCGGAGGTCCAGACGAGATGCTCGCCGCCGACCACCCCTTCCGCCCCGACGTCGAGCGCGTAGAGCTCCTTGCCGCGATAGCCGCCTGCCAGGATGATCAGACCGTCGGCAACAAAAGGCGTCGGGGTCTTGACTTCGTAATCGCGGGCGAATCGCCAAAGCTCCTCCCCGGTCTCCGGGTCGAGACCGCGGTCGAAGTCCCCGCCGACGACGACCAGCTGGCTGCGCTCCGCGCCCGGGTGGATCGTCGGTGTGGCCCACACCGGCTTCTCGTCCCGCTCGACCCGCCAGATCGGCTCGCCGCTCGCCAGCGAGTAGGCGGCGACGAAGGACTCGGCGTGGCGGTCGACCTGAACGTAGACTCTCCCTTCATGGATGATCGGCGAGCTCGCGTGCCCCCACTGCGACGACGCATCGCCGAACAGGCCCGGATCGAGCACTCCGAGATCGACTCGCCAGCGCTCGTTGCCTTGCGCATCGTAAGCAACCAAGCCCTCCGAGCCGAAGAGCGCGACGATCGTCTCCCCGTCGGTGGCCGGAGTCGCGTTGGCTTGACTCGACTTCACGTGACGCCCGGCCCGCGGTCGACCGGCGTAAGCTTCGCGCTGCCAGGCGATCGCGCCACTGACCGTGTCGATGGCGTAGAGCCGCCATGAGAACTCCTGCTCGCGGTCGGAGGCGAGACTGATTCCTCCCGCGTCTCCGAGGATCAGCTCGACGTCGGCATCGCCGACCGCGGTCACCACGTAGGCCCGCTCGCCCCACACGACGGGGCTCGAGTGAACACTGCCCGGGATCTCGGTGCGCCAGCGAATGTTCTCACCGGTGGCAGGGTTCCAGCTCGCGGGCAAGGCTGCGCCGTCCGCCACACCGCGTGCGAACTCGCCTCGGAAGGAAGGCCACGAGTCCGCGAAAGCGGCCGCGGAAGCCAGGCAAAGCATCGCGATCAGGGCGGGGCGATCGACTCTCATCAGTGGACCTCCAAAAGCCGGGGCGCCAAGGGCGAGTCTCCGGTCCGGTAGTCTAGTGCAGATCTCCGCGCTGGGCCGAGAGTCAGCCTGTAGGCTCCTACATGGGTGGCGGAGCTTCGAGCTTGCGCTCGAGCGTCGAGCGCCGCCAGACCAGCTCGAAGCCGTTCCACTCCTGACCATCCAGGGCTTCTACTCGGGCGCTCAGGCGGTCGCCCTCGCGCCGGTAGGTGATCCGCTGGGGAAAGTCGTGCTCTGGATTCGCGAAGACGGCGAGGTCATCGCCGCTGTCGACGAGGAGGAATGGCACCGCCGTTCTACCGCTCGGACTGGCGTAGAACGCAATGCCTTCGGGGTGAGACCCGATACGGAGGAACTCGAATGCCGAGCCGTTCTCGGAGACCGTGCGATTGAACCCGAGCATCATGCCACCAGCCGGATGAAGCCAACATTCCTCGCTGAGCTCGCCTCCGTCGTCGCTGGCCCAGCAGCCGGTCAGCCAGTCCAGAGAGGCGATGTCTCCAACCGGAGCCGCGGTGAGAACACGGGGCAGAAGAAACAGAGCGGCCGAGAGCACAACGAAAGATCGGGGGGACATGGCTTACCTCCTTGCATGTGGGTGCTGCCTCTGCTGCAATGTTGACTTCTCAAGTGGGCACTCGGGGGATCCTACTAATGGACTCACGGTCAGTTCGGCAGGCGCTGTTTCTCGTACTAGTTGTCCTTCAGCTACCGACGGTCGCCTCGAGTGGTGGTGACGCCATCGGGCCGCAGTTTCAAGTCAACAGTCTTACGGAGGACTTCCAGTGGTTTTCCGATGTCGCGGTCGCCTCCAATGGGAACTTCGTGGTCGTGTGGGCGACCTACCACGGCTTGGAGGAGACCGAAGGGGTTTCTAGGGACATCCGCGGCCAGCGCTTTGCCTTCGACGGCTCGCCATTGGGTACCGAGTTCCAGATCAACACTTATAGCACGAGCGCCCAGAGCGACCCAGCCGTGGCGGACGGTGCCAACGGCGCGTTCGTAGCGGTTTGGCGAAGTCTCGGCTCGTTCGGCTCCGACACCGACAGCGCCAGCATTCAGGGGCAACGCTACGCCGCAGACGGCGCGCCTCTAGGCGGCCAGTTCCAAGTCAACACCAATACCACCGGGAACCAAGGGAGCCCGGGGATTGCGGCCGACGCCGACGGCAACTTCGTGCTCCTCTTCGAGCAGCATCCAGGGTCAGCGCTTCGACTCCGATGGAGCCCCCGTCGGCGCTGAGTTCCAAGTCAACACGTACACCACGGACCAGCAGGTGAGACCCGGAGTGGTGCTCGGCGAAGACGGCAGTTTCGTGGTCGTGTGGCAAGGACTCGGCTCAGCCGACACGGACATTTCCCTGTGGAGCGTGCACGGTCAGCGCTACGCAGCCGACGGCTTGCCCATGGGCGATGAATTCCAGGTCAACACCTACACCACGGACGGCCAGACCGGAGCCGAAGTGTCGATAGCGGCCGACAACAGCTTCGTCGTGGTTTGGACCAGCGACGGCTCCGAGGACACGGACTCTGGATCCTTGAGTATCCAGGGCCGACGCTACGCCTCCGACGGCTCACCCCTGGGCGGCGAGTTCCAAGTCAACACCTTCACCACGAGCGACCAAGCCGGCGCCGCATTAGCACAAGGCACGGCCGGCGACTTCGTCGTCGTCTGGGACAGCATCGGCTCACCGGGCTCGGATTCGTCGAACCGCAGCGTGCAGGGGCAGTGCTTTGCGGCTGACGGCTCCCCGATCGGCGAGCAGTTTCAGGTCAACAGCTACACGACTCCGGAACAGAATCGACCGGAAGTGGCAATCGACTCCGGGGCCAGATTTGTCGTGCTGTGGGAGAGCTACGGCTCGGATGGCACAGACTCCTCCCGTTATAGCGTCCAAGGTCAGCGTTTCGCGATTCCGGGCATCTTCGCCGACGGCTTCGAGTCGGGCGACACGTCCGGTTGGTCGGAGTCGATACCCTAGTCCCCGGTGCCCGGTTCGAAGAGGGAATCGCGGTGACGTCCCGCTAGAAACGGAAGACCGCGCCGACAGTGTAAGTCCCGAAGAGAGTCTTGTCTCGGGGATCGATGACGTCGACCGTGGCCTCGGTATCGTCGATCGAGAAGTGGAAGGCCCGGCGCCCACGGCCGACCTCGACTCCGGCGCCGAGGGCGCGGGCCGTGTCGTCGTCGCTGGCGCCGCCGGCCAGCTCGACGTCGGTGTTCGAGATCCCGAACTTGACGAACGGCCGCGCCGGCTTCTTTCGCCGCCAGGTGTAGGTCGCGTATAGGTTGAGCTGTCCGTAGTCGAATTCGGTGAAGCGCTCATCGTCCTCACCCGCACGGATCTCCGCCATCGCGCCCCAGCCCGTGCTCTCGTGCTGCCAGCGGCCGAAGAGCCCGATCCCGTCGATCTCGATCTCCTGGCCATTCTCGGGCACGGCGTCCCCGCTGGCAAAACCGAGGCCGATCGACCAACCCGTGTCCTCGGCCTCGGCGCGCAGATCGGCGGAGAGGACGAGAATGAAGGCAAGCGTCACGAGGCCGAAGCGCCGCATCGCTCTGTTTCTTTCGTTGCGCATAAGTCGTTTCTTTCCGTCGCTGACTCTTGGTTCGGTCATGCTCCCAGAGTGATCACTGCTCTCCTCTTCATAACCTCATCGCAACTGCAACAGCAACTGACGTGCCAGTGCGCAAGACCGCGATTTCCGGCCTTGTTTGGAGCCCATTCGAGTTCGTTCTATACAGTTTCTGTACAGCGCCTGTACGTCGCAAGCGCACTCGTTCTGGAATGTGCGGACGTCATCGAGAACGCCCTTGGCTAGCTTCGGTCGACGCTCACGCGCAGGTTGCGGACGAAGAAGTTGCCTTCGGCGTTGTAGAGCTTGACCTTGAGATTGAATCTGGCGGTGTCCGGGCACCCGGGTCGAGGCGGGTCGGTGCAGGTACCCCTGCCACAGATGCCTCGGTCCTCGGGGAACATTCGACACCACGACTGCCTGACGTTCCACGGACCCTCGTAGGAGTGGTGCTCCAGCCCGTCGACGACCCCCAGATAGCGCGGGCCATGCGGGATCGGGAGCGACACGGGCGGGTCGTTGGTCGTCTCCTGGGCTTCGTAGGCGGTGATGGCATTGTGCCCGCGGGGCCCGCCGACGACGTGCTCGTGTTGGATGATGTACCCATCCCACGACACCGTCGAGTTGATCGAGCTCGCCAGGACCCTGCCTTCAGCGTTCCCCCGCACGACGACGTTTCGGATGTCCGGAATGGTCGCGGGTGGCGTCTGGCTGCCGGACCACGACTTCATCACCAGGACGGTCCGCGGTGTGCTCTCGACCTCCCAGCGGGTGCCATCCACCGGATCCCGGAAGGCCGCGATTGCGGACCAGGTCATCCACGCGCCGACGAGTGGCTCCCACTCGGCAATGCGATGAGCCATGCTGCCGATGTAGCCCGTAAAGTGCTGCTGGTCGGTCGCGGGCCCCGAGTAGAGGGTCGTGTCGCTCGGATTCGGGTCTCCGATGAGGTTGACGATCTCCCGGAACCGGAGCTCGGTGACCTGCGCATCTCCGTCGGCGTCGGGGGCGTCGACGTCGATAGCGAACCAGATCGGAATCGCGCCGCCGCCGCCATAGGTCACGATGGCTCGGTCGCCCCTCCGGTCGTATTTTCCTCCCGGCGCATCCGAGAGCTTGGGGAGGACGTGGCTGGTCCAGGCGGTATACAGCTCCCCGTCCGTGAGCCTCCGGGTCGGCTGGTACACGATGTTGTTCTCACCGACGAGGAACGGGCTGAAATCGGTGCCCGGCGGCGCGCCCGGATCGTCCGAGGCAGGGGTCGGCCAGTTGTAGTCCTGCACGGGATCCGCGAAGGACCTGCCGAGATAGGCGAGACGGAGGGTCGGCCGCGGGGTGCCGGCGGCCCAATCGACGGCTAGGGTGTTGCTTTCCCGTCGTACCCGTCTAGCCGCCGTTCGGCCCCCGTTCGATGAGTCGTCCAGCCCCACAACGAAGGCTGGTGCTCGCCA
>CALZKB010000166.1 GCA_945787575.1 Thermoanaerobaculia bacterium | reverse complement strand
GTCTGCCGGATCGCCGAGACCGCAGAGGAGATCGCCGCGCACTTCGCGGTTCGGCGCGCCATCTTCGTCGAGGAGCAGGGGCTTTTTGACGAGACCGATCGCGACGCTCATGACGAAGCGGCCGTTCTGCTGATCGCGGAGCTGGCCGAGACCGGAGAGATCGTCGGAGCCGTGCGCTGCTACGAGGACGAGGCGGGTGTTTGGTACGGAGGGCGCTTGGCGGTGCTGCCCGAGCACCGACGTCGCGCGGGCTCGATCGGTTCGCTGCTCTGTCGTCTCGCGGTCGACACGATGGCGGAGCGCGAGGTCGATCGTTTCCTGGCCTACGTCCAGGAACAGAACGTCCTCTTCTTCGAAAGAATGCACTGGTCGCGGGTCGGCGACGTCATCGAGCACTGTGGGCAACCGCATCAGATCATGAAGGCGCCGCTCGACGAGAGTCCCCGGTACCGTGACCGGGCGATCGCCAGGAGCGGACCGTGCCTGACGGATCTCGTGGAGGCTTTTCGACGCGAGCCGGCCTGGCGGCGCAAGGGCGAGATCGAGTGGGTCAGGGAGTGGCTGCAGACCGTCCCGGTCGCCGCCGGACGGCAGGTACGGGTCGGGGATGACGCCGCCGCGATCGAGGATGCGGACGGCTACCTGCTGCTCGCGGCGGAGCAGATCTACCCGAGCCTCGTCGAGCGTGATCCCTATCTCGCCGGGCGGGTCGCCGTGCTCTCCAACGTCAACGACATCTACGCGATGGGCGGCCGACCTCTGGCGCTGGTCGACACGATCGTCACGAGCGGCGAGGTCCATGCGAGCGAGCTCCTGCGCGGGCTCCGCGACGGTTGCGAGCGCTACGGCGTGGCGATCGTCGGCGGGCACATCACGGTGGATCCGGGGGCGCGGTCCCTGAGCGCTTCGATCCTCGGGCGAGCGGCGGCTCTCCTCACGAGCTTCGATGCGCGACCCGGCGACCGGTTGCTTCAGATCGTCGACCTCGAGGGGCGGTTCGTGGGCCCCGACCGGTTCTGGAACTGTTCGGGCCACCTCGAGGACGAGGAGCTTCGCAGCGATCTGGAGATCCTGCCTTCGATCGCCGAGGCCGGCTGGTGCCGCGCGGCGCGAGACGTCAGCATGGCGGGGCTCATCGGCTCGACGCTGATGCTGCTCGAGCTTTCGGGCGTCGGTGCGCGAATCGACCTGGCCGCCGTTGCGCGACCTCCCAGCCTCGAGCTCGGTCTCCTCGATTGGCTGATGTCTGTCCCGAGCTACGGTTTCGTGCTCGCCGTGAAGCCGGAGCATCTCGAATCCGTCCAGGCGGCGTTCGCGCACGGCAGCCTGGCGTGTACGGCGATCGGGGAGGTGACTCGCGATCGGCGGTGCCGTCTGGATCGCGGCGAGGAATCGGCGACGGTTTGGGACTTCACCCGAGAGTCGTTCACAGGCTTGGCCCCGAGGGGCAAGCGAAAGGAGAACGCGGCATGAAGAGGATCGTCGTCATCGGGGGTGGAAGCGCAGGAACAGGCGCCGCTACCATCGCCGTTCAGAGAGATCGGTCCCTCGATGTCACCCTGATCACCGAGTTCGAGGACATCGCGTACAGCCCGTGCGGGATTCCCTACGTCTTCGGTCGCGAGATCGAGAAGTTCGACGGCCTCTTCCTGCAACCGCTCGAGTTCTACGCCGAGATGGGGATCAACCTTCGCACCGAGACGGTCGTCGACCGGGTCGACATCGGCCGCAGGGTCGTCCATTCGACCGTTGGCGAGGAGTTTCCCTTCGACGAGCTGATCTTCTGCACCGGCTGGGAGTACGAGGTGCCGGACTTGCCGAACGTCGGTCTCGACGGAATCGTCTACATCAAGAACATCCGGCGCGCGATGGAGCTCGATCCCAAGCTCGACGACGTCAAGAGAGCGGTGGTCTGGCAGGCGAAGCCGCTCGGGGTCGAGCTCATCGAGGCTCTACCCAGACGTGGCATCGAGACTCACCTCGTCGATTCGGGAGGGTGGCTGCTCTCCGAGTTCGCGGATGCCGACATGATGGAGCCCCTGCAGCAGCACCTCGTCGACGAGCTCGGAGTGAAGCTCCACTTCGGGACTCATCTGACGGGATTCGACGGGCGCGACGGCCGGCTCACGACCGTCCGCACGAGCGGCGGCGATATCGAGGCCGACATGGCCTTCCTCGTGGCGCCGACGCTCCCCGCGACCGGGCTCGCAAAGAGCATCGGCGTCGAGACGGGTTCGACCGGGGCGATCGTCGTCGACAACCAGATGCGGACCAGTGTCGACGGTGTGTTCGCGGCCGGTGCCTGCGTGGAGACGATGCACGGCCTGTTGAACATCCCGATTCACTTGATCCCCGGCACCTACGCCTACACCCAGGGTCGGTTGGCGGGGGCCAACGCCGCCGGTGCGAGCGAGACCTACCCGCCGGTCTACGTCCCCTGGGGTCTGGGGGCCGCTGTCCAGGTCGGCGGCGCGCTCGTTTCGGAGACCCTCGCCCAGGCGACCGGCATGAAGTACGTCGTCGGCAAGGCGACCGGGATCACCGCGGCGCGCTACCACCCCGCGCACGAGCAGATGCACGTCAAGCTGCTCGCCGATCCCGACACTCGGAGGGTCATCGGGGGTCAGTTCACCGGCGGCGACGGGGTCAAGGAGCGGGCCGACTTTCTGGCGTTCGCGATTCGCAAAGGGACGACCCTCGAAGAGCTGGCGACCATGGAGAATGTCTACTCGCCTCCGATCGGAGCTCTCGGCGAGCCGATCGCCGCGGCTGCGAAAGACGCCTTGAGCCGGCTGGTGGGGTAGAAGAGACGATGCCGATCACGACCACGAGCCCCGCCCGTCCGTCGCTCGTGCAGAGGTTTCGATCTCTGACCGAGGCTTACCTCCTCTACGTCGCCCAGAAGGAGATGGTGCGCCGCTATCCGGGAGCCGGCACCCCGCCGGCGCCGAAGCGGGGCTACGGACTACTCGCGGTCTTCTTCCTGCCGGGGTTCAAGCTGACACCCTGGGCGATCAAGAAGCGCCTGCTCTCGGCGTTGTTCCGTCGTCCGGCCCAGCATTGGCCTGACAAGCCTTGGGAGAACCGCTAGTTGGCTCCGGAGTCGCAGCCGTCCGAGTCCGCAGGCCGGGCCGTGGACGTGCGATGGCTCGGCGGCTACCGGACCGAGATTGACATCCGCGGCGGCGCGCACCGAATTCTCGGCGATGAGGCCCCTGAGTATGGTGGCGACGACGCGGGACCGATGCCGACCGAGCTGCTGCTCGCCGGAGTCGGTTCCTGCATGTGCCTCGCGGTGTCGCACTTCGCGAAGAAGAGGCGAATCGAGCTCGGCCGGCTCTCGGTACGGGTCTCCGGTGTGAAGGACGCCGAGGTGTTTCGCTTCCGGGAGATCTCCGTCGAGGTCGCTGCCGATCTGGCCGACGACCGCTTGCAAAAGCTCGTCGAGCGCGCCAAAGCGTACTGCTACGTCAGCAACACGCTGATCGAGGGCTGCGCGGTCCACGTCTCATCGGTCGGGGCGCGCGAAGGAGACTCTTGACCTCGGCGCGCGCGGATGCCCTGCTGGGCTCCGAGCTCGAGGTCGTGACGGCCGGTGTCGGCGGGTTCGCGGAGGCGTTGCGCCGGCAGGGGGTCGAAGTGGCGGAGGTCGATTGGCGACCGCCGGCAGAGGGGGACCTCCAGCGGGTCGGGCTCCTCACGAGACTCGCCAGCGACCCCGAGCTCGCGCCCCGGATCGAAGAAGCGAATGCACGGACGATCGCGAGGATCCAGCGGTCGGACCCGCAGATCGTCGCCGTCGAGACGGCGCGAGACGCGCTCGGGCTGAGCGATCGGGTGATCCTGCATTCGGGCCCACCGATCGGGTGGGATCGGATGTGCGGTCCGCAGCGCCGGAGCGTTCTCGGCGCGATTCGGTTCGAGGGCTGGGCCGATGACCTGGAGGAGGCGGGGGCGCTCGTCACGACCGGCGCCGTTCGGCTGTCGCCCAACCACCGCTACGGCGCCGTCGGCCCGATGACGGGTGTCGTGTCGCCCTCCATGCCGCTTCTCGTCGCGCGGAACGAAGCGTTCGGCAACCGGGCATACTCGACCTTCAACGAGGGGCGCGGGGACACTCTCTGGTTCGGCGTGTGCGAGAGGACGACGCTCGATCGGTTGGCTTGGATCCGCGAGGTCATGGCGCCATCGCTGAGCTGCGGCTTGCAGGCTGGAGGCCCGATCTCGGTCTTCGACTTCGTCGCCGAGGGCCTCCAGATGGGCGACGAGTGCCACGCGCGCCATGCCGCGACGACCTCCCTGCTGATGAAGCGCTTCGCGCCGGCGATGCTCGACGGCGGCGCCACGGCTTCGGATGTCGCGGAGATTCTGCGCTTTGCCGATCGGAACAATCACTTCTTCCTCAACTTCACGATGGCCGCGGTCAAGGCGACGATGGATGCGGCGCACGGCATTCCCTGCAGCACGATCGTCACGGCGATGTCGCGCAACGGCGTCGACTTCATGATTCGGGTCGGTGGCCTCGGCGATCGCTGGGTCGTCGCGCCGGTACGCCCGATGGACGAAGCGGTCTACTACACGGGTTTCGGCGTCGAGGACGCGGCTGGCGACATCGGCGACAGCGCGATCATCGAGACCTGCGGCATCGGCGGCATGGCGATCGCATCGGCGCCGACGTTGGCGCCGTTCGTCGGTGGATCGGTCGCGGCCGAGGCCGGTGCGATCCGCGACCTCGCACTCATCACGGTGGCCAGGCACGGCCGTTTTCGCATGCCGCCGATGGATGACGAGAAGACACCTCTCGGGATCGATCTGACCCGCGTCGTCGAGACTCGCGTCGTCCCGTTCATCACGACCGGCGTTCTTCACGAAACGGATCCGACCGTGGGGCAGATCGGCACCGGTATCGCACGCGCCCCGGTCGAGGTGTTCGATCGTGCCCTCGTCGCCTTCGCCCGAGAGGTCGGTGCGAGTAACCGGGCGGAGCCGGAAGGCCTCGTGACGATCACTCTCGAGGCTTCCAGGAGTGCGTAGAAGGTGACGATCGACAAGCCCGTCGCGTCGACGATCTCGACCCACCTGGCGCGGTGGAGACGAGGCGAAGAGAGGTTCTTCCGTTCGGTCATGGGGGACCCGGATCTCTACATCGCGGCGATTCGCCTCGTCCGGGCTCTGGCCGATCGCGCGGGTCAGGACCGCGATCTCGACGGGTTGGTCGAGCGCTTCGACCGCGAGGGTGTCGAGGAGGTCCGGGCCGTCGTAGAGAAGCTCGGGGTTCCCCAGCTCATCCTTCTCGACTACGCCTTGGCGAGGCGAGCCGCGTATTGCCTCGCCGCGCAGAACTGGCTCGAAGAGCAGTCGCGAACGGTCGCCGTGAGCCGATTGTCGGAGGCACGCGAGGCGGGTGAGGAGTGGGTTGTCCTCTGGCATCAGGACGAGATCGTCAACGGCCACACCTTCTTCGAACGCCTGGAGGTCCACGTTCCGACGGGACATGCCGTCCGGGCAAGCCACTGGGTCGACATGGAGAAGGGGTGGATCTGGTCGATGCAGCCCACCTCGGTCGACCCGAAGACCGGGCGCCAGATCAATGAGGCGACGCGCCAGAAGCGTCTCGAGTTTTCGAGCCGCGAGGACCTCGAGAGCGCGATTCACCAGCTGCGCGCTGTCTGGTCGGAGGAGATCCCGGAGTCGTGACGATCCTCTCCCGCGTGCGATCGAGGACCTACCGCGACTCCGTCCAGCTGATGCAGGTCTCGCAGCGGCTCTCGGACGAAGCGGGGGTAGTGCAGGCCTTCGTGGCGATGGGAACGGAGGCGAATCAGAGGGTCCTCGACGAGGTCGGGCTGCTGACGGAGGAGGTTCGAGTCGCCGGACCGAATGATCTCGTGCTCGTCGTCGAGGCGGACTCGCAGTCGGCAGCCGAGCAGGCACTGGCGCGAGCCGACGGGTTGCTGGCCGAGTCGGGGAGGAGGGCCGACTCGGCCAACGGAGTTGCAGCCCCTCCGCGGACGCTCGCAGAGGCAGCCGAGAGTTTGTCGAGCGCGAACCTGGCGTTGATCTCCGTCCCGGGCGCCTACGCCGCGCTCGAGGCGGCGAGAGCGATCGGGGCCGGGCTCGACGTCTTCCTGTTCAGCGACAACGTGCCCCTCGAGGACGAGCTCGCGCTCAAGCGCTACGCCGCGGCTCGGGGTCGCCTCGTCATGGGGCCGGGTTGCGGCACCGCGGTGATCAACGGGATCGCTCTCGGGTTTGCGAACGTCGTGAGTCGCGGGCCGATCGGCGTCGTCGCCGCGTCGGGAACGGGTCTGCAGGAGGTCACCTCTTTGGTCGATCGAGCGGGATCTGGCATCTCGCAGGCGATCGGAGTCGGCGGCCGAGATCTCTCGGCGACCGTCGGTGGCTTGATGATGCGCCGCGGGATCGAGGCGCTCGCAGCCGATCCGGAGACCAAGGTCCTCGTCCTCCTGTCGAAACCGCCGGCGGACGGCGTGCGCGAGCGAGTGTTGGCGGCGGCCGCGGCTGCCGGCAAGCCGGTCATCGTCAATTTCTTGGGTGGAGATCCCGTGGCTGCCGCGGAGGGCGTGCACTTTTGCGACACCTTCGAGCAGACAGCGCGCGAGGCGGTGCGCCGAGCCACGGGGATCGACGCCCTCCCGGAAAGCTCCACGGCAGGTACGAGTGTGGCGGACGAATGTGCGCGGTTCGCCATGGGGCAGCGCTTTCTCCGCGGGCTGTTCTCGGGTGGAAGCCTGTGTGACGAGGCGATGCTCCTTCTCGGGGAGCGGCTGCCGATCGTCTACTCGAACATTCCTCTCCAGCCCGGAGCGAAGCTTGACGACGCGTGGCGGAGCCGTGAGCACACCTGCGTGGATCTCGGTGAGGAGGAGTTCACCGAGGGGCGCCCGCATCCGATGATCGATCTGCGGGTCCGCCAAGCCCGATTGGAGGAGGAGGCACGCGATCCGGAGGTGGCGGTCGTTCTGATGGATGTCGTCATCGGCTACGGCTCGCACCCGAATCCCGCCGCGGAGCTCGCGGAGACGATCGTTGCCGCGCGTCGTGCCGCCGCGAACGACGGGCGCCACCTCTCGGTCGTCGCCCATGTCTGCGGCACCGCCGCGGATCCTCAGGGGCTGGGCGAACAAGAGTCCATCCTTGGGGGCGCCGGCGTGCTCGTGCTGCCGACGAATGCCGAGGCCGCCCGTGTCGCGACGGAGATCACTCTTCGGGTAGGGGAGCGCTGAGATGCCGATCTACGAGTTCCTCTGTCGCGAGTGCGGCGAGGTGAGCACGGTCCTGGTGCTGAGCGCCGAGGATCGACGGCGCAAGCCGGAGTGCGAGGGGTGTGGAGGGAAGCAGCTCGAGAAGCTGGTCTCGCGCCCGGGGCTCGTTCGGACGGAGGGTGGGAGCGGGGGTGGAAGCGGAGAGCTCCGGCCTTTCGCGCCGCGCAAGATGGTCGAGCAGATGAGCCGGAGCTACGATGCCGCCGGAGTCGACCCCGGAGGGAGCTTCGACGAGATCTCTCGTGCCGCGAGACGAGGTGAGCATCCGGAGGCGCTCAAGAAGGCGGTTCGCGAAGCGAAGGCCAAGCACGGCCTCGACGAGAGCCCGGGGGCAGGGACAGGGGCGAAAAGAGCGGCTCCGGAGTCGAAGGAGCCGGCGAGGGCGAAGAGGCCTGCGACGCCGAAGAAGCCGCGGAAACCGAAGAGGAAAGGGTGAGTCGATCGCTGCGGGTCGCGCTGCTGACCTACTCGACGAAGGCGCGGGGCGGGGTCGTTCACACCCTGTCCCTCGCCGAGGCACTGCAGGAGATGGGGCAACGGGTGGAGATCTTCGCCCTCGGCAAGGCGGGGGGAAACGAGTCTTTCTTCCGACCGGTAGCGGTGCCGTTCACGCTGATCCCCGTCGAGCCGGTCGAGGAGCCGCTCGGCCGGAAGATCGCGCGCTACATCGACGCGTATTACGAAGCCCTGGCGGCGCGCGGGATCGGCGACCTGGATATCTGCCACGCCCAGGATTGCATCTCGGCCAATGCCTTGTGGCGCCTGCGCGGCGACGGCGTCGATTTGCGGCTGCTTCGCACCGTGCACCACGTCGACGACTTCGCCGATCCCTACCTCTCCCGGTGCCAGGTGGATTCCATCGTGCGCTCCGATGCACGAGTCGTCGTCAGCGAGTTCTGGAGACGGCAGATCGCAGACACCTTCGGGCTCTCGAGCGAGGTCATTCACAACGGAGTCGATCTGGCGCGCTTCACGCCGACGAGCAGAGAGAATCGGATCGCCGCACGGCGGGAGCTGGGGCTCGATGACGAGGTCGTCTATCTCAACATCGGCGGGATCGAGCCGCGCAAGAACACGCTTCGACTCCTGCGGGCGTTCGAGCGCGCCCACACCGAGCTCGCCCAGCTCGGTCGGGAGGCCTTGCTGTTGCTGGCCGGCGGCGAGACTCTGCTCGACTACCAGTGCTACCGCGACGAGTTCGAACGCGAAGTCGCGAGCTCACCACTCGCCGGTGGTGGGGCGATACGCCGCCTCGGGCCGGTCGACGATCGGACGATCGCCTCACTCTATGCGGCGGCGGACATCCTGGCGTTCCCGTCGACCCGGGAGGGCTGGGGCCTCGTCGTCCTCGAAGCAATGGCGACGGGGCTTCCCGTCGTGGCTTCGACGCTCCCGGTCTTCCGCGAGTACCTCGCCGACCGTGACAACGCGATCCTCGTCGAGCCGCAGAGCGTCGAGTCGATCTGCGGCGGCTTGCTCGAACTGGCGACGGATCCGGAGCTGGCTCGCTCGCTCGCCACGGCCGGACGCGCAACCGCCGAACGTTTCTCCTGGCAGCGGACGGCGGAGCTTCCCGCCGAGCTCTACGAGAGGTCGTTGGA
>CALZKB010000165.1:8980-15669 GCA_945787575.1 Thermoanaerobaculia bacterium | reverse complement strand
CGCGGACCTCGGGGCCGACGACCGCCATCTACTTCGACCGCGAGCACGGCACGATGTGGGGAGGCGCCAGCGACTTCGGCGAAGACTATGGAGTCGCCTGGTAGGGCTTAATCCGCCGGCAGTCGGCGGAAACTCTCTCAGTTGTCGTCAGAGCGCTCCCGCCAGCGCTCCTCCATCCGCAGGCGGATCTCCTCGTTCAGCTGCTCGACCCGCTCGTTGACCTCCGCCAACCGTTCGCGATGGAGCCGTTCCACCCGCTCGCGAATCGGTTCGAGCTCGGCTCGGAGAGCCTCCATCCGCTCACGGTGAGGCTCCATTCGGGCGCGCATCGCCTCCATCTGTCCCCGGTGCGCCTCCATTCGGGCGCGAATCTCCTCGCCGTGAGCTGCGTGCCGCTGCCCCATCGTCGCTCGTAGCGCCTCCATCTCGGCCTCACGCCGCGCCAGCCGCGCGGAGACTTCCTCCATCGTGGCTCGAATTCGTTCGGCCTCTTCCCCGTTCGCTCGCTCGAGCTTGCGGGCGAGACGAGCTCGCTCCATCGCCGCGTCTGCCAGCGCTTCCGCCTGGTCGGAGATCGCCGCGGCATCGAGGCCCGCCCCCAAGTCCTGCATCGCGATCTCGCTCAGCTCGGCGCCGATCCGGCTCATCTCTTCGTGCACCGGCCTCATTTCGAGCTCCAGCACCTCCATCTGCTCGAGGATCGGCAGCATGCTCTGCTCCATCTCACGCTCGAGCTCCTCTTGGATGGGCGCCATCAGCCGCTCGATCTCCTCCATCCGACGCTCGAGCTCTTCGTCGAGCTCACCCCAAGGCTCGCCTTCCCGGTCCTCAGCCGGCGCCGGAGGGGCGGGCGCGCCGAGCGGCTCAGGGTCCGATGACTGCGGGGCCGCGGGAGCGGCGGGTGTCGCCAGGTGGGCGACGACAGCCGGCGCGGCGACCGGCGACAGAGCGAGGGCGGGCGCCGGGTCAGCGGCGGGCGCAGCGATCGTGGCGAGCTTCGGCGCGGCGCTCGGCATCTTGGTGACTCGCGAAATGGGGGCAGCCTCGTCCACCTGCAGTGCTTCGGGTGCCGGCGGCGCTTCGGGCGGCGGTGACTGAATGGCAGCCAGCACCGGCAGGGCAATCAGAATCAGGGCGGGAGCCAAGGCGCCGCCACGCAACGCACGCTTCGAACGTTCATCGAGTATCGACATGAGTCTTCCTTCCATTTGACCGCGCCGCGCTAGGTCGAGCGCAGGTAGCGGAACGGCCGGCAAGCCGCGAGCCGCGCGCGCGATCGCGAGCAGGTGTTGGGCGTAGGCGCTGGGACGAGCGCCGAGACCGAGGACGGCGTCGTCGCAGGCCATCTCCTGTTCGACCCGAAGCCGGTTGAGCGCCATCCAGGCCACCGGCTGGTACCAGTAGAAAGCGCAGGCCAACCGGGCCAGCAAGCGGACCGTCCAGTCTTGACGGGCGATGTGGGTGAGCTCGTGAGCGAGGACGAGGTCGAGCCGCTCGGCGGTCCAGGCCAGAGCCGCGCCGGGGAGCATCACCGTCGGTCGCCACCAGCCCCAGGTCGCCGGACTCGCGATCGAGTCGGAGACGAGCAGCCGCACCCGTCGCCGAATGCCGATCTCGGCACGTAACCGCTCGGTCTCCCGTTCGATCCGACCGGCGACTCGATGAGCCTCCCGAGTGAGGCAGCGAAGGCGGAAGAGACCGAGCGCGATCCAGCTGCACGCCGCCGTGAAGCCACCGAGCCAGAGGCCGAGCACCAGCGCACGACCGTGGCGGCCCACGAAACGCCCGACCGGATCGAGCTCCGGCATCGTCACGGCAAGCCGTTCGAGTCCCCCTTCGTCCGACCGCTCGAGCATCGCCGGCGCGGCCGCGGCCACGGGCGAGAGATCGACCGTCGGAAGCGCCGGGAGAATCGCGAGCGGTGGCAGCACGAGGGTCAAGAGCGGCAGCGCGAGCACCCCGAGAGTCACTGAGGTCCACAGCGCCCGTCGAACGCTCGGCCACGCACCGCGCAGCAGGAGGGCGGTGAGCCAGGCCAGCGCCAGCAGCAGCGTCCCCCGAATGGCGACATCCGCCAGAAACTCGGTCCACCAGACGGTCATCAGCGGCCCTCCTCGCGCGCCGCGTCGATCTTGGCCTGGAGACGCTCGATCTCCTCGCCGGTAAGATCGGAGTCCTCGAGCTCGAGAAGAGCGGCCATCGCATCGGCGGCCGATCCTTCGAAGAAAGTGCTCAGCACGTGCTTGAGCGCACTCTCGCGAGCTCGCTCCCGAGGCACAATCGGCACGTAGATGTAACGGTTGTCCTCGACCTCGTGGCGCAGGTGGCCCTTCTCTTCGAGGATGCGCAGCAGAGCCCGCACCGCCGAGTAGGAGGGCGCGTCATTAAGCCCCTCTCGCACCTCAGCGGCGCCGGCCCGCCCGGCGGCGTAGACCACGTCCATGATCTGTCGCTCACGGCGGCTCAGTTGGGCTGATCGATCTTCGGTCACTCTGCTTCTTACCTCCTCAGGGATGCTGAGTTTTTAGCACTGCTAGAAAATTAGCAGCTTTGCCGTGATGCGTCAAGGGCCGATGAGATCGGCTTTCCAGTCACTTCAATCCGGCGCACTCGACCGAGGTAGCCGGGGGACCCGTGCCCCGGCTACCGGATGAAGGCGCGTCGGTCGGCCCGGATGGAGCTCGGCCGCGTCAGTCGCGCATGTTGACGAAGCGGAACTCCGGCCCGAGATCGGCCTCCTTGACCATCGCGATCACCGCCTGGAGGTCGTCCCGCTTCTTGCCGCTGATCCGCACCTGATCGCCCTGGATCTGGGCCTGGACCTTCGTCTTCATCCGCTTGACGCGTTTGGCGATCTCCTTGGCGATCTCGGCCTCGATCCCCTTGGCGAGCCCGATCGGCTGGCGGCGCATGCCGTCGGCAGCGTCCTGGGCGGTGCCGACAGTCAGGTTCTTGATCGACACCCCCCGCTTGAAGAGCTTGCTCTGCAGGAGGTCGAGCACCGCCGACAACCGGTAGTCGTCGTCCCCGAAGATCGTGATCTCGTAGGTTCCCTTCTCCCACTCGATCCGGCTCTTCGAGCCGCGGAAATCGTAGCGCTGGGCAAGCTCCTTGCGCGCCTGGTTGACGGCATTGTCGACCTCCGCGAGGTCGGTCTCGACGACGATATCGAAGGAAGGCATGGCGACTCCTGACCGTTTAGACAAGGCCCTTCAGCAGGCTCACGCATCGCCCCAGGTACGAGCCTCCGAAGAGATTCAAGTGATTCAGCAGATGATACAGCTTGTAGATCTCGAGCCGGCGGGCGCTCCCTTCGGGCAGGGGCCAGCTCGCCCCGTAGGCGGCGTAGAACTCCGCCCCGAAGCCGCCAAACAGTTGGGTCATGGCGAGGTCGGCTTCACGGTGACCGTAGTAGCACGCGGGGTCGATCAGCACCGGCCCGCCCGACTCGTCGACCATGTAGTTGCCGCTCCACAGGTCGCCGTGCAGCAGGCAGGCCGGCTCACCCGGGACGTTCAGCCAATCGTCGAGCCGGGACAGGAGACGATCTGCCAGCCGATAGAGCTCGGAGGTCCCCGAGCCCCGGCGGCGCGCGGTCTCGATCTGATGGCCAAGCCGGCGGCGGCGAAAGAACTCGGGCCAGTCGTCGAGCCAGCCGTTCGGCTGGGGAGTGGCGCCGATGTAATTGTCGTGTGGAAAGCCGAACCGGTCGGCAGCCGAGTCGCGATGGAGGGCCGCGAACCGCCGACCGAAATCGCCGAAGAACCCGGGACCCGGCGCGCCGGTCTCGATCGCCTCCAGAATCAGAAACTGCCGGTCCTCGAGCCGGCCGGCCGTCGCGCCGCGCGGGACCCGGATCGCTCCGGTCGCATCGAGGGCGCGGAGGCCCTCCGCTTCCCGCTCGAAGAGGTCGGGTACGTCGAGGGAATGGAGCTTGACGAAACGGCCGTTGCCGTCGCTGAGCTCGACGAGGCGAGCGTCGCTGATGCAGCCACCGCCGACCGATCGGGAGGCGACGACCCTCAACCGTCCGCCGAAGGCGATCTCGACGGCGCGCTGCAGACGATACTCAGTCACCTGCTCGGCGGTCAGGGCACCGTGCTCGACCAGGCGGTGGTGTCGCCCGATTCGAACCCGTCGCTGAAGATCTCCGCGATGTCCGGCACGACCGCGCGGATCGAGCCGAACCCGTAGGTGTTGTTTGGGGTCTGGCTATCCGGGATGCCGCCACAGGTCTGGCCGGTGACGACGCCGGGCACCGCGGTGCTCATCATGTGCTGCTCCAGCGCCTCCGGATCGCCTTGAAGATTCGGGTTCGCCGAGATCAGCAGAGCGACCAGTCCGGAAACGTGCGGCGCCGCCATGCTGGTGCCACTGGACGTCGCATAGCCGGTGCCGGGCACACACGAGCGGATACTGACACCGGGCGCCGAGACGTCGGGCTTGAGTCGATTGCTGCCGTCCGTGGTCACCGGACCGCGGGCTGAGGAGCCGGCAATCGTATCGGTCAGATTGACCGATCCGACCGTGAAGGTCGCCTCGTAGATCGCGGCCGGCGTGTTGACCGAGCTGCATCCCGGGCCGCTGTTGGCCGCCGCCTGGGAGACGACGATCCCCGCGGCGCGCACGTTTTCGACCACCGCCAGCATGACGTTGGGATCGGTGCACCCTTCCGACACCGGGCAGCTCCACGAACCGTTGACGACGTCCGGTGCGAGCCCCGGCAGTGGATTCTCGTCGTTCAAATCGGTCGGCGCGATGAAGAACTCGAAGCACTCGGTGTAAGTGGCCGGGGTGCCGCTGCCCTCGTCCATGTTGCGACAGCCGATCCAGCGGGCGCCGGGCGCCATGCCGATCTGGTTGCTGCCGCCGTCGTCGCCGACCATCGTCCCCATCGTGTGTGTCCCGTGACCGTGGTCGTCACACGGGAACTGGGAGTCGGCGCCGCAATCGCTGCCTGGGGTGTGGATCGCGTCGTGCCAGTTGTAGTTGTGGTCGGAGCTTCCCCCGTCCCAGCCTCGATACTGATTGATCAACGCGGGGTGATCCCAGTCGTACCCGGTGTCCGCGCCGGCGACCACCCGCCCCTGGCCGGTGAAGCCCTGCGCCCAGAAATCAGTCGCGCCGACGTGGATCAGACTCGGCTCCGGTCCTCCCCCGGTCGTCTCCTCCGCAACCGGCTCGGGAGCCTCCAACCGCACACTCGGATTGGCGTAGAGCTTGCGCACGTCGTCGCGCAGGGCCAGCGCGGCGGCGGCGGCCGCGTCTCCACGCACCCAGATCATGTTGACCACCCAATAGGCTCGATGGTCGATTCCTCGGGCTCGGATCTCGGCGAGCACCGGCGGCTGAGTCGCCTCGGCGACCGCCGTCAGCCGCTCGAAGACGAAGCGTCCCTTCTCCGCCTTGGACTCGAGCGCCGCGGCGCCTGACAGGTCCGCCTGCTCGACGAGCACGACGAGGAACTGCGCTTCACCGTCGGCGGCGAGGCGCTCGAGCACCCACGGGTCGACCTTGGCGGTCCAGTCGGTGTCGCTGTCGGCCGTCGCCGGTGCCAAGAGAGCCAACGGTGCGAGCAGTGCCAGGGTTGTCCAGGACCGGCGCTTCGGAATCAGTTTCATCGTCTCCTCCGCGAGTCGGAAAGCCTCTCCGTCCCCCGAGGGAAGAGGCGGTGGAATGGACATTCTAACGCGAAGGCGGTTGGGCCCTCGCCTACGGCTCGGTTGGTCGGCTTCGCATTTGGGTACATCGCGGTAACTGAACGCCGACCAAGGGCCCTTGTTTCTTGCGGTCGCCATCCGGCGACCGACTAGTACTCACGGCCGTAGGCCCCGGCGAGAGAGGGATGAGAGCCCAGGGGGCTTGAGCCGAGCCCTCTGAAGCACTCATGATCAGATTGCCGACCGGGGCGACGGCGAATGAGCGCGCGTCGCCGTTTCGTAGTCCGAGTACGCGCGACGTCCCCCTGGGGCTCATCCGTCTCTCGTAGGGGGCCGGCGATCAGGGAGCGAGGGCTCAAAGAATCCGGGGGTACGGGTCCCGCGGCTACAGGTTGTCGGTCGGCCGATCGTTATGTCGTAGGAGGGTTTGTCGGGCGGTGTTGCTCGTTGAAGCTCGCTGTCAGGACGTCGTGAGGTGGGCGAGCAGCGCCGGACAACCCTCTTCGATGAGGTCGAGGACGCGATCGAAGCCGTCGGGGCCTCCGTAGTAGGGGTCGGGCACGTCGGCCGGAGCCTCCGGCGAGAGGAAGTCGCTGAAGAGCACGATGGGGGCTCCCGAGCCGTTGGCGATCTCCTCGAGGTCACGCAGGTTCTCACGATCCATCGCGACCAACAGGTCGAAGCGCTCGAAATCCTCACGATGCACCTGGCGGGAAGCGCCGCCGAGGGTGTAGCCGCGAGCCGCGGCGGCGCGCCGCATCCGGCCGTCGGGTGGCTCACCCGCATGGTAGGCGATCGTGCCGGCCGAATCGACCTCGACCTCGCCGGAGAGCCGCCGGGCAGCGACATAGTGCCCGAACAGCCCTGCGGCCGCCGGCGATCGGCAGATGTTGCCCATGCAGACGAAGAGCACCCGTTTCACGGCCGGCCTACTCGGTTTTCCAAATCGGAAGCCGTGTCGGAGTCCACGGCGCCCCCGCTTCCTCCATCTCCGTTTCGAGGGCGGAGAGGTCGGTCTCGAGCAGCTTC
>CALZKB010000165.1:0-8930 GCA_945787575.1 Thermoanaerobaculia bacterium | reverse complement strand
CGGCGAGGACCTCGGTGAACGCCTCGGCGGCGATCTCGTACTGCCGCCGGTGGGTGCCCGTAGGTGCCGCGGTCGTCGTCCAGTGGCTGGTGATCCGCCCGATGCGATCGCTGATCGAGGGCGCGGTCGGCTCGTTGCGCCGCGACACCGTCCGATCGCCGCTCAGCTCGACCTGGAGATTCGCCAGGGTCTCGCTGATCGCGTCGATCCGATCGATCCACTCCGCCTCACCACCCACGGTGTCGGCGGCCGCTCGTCGCAGGTGTCGAAGTCTCTCCTCGGCCTCGCCGGCCGCCTCCACCGCTCCCGAGACCGCGCGACTCAGCTCCGCAGCCCGCCGGTGAAAGGCCAAGGTCTCCGTCGGGTCTCCCTGCGGGAGCGTCGAGAGTCCGAGCGCCACTGCCTCGAATCCGACCGGCTCTGCCAGCCGCGTCCACTCGCCCCGGACTCGCCGATCGAGCGAGACCGTGTAGCTGCCGGGGGCCACCATCGGTCCGATCGGTTCGCTGCTGAAGGCGTGGCGCGGCGCGGGGTCGAGGTCGACCGGGTCGGGCGACGGGTAGCGCAGATCCCACGCCACTCGGTGCGTGCCGCTGCCGCTGGGACCGGTCAGGCGTCTCAGCACCTGGCCTTCGGAATCCCGCACCGTGAGAACGATCGCCGGCTCCTGCTCGCGATCTTCCCGGCGAAGCTCCTCCCAGCTCGGGTAGCCGACCGCCTCACCGTCCTCCTCCGCCTTCTCCTCGGCCGCCTGGCGCTTCTCTTCGAGCGTCTGGAGATCCTCCTTCAAATAGTAGGTGAAGACCGCTCCGAGGGGGGGATTCGGGGTCGTGTAGAAAGCGTCACCCTGGAACGCCTTGTCGTTGTAGCCGAGCTCGAAGGTCTCGACGAACATCTTGGCGTCCCGCACCGGGAACAGGATCGCTTCCGCCTCGAGTGCCTCCTCGCTGAGACCACGCAGCGGGGTGTAGTCATCGAGCACGTAGAAGCCCCGTCCGAATGTCCCGAGCACGAGGTCGTTCTCGCGGCGTTGGATCTCGAGATCGCGCACCGCGATCGTCGGCACGCCGCTCGTGAGCTGGATCCAGCCGCCACCCTCGTCGCGAGTGAAGGAGACTCCGAACTCGGTCCCCACGAAGAGCAGCTCCGCCTGTTCCTGGTCCTGGGCGATCGCGTAGACCGTCCCCTTCTCCGGCAGGTCCCCGGCGATCGACTTCCACGTCCGGCCGCGATCGCTACTCTTCGCGATATAGGGCTTGAAATCGCCGTCCTTGTGAGCGTCGAAGGCGGCGTAGACGGTGTCCGGATCGTGCAGCGAAGCCACGAGGTCCGCGACGTAGGCCCAGTCGGGGACGCCCTTGACGCCGTCTTCGCGGCGCCAGCTCTCGCCGCCATCCTCGGTCACCTGGATCAGCCCGTCGTCGGTGCCGACGTAGATCAGACCCTCGGCGAGGGGCGATTCGTCGATCGAGACGATGTTGCCGAAGAACGAGGTCGACCGGTTCTTGGCGACCGTGTCGATACTCCACACCTTGTCCATCACCTCGAGGGTGTTGCGGTCGACGTTGCGGGTCAGGTCGTCGCTCACGCGGACCCAGCTGTCGCCTCGATCGTCGCTACGGTAGAGACGCTGTGAAGCGAAGTAGAGGCGGGCGCTCGAGTGCGGACTGATCTTGAGCGGCGAGTCCCAGTTCCAGCGCGACGGATCCTCACCGGGCTCGGTCTGGGGCTGGATGTCGACCAGCTCTCGCGTCTTGCGGTCGTAACGGACGAGCCCGGCGTACTGCCACTCGGCGTAGACGATGTCCGGGTTCTCCGGATCGACCTGCGGCTGAAAACCGTCGCCCCCGACCACCACCAGCCAGTCTCGATTCATGATCCCGTGGGTCGAAGTGGTGCGGCTCGGCCCGCCGAGGGTCGAGTTGTCTTGGGTGCCGCCGTAGACGTTGTAGAACGGCCAGTCGTTGTCGACCGTCATTTTGTAGAACTGCGTGATCGGCAGGTTCGCCTTGAAGTTCCAGGTGGCGCCGCGATCGAAGGTCTCGTAGACCCCGCCGTCGCAGCCGGCCACCAGGTGATCGACATCCTCCGGGTCGATCCACAAGGCGTGGTTGTCGACGTGCTTGGAGGTCTCCGGAACTTGATCGAACGACGCGCCGCCGTCCTCGGTGACGTGCAGCCAGGTGTCGTTCGAGTAGACGCGGTCGGCGTCGTGCGGATCGGGAATGAGCTCGTTGTAGTACTGCGGGCTACCCGAGACGTAGTCGCTCCGTCGCTCCCAACTGGCACCCCCGTCGGTCGACCGATAAAACCCTCCGGCGTCGCCGATCGATTCGATCACGGCGTAGATCACCCGGGGGTCGACCGGGGAGACCGCCAGTCCGATCTTGCCCATGTCTTCGCTCGGCAGCCCACTCTCGAGCTTCGTCCAGCTGTCGCCGGCATCGACCGACTTGTATATCGCCGACTCGGGACCGCCGTCGATCAGCGTCCACGTCCGGCGACGCCGCTGGTAGGAAGAGGCGTAGAGGACGTCGGGGTCGCTCGGATTGATCCACACTTCGTTGACGCCGGTGTTCTCGCTGATCTCGAGCACTCTGTTCCAGCTCTCACCACCATCCGTCGTCTTGTAGAGCCCCCGATCGCCACCGGCGCGCCACAGCGGCCCCTGAGCCGCCACGTAGACGACGTCGGAGTCGCGAGGATCGACGACGATGCGGCCGATGTGCTCCGACTCGGCGAGACCCATGTTCTTCCACGACTTGCCGCCGTCGAGCGACTTGTAGACGCCATCGCCGTAAGCGACGCTCCGCTGGCTGTTGTTCTCACCCGTGCCCACCCATACCGTGTCGGGCTCGCTCGGATCGAGCGTCACGCAGCCGACCGAATAGGATCCCTCGTCATCGAAGATCGGAATCCAGGTAGTTCCGGAGTTGGTGGTCTTCCAGACCCCACCCGAGGCGATACCGGCATACCAGGTCGAGTCGTCGCGCGGGTCGACCGCGATGTCGCTGACCCGGCCGGAGGCGATCGCCGGACCGAGCTCGCGGAAGCTCAGTGCCGAGAGCGTGTTGCCAGACAGGAGCTCCTCCGACTCCTCCTCGGCGGCGAAAACCGCCGGCGCGCCGAACACCCCGATCGAAAGAACCAATGCGACCCACCTTCTGCCCATCGCCGACCTCCTTGTTGCGCCCGACCTTCGAACGAACAGCCACTCTACCTGCCCGTTGGCGACCGTTCCAGCCTCGCCGCGCCGCCGCGAACCGCCGGTACAATGCTCTCCGCGGGGCTCGTTGTCTCGCCGGAGGAGGACGAGCGTGCGACGCCGAATGACCAAGATCATCGCCACCCTGGGGCCGGCCAGCGAGGAGCGCGAGACCATCGCGAGCCTGATCGAGGCCGGCATGGACGTGGCGCGCCTGAATTTCTCGCACGGCGACCACGACTGGCACCGGAGGACCGCTCGCTACGTGCGCGAGGCTTCAGCCGAGGCGGGGCGAGCGGTGGCGATTCTCCAGGACATCCAGGGACCGAAGATCCGGGTCGGCAGGTTTCCTGGCGGCGAGCTCGATCTCCAGTCCGGTGCGACCGTTCGAATCCGTGCCGGGTCGGGCGAGACCGCATCCGGCGAGCTCTCGATCGACTACCCGCGCCTCGTCGAGGACCTCGCACCGGGGCAGACGATCCTCCTCGTCGACGGCCGCGTTCGTCTCGAGCTCGAGGCGATCGCCGATGGTGCGCTCGTAGCACGGGTGATCGAGGGCGGGGTCGTCAAGAGCAGGCAGGGTGCGGCCTTCCCCGGCGCGGCACTCCAGGTCCCCGCCGTTACCGACAAGGACCGCGGGGATCTCGAGCTCGGCAGGGAGCTCGGGGTCGACTATGTCGGCGCGTCCTTCGTCCGCTCCGCAGGCGACATTCGACAGGTCGCCGCGCTGGCCGCGCCCGATGTCCCGGTCATCGCCAAGATCGAGCTTGCCGCGGCCTACGAGAACCTCACGGAAATCCTCGAAGAGGCGCACGGAGCGATGGTCGCGCGTGGCGACCTCGGAGTCGAGATGGAGCTCGAGCGGCTGCCGCGCGTGCAGCGAGAGATCCTGTCGGTCACCAATCGCTGCGGCGACGTCTCGATCACGGCGACCGAGATGTTGGAGTCGATGATTCACGCTTGGAGACCGACACGGGCCGAAGTCACCGACGTAGCGAGCGCGGTGCTCGCCGGAACCGACGCCGTCATGCTCTCCGGCGAGACGGCGGTCGGCGACCATCCTGCACGGGTCGTCAAGATGATGGACCGGATCTGCCGAGAGGTCGAGAGCGGTCCGCAGCACCGCGACACGCCGACGATCGACTTCCTCGAGCAAGAGGCGCCCGTGCCGTCCGCCACGACTCGCTCCGCCGTCGAGGCTGCGACGGCGCTCGACCTCGACACGATCGTCGCCTTCACCGAGTCGGGCTCGACCGCGCGCCTCCTCTCGAAGTACCGGCCGGGCGCGCGCGTGCTCGGCTTCACGCCGGAGGAGCGCACCTACCAGCGGATGCCGCTCTATTGGGGGGTCGAGGCGCGACTCTTCCAACGCTTCGACTCGACCGATGACATGCTGTCGATGGCCGAGCAGCGACTCGTCGCGGAAGGAGTCTGCGAACCAGGAGAGACGGTGGTCATGGTGGCAGGCATACCACCTAACCAGCGAACAACGACCAATTTCCTCAAGCTCCATCGAATTGGGCAAGCGTAGCCGCGGTCTGGACGGCGGTGCCGGCAATCCGGCCGTGGTGCGGTCGAACGCGAACCGAGCGACCCACGATGCGGGTCGATGGCGGTTCCTCTGGCTTCACGTCTGGGGAGCGTGGGCGCTCGCGATCGCCCCGGTCCTCGACGTCCTCCGGCAACATCCCGAGTTCCTGATCGCAAACGACTTCGACTCCTGGAGAATCGCCGGCCTCCTCTGCGCCCTCCTCGTCATCTTGCCCGCTCCTTGGGTGGCGTGGGCCTGGTTCCGGCGCCATTCAGGGGGGCGGCTCCCGGTCTTGCTGCTCGCTCCTCCGCTACTGCTGATCGGCCTGATCGTAGCCGGGAGGTTCTCTGCCGGCTGGGGAGGGTCGGCCGCCGCGAGCGCGGGCGCCGCCCTCTTCGTGTGGCTCTACTCCACGCGTCCGGGGATTCGCCAGTACGCGAGCCTTCTGGTCTCGATCGGCTTCGTCGCCCCGGCTCTTCTGCTGATCGACCCCTCGGTGCGCCGTCTCGCCGCTCGATCCGGTGGCGTCGATCTCGGGGCCGCCGACGACCTCGCGCCTCCGATCGTCGTCGTCGTCCTCGACGAGTTGCCGATCACCACCCTGCTGAACGACGACGGGGCGCTCGACCGGCGGCGATTCCCCCACTTGTCCGAATTGGCGGAGCGAAGTCACTGGTTCGAGAACACCTCGTCGGTCGACCCGGCGACCGCTCAGGCGGTCTCGGCCTTGCTGGCGGGAAGGAGAACCCAACCGGGAGAGCTCCCGATCTGGAGAGACCTTCCCGACAACCTGTTCACCCTGCTGGCGAGGCGTTACCGGATCTCCGCCGTCGAGCCGGTCACCCGACTCTGCCCCGTCGAGCTCAACCGCTTCACCGCCGGACAGCGTCCGACCGGACGCTTCTCCTCGGTCACCGACGTCGCGGTCATCGCCCTGCACGTCTGGAGCCCCTCGCGCTTGGCCGAGCTGCTTCCGCCCATCCACACCGGTTGGGGCGGGTTCACTCGAAGAGACGGCTCGACCGCACGGAATCGACGTCGCAGCCGCTGGTGGCGACACTTCGTCGATCCTCCTGCCCTCGGCGGCGACCGGGTGCAGCAGTTCCGAGCCCTGGTCGCCGAGATCGACGACCACGCGGGCGGCAATCTCTACTTCTTCCACCTCCTCATGCCACACCGCCCCTGGATCTATATGCCGGACGGCCTGGTATATCGCGTCGACGGCCGACACGAAGTTCGCACGTCGATGAATCCGCGCTGGCCCGAGTACCCATCGATCGCGGCGCAGGCCTATCAACGTCACCTGCTGCAGGCGGAGTTCACCGACCGGTTGATCGGCGAGCTGCTCGACCGACTCGATGCTCACGCTCTGTTCGATGCGAGTCTCGTCGTCGTCGCCGCCGACCACGGAATCAGCTTTCGCCCGGGCGACATGATGCGAGAGCTGACCGCGATCAACCACGAAGACCTGTTGCAGGTGCCGCTGCTGGTGAAGCTCCCCGGGCAGAAGCGGCCCGTTCACCATGCCGAGCCGCGGTCGACTCTCGACGTCTTGCCGACGATCCTGGAGATCGTAGGCATCGAGAAGCCTCCTTCGCTCGAGGGGCGCTCGCTCTTCGCGCCGGCCGCAGCGACCGCCCGCAGCGAGAGGGTCTGGGAGGGGCTCGCCTATCGCCGCTCGCTCTTCGGGGAGCTCGAAGAAAGCGCCGACCTCTTCGAGTACGGACCCTTTGCCGAGTGGATCGGGAAGCGCCTCGGCAGCTTGCCACTCGAGGCTCGCCCTGAGCTTCGCATCGAACTGCCGAGGGGTGAGCTGCTGTCACGCCCCGACGACCAAGCTCTCCTCCCCGGCTGGATCTACGGCTACGTCGAAGGTCTAGACGCGGTTGATGGTCTCGGCATAGCGGTCGTGGTCGATGGCGTCGTCGCGGCCACCGGTGAGTGCTACCCGGTTGAGGGCCGTCTCCGTTTCAACGTCCTGATCCCGGCCGAGGCACTTCCTGTGGGAGAGCACCGACTCGACGTCGTGGTAATCGATCCCGTCTCCGGAATCGGCTGGCAGCCGGCCCCCAACTAATGGCCCGCCCTGCTTGTAAGGCCACGAGAAGGCCGGTCACAGGTGCCGGCGCTACCAGGACGGTGCTTCCATGCACGTACCCAGGGGAGGGCTCTCTGTCGCCGGAACGGAGCGCCGCCGACCCCGCTTCTTCGCCTGAACCCGTCGGATGGGCGAGGCCGAGCGAGGGTACGCCAAGGGTGGACTGAACTCAGCTCGTGTCGCGTGAGTAGCGGTGAGAGCTCCAGGTGGAGAACTCGAGGGACTCGGGCTGCCAGACCAGGGTGTGGAGGGCGATCGAATCGTCCTCGATCTCGATCCAGTAACCGGTGTTGCGACCCCGTTCGCACCCACGACCGCGACTCGAGGTGGTCGTGCCTGAGTAGGCCAGGACCATTCCGGGGCTCGCCCCGGGGTAATAGGCCTCGGCACGGAGCGCATAGGACTGGTGAAGATGGCCCGAGAGCACGAGCTCGACCCCTCCGGCGGAGAGCGCCGCCACGAGTGGCTCGGCGTTGGCCAGAGCCTTCTGCGCGCCGAATCGAGGAGCCGGCGCCAGTTCGTGATGGACGACGGCGATCTTGAAGCGACCGGCCGGCGCGGCCGCGAACTGCTCGACGACCCGCTGGATCTGAGCTGCGCTCACCCTCCCGTCCTTGATCGTCCAGTTGAAGGCGCTGTTGACCCCGACGACGAAAAGCTCGCCGTCGTCGAGACTCGGCTCGAGGTCTGGCGAGAAATTCTTCCGGTAGGCCCCGAACGGTACGAAGATCCGCTCCCAGAATCGATACATCGGCACATCGTGATTGCCCGGCACCGCAAGGGTCGGTGCATCGATCTCATCGACCCATGCGCGGGCTTCGCGGAACTGTCGCGGCTTCGCTCGCTGGGTCAGGTCTCCGGCCACGACGACGAGGTCGGGCGACCGTTCCCCGACGAGATCCAGCAGCGCGGCCGCGATCTCGGGCCGGTGTGGCGGCCCGAAGTGGACATCGGAGACGTGGAGGATCTTGCGCATCGCGAAGCGCGCCGCGGGCGCGGACCTCGCCCGGTCACTGCCGGGAGCTGATCAGCTGGTCGACGCTGTCGGACAGCGTCTCGGCGGCGCGACTCCCGGCCGACTCGAGAAGCTCCGCACCCCGGTCGCGTCCGAGCAGGTATCCGACTGCGGCCGCGATCGCCAGTGCCGGAATCGGATAGCGGCGCACCCAATCGCGCCAGTCTAGGCCCTCGGGAGCCAGTTCGTCGACGAGGCCGTCGGCCTCCCAGGCCTTCACGTCAGTGACGGCGGCCCCGGAGGAGGACGCCGACGAAGAACCCGACTCCGGCAGCGATCAGGACCGAACGGCCGGGATTGGCCCTCACGTAGTCGTTGACGTCCGCCACGAGCTTGTCCATGTCCGTGTGGACTTTTTCGTAGCCCTGCTTCAAGTTGTCGACGGCTACGCCGTACTTCTCCTTGGCTACCTCGCCGGCGCGGCCGGCCTTCTCGCGCACTTGCGCTCCACCTTGACGAGCACGTTCCGCCACCTCACCGAATCTCTCTTTCGCCTGCTCGAGACTTGCCTTGCCGTCAGTACTCTCGGCGGCCTCTTCCTCTTTCTTTTTTGCCATGGTTCCTCCGAATCGGCCCAACTTGAGCCGAAGGTCAATCTACACCATCGGGTCCAAACCACGCTACAATCTCGGCGCTCTTCGTGGGGCAGTAGCTCAGCTGGGAGAGCACCACGTTCGCAACGTGGGGGTCGGGGGTTCAAGTCCCCTCTGCTCCACCATCTTTCTTCGATGCCTCAACAAGCTCTGTGGCTGCCGATCGCCGCTCTTCTGATCGGGGGCGTTCTCGGCTGGGCGATCGCTCTGGCCGTCCACGGCCGCCGGACGGAGCGCAAGCTGCTCGCCGGCGCCGAGCGAGTCTCCGGAGCCGAGGCGATCGCGCGATCCGAGCGCGACCGCCGCATCCAGTTCGAAGCCGAGCTTCTCGCCACCGAGGAGCGGCTCGCAGGCCTCGATCGCGACCTGGCCGTCGCCCAGGAGCGAGTCGAGAGCTCGGCCCGGCTCTTCACTGAACAGAGGCAGTTCATCGAGAGCTCGCGCAAGGAGCTGCGAGACTCTTTCGAGTCGCTGGCGGCGGCGGCTCT
>CALZKB010000164.1 GCA_945787575.1 Thermoanaerobaculia bacterium | reverse complement strand
CACCGATGCTACGGCATCGCCTGCGGCCCGGCGCCTGGCATCACACTCGAAAGCGCTCGCAACGCGACCCACAGGACTTCTGCCACGGGCTGCTAGAGCCCCGGTGGCGGCCGCTCTTCGAGACGGCTCCTCAGCCACTCCTCGGCCTCCGCCCATAGGGTCTCCCGGAAAAGCGGCCGGAAGAAGCCGAAGTGTCCTATCGTGCCGAGGTCGTGTTCGCGCGGGTCGAGGTGTCGATGCTCGACCTGCGCGTTGCGGTAGAGAGAGAGGATCGCCGTTGCGGCCCGGTTCGGGGCGTACGGATCGTCGGCCAGACTGATCGCGAGGATCGGCAGCTCGAGCGAGTCGTAGCCGGCGCGCCACTCCGGGTGACCGTCGCGCAGGATGTAGTCGCGGTGGCGGCCCCAGTAGGCCCATTGCCGGGCGACGCCGGCCGGCTGGTCTTCCCCGATTCCCAGCCGCTTGGCCGGCAGGTAGCCGAGCACAGAGGTGAGCACTGGGATCAGGACGTACCAGAGGAAGAGCACTCGGATTCTCTGCAAGCCGCTCCAATGACCCCAGTAACCGCTCTGGGTCGCCACCAGCAAGGCCCCACGGAGCCGCGTGGCGCTCGGAAGCAGGCCGAGCGACTGGCCGCCGAAGCTGTGGCCGACGAGGCCGAGCGGCAGACCGGCGAACTGCTTGCTCATCCAGCGCAGTACTCCCTCGGAGTCGCGCTCCGCCCAGTCTTGCATGCGAGCCTCGTAGCCGCGCAGCTTGCGCGGCCGGGAGCCGCCGATGCCGCGATTGTCGAAGGTCACGACCTGCCAACCGCGTTCGGCGAGGAACTCGCCGAACGGCTGGTAGTAGCCCTTGCGGACGCCGGTCGCCGGATTGATCAACACGGCGCCGCGGACGACGCCGGCGGGCGCGAAGCAACGGGCGCTCAGGGCAAGACCGTCGACGGCGGGGATCTCCAGGTCGGAGGGCGGCATCGGGCGATTATTACGCGCCCCGGCGGCGTCGCAGCTCACCGTTTTCGACTCCGTGCCGGCCGCCAGATGGCCGGCCACCGGTGCTCGCGCCGGGCTCCCGGAGCGTCAGCCTACCGGGCCCCGGTCCAACCGGGCCCGTGCACCACCCGACCGGGGGTGGCTCCGGTGTGTTCGCCGTCGCGCAGCACGTGCTCGCCGTTGACCCACACGTGGTCGACGCCGGTGGCGTACTGGTGGGGGTCTTCGTAGGTGGCGTGATCGATGATCGTGGCGGGGTCGAAAACTACGACGTCGGCAAGATAGCCCGCGCGCAGGTAGCCGCGCTCGGCGATCTTCAGCTTGTCGGCGGTCAGTCCGGTCAGGCGGTGGATCGCCTCGGTCAATGGGATGACCCGCTCCTCGCGCACGTACTTGCCGAGCAGCCTCGCAAAGGTGCCGTAAGCGCGGGGGTGGGGGGTGAACTCGAGGAATCTGCCCTCGCTGGCGGGAGAGCCGGCGTCAGAACCGAAGCTCATGTAGGGGAGCTCGATCTTCTTCCTGATGTTCTCTTCCGACATCAGGAAGTAGATGACGCCGACTCGGCTGGCGTCCTCGATCACCAGGTCGATGGCGGTTTCGGCGGGGGTGGTACCGCGCATCTCGGCGACCTCGGCCAAGGTCTTGCCGAGCAGGTGGCGAAGCTCCTCGTTCTTGAAGCTCGACAGCAGGGTGCCGTCGTCGCCCGCCATCAGCCGCAGGTTCTCCCATTCGGCGGTGGGCTCGGCCATCTCGGCGAGCACCCGGCGGCGAATCTCCGGGTCCCGCAAGCGCCCTGCCCAGGCCTCGTAGCCGCCCTCTTGCACCCACACCGGCATCGCCGCGTCGAGCCCGGTGGCGCCGGCGGTGTAGGTATACATGTCGGTCGAGATCTCGAGACCCTCGGCGCGGGCCTCCTCGATCCGGGCCGCGACCTGGTCGATCTTGTCGTAGTTGTCCTCGCCGGCAGCCTTCAGGTGATAGACCTCGGCGCGGATCCCCGCCTCTCGCGCGATGGTGATGAGCTCCTCGAGCGCTTCGAGCAGCGAATGGCTCTCGTTGCGGATATGCGAGATGTAGAGGCCGTCGTACTCGGCGGCGACCTTGGCGAGCTCGATCAGCTCGGTGGTGTCGGCGAAGAACGCAGGGGCGTAGATCAACGATGAGCCGACGCCGAGCGCGCCATCCTCCATCGCTTGGCGGACCGAGTCGCGCATTCGTTCGAGCTCCTCCGCGGTCGGGGGCCGGTTGTCGAAGCCGAGCTCGTGGATGCGCACCGTGGTGGCACCGACGAACGAGGCGACGTTTGGCGCGATGCCCTTGGCCTCCAGAAACTCGAGGTACTCGGCGAGAGTCGTCCATTCGATGTCGTAAGTGATGATCGCCTGCTGGCTCTTGTTGTAGGCCTTCATCTCCTCGTTCCACGGGCCGTACGACCACCCTTCACCGAACACCTCGAGGGTCACTCCCTGACGGATGTCGGCCTGCGAGGAGCCGTCCTCGATCAGCGAATCCGTGGCCCAGCTGAGGATGTTGATGAAGCCGGGAGCGACCGCCTTGCCGGCGGCATCGATCTCGGTCTTGCCCCTCCACCCCTCCGCGGTTCCGACCCGCTCGATCCGGTCGCCGATCAGCACGAGGTCGGTTACTCGCGGCTCGTCGCCGGTTCCGTCGTAGACCGTCCCGCCGCGGATGACGACATCGGCCGAGCGTTGCGGTGCGCAACCGGCCACCCAGACCCAGAGAACCGCGACGGCAAGCCGGAATCGAGCTCGTCTCATTCCCGTGATTGTAGCCGGAGGAACGATGTCGCCCGCCAGGGCGGGGCCGGCTCGGGATTCTCAAGAGGCAGCGGACGCAGCACGCAGTCGGTCAGCTCATGCACGGCTGTCCTTATCACCTCAAAGTGCCGTTTGTTGCAAGGTTCTGTTCTTGTGTGGGCGGGGCGACTGTGTCGACGCCGCGGTGTTTCCAACAGTGGTCGCAAGCTAGTGACTGCGTTGATGCACAGGACAGCCGAGCTCAGTGCATCCTGAATACAATTGGTCACGCATGAACCGCAAGCAGCGACAGTTCTCGCCGCAGTGGCTCTCCAGCATGGTTCTGCTTGCGTTCGTTGCGACGGTGATCACGCCAGGTTTGTCTGCGGCCGAGAGGCAATCGGTTCGACAAAGCGAGGGCAGCCTTCGACTCGTACCGGCCCTTGGCCACGGGAATACAATCGTGGCAGTAGCTTTCTCGCCGTGTGGCCGGTTCGTCGCGACTGCCGGCCACGACAGCACCGCACGGCTGTGGGAGTTTGCAAGCGGTGCAGAAGTCCACACGTTAGTACACGAGGGCTTCGTCACATCGCTCAGCTTCTCCCCCGATGGCCGGTATCTGGCCACTGGCAGCAACGACAACACGGCGAGGCTCTGGGACGTTGCCGAGGGAAGCGAGGTGTGGAGAGTGGTGGCCCACGAGGTCAACAGCATCCTGGGCGGCGTAACGTCGGTGGAGTTCTCACACAGTGGGCAGTCCCTCGCGACTGGTGGCGACGATGGGACTGTTGCATTGTGGGACGTTGCCTCGCGTGCAGAGGTCTGGCGGTCGAGCTATCTCGGCCACGTCTCGTCGGTGGCGCTGGCCCCTGACGACGAGCTGCTCGCGGCAGCCACCTTCGAGGGTTTGAAGCTGTGGACCGTAACCGATGATGGTGGACGGAACAAGCGCGGCAGGTCGGCACCTCGGGAGATCAGTGCGCTAGGCCCTCACGAGAATACGCTCAGCGTTGCATTCTCTGCTGATGGCCGACTCGTGGCGGCAGCCGGGTCGAGTGGCATGGCCCGAGTCTGGGAAATAGCGACCAAGCGGGAGGTGCGGGCCCTCATCCCGCGTAGCCCGGACACCTGGTTCGGAGTCTCCGATGTCAGGTCCGTGGCCTTCTCGCCTGATGGACGACGCTTCGCGACGGCCAGCAGGCGAACGGCAGATCTGTGGAACCTGACAAATGGAAGGAACGAGAGGAGTCTCATCGGGCACGATGACTCCGTGCTCTCCTTGTCGTTCTCTCCCGATGGGGAGCACCTGGCCACCGGGAGCAAGGACACTTCGGCCAGAGTCTGGAGCGTGTCAACCGGGTTGCCTATCCAGCAACTCTCAACCAAGGCCTTTGCCGTGAACTCGGCTGTCTTCGCACCCGATGGGCGGTCGATCGCGGTGGCGAGTGCCGCTGGCTCGGTCGGGCTCTTGGAACTGACCCAGAATCTGGACGACTTGAGGATCCTTCGTGCGCATACCGGTGCCTTGAGGCTCGGCTTCTCTCAGGCGGGAGACTATCTGGCAACAGCAGGGGAAGACTTTCGTGCCAGGCTCTGGAAGGTGTCGACGGGCAAGGCAGTACGAGACTTCGACCACGATCGTCCCAATGTCCTCTCCGTCGCATTCTCCCCTGATGGTCAGACCCTGCTCACGGGAAGCGTGGGCAGTACTCTGGGTGAGACCGCAATACTGTGGGACGTGTCGTCCGGTGAACGACTGCATACTTTCGATGGGCGTAGCGATCAGGTGTCGTGCGTAGCGTTCTCACCAGAAGGGGAGTATCTGGCTACCGGAGGCATGGATGGGAGCGCACAAGTCTGGGCCGCTTCGAGTCGCACGGTCGAGCGGGACTTCGAGCACACTGATGTCGTCGCGGCCATCGAATTCCATCCCAACGGTCGTCTCCTCGCCACCGGCAGTCTCGATGGCACAGCGAAGTTGTGGGACCTAGCAGGCGGTGACGCAGTCAAGTCATTTGACCATCCCGGTGGCGTTAGTGCGATCTCCGTCTCTCCCGATGGGCAGGCGTTGGCGACCGGAGGCCTTGACGCGAGCGTAAGAGTCTGGGACTTGTCCGAAGGTGAGATGATTCACGCGTTCGCTGGGCACACGCAAGGGGTGAGTTCGGTGGACTTCTCCCCCGACGGACGATACCTGCTGAGCGCAAGTTCTGACGCGTCTACGAGACTCTGGGATGTGTCCGAAGGTGTTGAAGTTGTCAGATTGTTCTTCTTCACCGACGGAACCTTGGCTGCCATTGACCCCGCAGGCCGGTTCGATGCTTCCAACGGAGGTGAGGTCGACGGGCTCCACTGGGTCAAGGATCTCGAGGGGATACAGCTTGGGCAGCTCAAGGATCGCTACTATGAGCCAGGCCTCGTGGCAAGACTGCTGGGTTTTGGCCAGGAGCCCCTACGCAACGTGGAAGGGCTCGACCACATCTCATTACATCCCGCGGTCGACGTGCTGGCTCGGCCGACTGAAGATGACCCCAGAGTACGCGCCAGACTGACAAACCGCGGAGGCGGCATAGGGCAGGTCCAGGTGAAGGTCAACGGCAAGGAGTTTGCCGCCGATGCTAGGGACGCGTCCTTCGTTCCGACCGCTCCAACTCTCGACATTGAGATCAATCTCTCCGGCGCATCGCTAGCACCTGGTGAGAACACCATAGAGATCATTCCCTCGAATGCTCAAGGATATCTCCGAGGTCGCGGCTCCAGGATCGTCTTTCAGGCACCAGGCGAGGTAGCTGGCGAGCCGAGACTCTTCGCCATCGTCGTCGGCGTATCCGACTATCCGGAAGATACGCTCGACTTACGCTTTGCTGCAAAGGACGCGATCGACATGGCTAAGGCCTTTCGCCTGGGAGCCAACCGATTGTTCGGTGCCGATAGGACCGATATCCAGCTACTCGTGACCGGCGACGTGTCTTCAGAAGCCTTGCAAGACGTTGACGTCTTGGCTGAACCATCACGGGAGAGTTTGGAGCGAGCCTTCGAAAGGGTTAGGGAACGAGCGACGCCTGCGGACATCCTGGTCGTCTATCTCGCGGGTCACGGGGTTTCCGTGCGCACTGAGGAAGACCTCTATGCCTTTCCGACGAGCGAGGCATGGACGCTGGAGCTGACCGACCCGGAGATCCGCCGGCGCACAGCCGTGACAAGTGAGGAGCTCACCGAGTGGATCAAAGAGATTGCGGCTCTCAAGCAGGTGATGGTCCTCGACACGTGCGCAGCCGGGGCTATCGAGGAGAGGCTGACTCTGGCGCGAGCAGTGCCGAGCGACCACCTCCGCGCGATCGAGCGGCTGAAGGATCGCACTGGGTTTCACGTCCTGATGGGTAGCGCCGCGGACGCCAGGAGCTACGAGGCGTCGCGCTACGGACAGGGGTTGTTGACGTACTCTCTCCTCAACGGCATGCGCGGTGCGGCGCTGCGGAGCGGTGAATACGTGGACGTGAGCCGGCTGTTCCAGCATGCGGCCGACATGGTGCCGCGACTCGCTGAAGGCGTCGGGGGAATTCAGAAGCCGCGCGTGGCGGCGCCCAGAGGGACGAGCTTCGATATCGGCAAGCTGACCCGGGAAGATCGCATCGAGATCGTCTTGGCCGAGCCGATGTCCCAGATTCTGAGGCCGGTACTGATAGATCCGAGCCGAGGCCGGGATCACCTGCGACTGTCAGCGGAACTGCGTAAGAAGTTGGAGGAGATGTCGTGGGCAAGATCCAGGGGCGAGGAAGGACTGCTCTTCGTGGACGCCGAAGAGCTTCCAGGAGCGGTCTTACCCAGTGGTACCTACAGCGTCGATGGCGACGTTGTGGAAGTTCGCCTCCGGCTGTTCCGTGACGAAGCGGAGATCGGGCTTATCGAGGAGAAGGGAACCAGCCAAGCCCTCGCAGGGCTGGCTGATCGGCTTGCGAATCAGGTGGCTAGGCGTCTTGATAAGCCTTGATCCGGACTCCACGGTGGCCCGTCTGATGCGTGACATGGGGCCTGCCGGAGCCGCTAGAAGCGGTCGGTCAAGACGACGATCGCAGACGAAACGGCCTCACGACCGCTGGATCTTGTGGATCGGGACTTCAGCGCCACTCGGCCAAATCAGCTCTGGATCTCGGATCTGACCTACGTGGCCCACCTGGCGAGGCTTCGTTTACGTCGCCTTCGCGGAGCGCGCGAGAAAAAGGCCGGCGGAAGTCGAGGAATCGACAGACCGCCGGCTCGAGACGCCCGCCTACCGAAGTAGCCGTGCAGCTCCGAGTGGCCGGCTCTACGGCGCAAGCCGCAAGGCCGGGTCGCCCAAGAGCGTGAACGTTGCGATCAAGGAGCGGGCATGCCCGCCGCTACCGACCGTTGCGAGCGCCTCAATGACGGCATCCCCCAACCGAGTTGGACTGCCGACCGCCAGAACACGACGGATTAGCTCGATATCGAGCTGTCGTGCGGCCCCGGAAGTCGACAGACCGGTTGGAGCCCATACAGCAACCGCGCCACCGGCCTCGGCGAGCACCAGTTGCTCACCCAGGCCGTCGTAGCCCGGAACCTCAAAGCGTCCTACGACGCAAGTCATGGCGGTCAGCAGAGGCTGCCGCGGACCGTTGGTGAGGGCGTCGACGTCGGCGCTCGACAAGAGCGCTTCGGCCGCGAGACGGTCCGTGCCACCGTGACCGAAATAGTTGACGATCATGGCGCCGTCGCTCCAGGCATCGATCAGCCGCTGGCGCGCGGTCGCCAGGTCGAGCTCGGAGAGATAGATCCGATCTACCGTGAAGGTGGCTGGCAGCTCGGCCGCCGCCAGTTCGCTGTCGGCGGAGAAGTCGCCCGCCGCGTCGGGGTCGTCGGCCACGAGCAACGCCCGCTCGCGCCAGGCGCCGCCGGTCGCCTCGAACTCTCGCACCTTGTCGATGTAGGCGGTCAGCTCGTCGGAGGTGAGCACCGGAAGGCGGCCGATCGCGATCTCCGGAACCCCGTCGTCCCCCTCGAGGTCGGCGAGCAAGTTGTCGGCCGCGGCGAGCCCCTGTGGGGTGCCGATCAGCACCGGGGTCAGGAGGCTGTCACCATGGCCGAGGAGATCGCGCGGATCGAAGGTACCGGCGCCGGCCAGCACTGCATAGCGCGGAGGAATCTTCCACTGCCGATAGGCGAAAGCCAGGAAGTCGCGGATCGCCCACGGGGTAGGTTGGGAATGGCTGAACTCGTCGAAGATGTCCTCGACGTCGACCACCAGCGTCGTCAGGTCGTCGGCGGCCCGATGGTCGGCCAACGCCTGGGCGGAGTCGACGAGGTCGGTCGGTGCCACGATCACGTAATCGGCACCGGCGAGGCTGCGCAGGTCGGACCCACTGTCGGCTCGAATCATCGCCGGTTTCGCCACGGCCTTCCGGCCGGTGACGAGGACCCGCGACCCGACTCGCGTAGCCACCGTCGCCCGGTAGCCGCTGCCGTGGGAGTCGATGACGACGCCGCCGAGGGCGACCGGTGCCCGCGGGTCGCTCACCTCGAAGGCGAGCAGGTCGGCGTTCGAGAAGCCGCTGACGGTCTCGACCCCTCCGCTCCCGATCACGAGCTCGAGCTCGTCGCCCTCGGCCAGGGTCGCCCGCGGGTAAGCGAGCTCGAAGGCATCGACGAAGAACAGCGAGAAGTCGCCGGCGCCCGCCACTCCTTCGACCTCGACGACCGTAGCCGGCGTCAACCAGGCGGCGTCAAAATCGAAGGTCGCGCCGGCGCGCTCCTTGTCGTCCCAGGTCAGGGCACCGACGTAGTGGCCGTTGAGTCGGACCAGGGCGGTGTGGTCCGCGGGCGCCGGTCCCGCACTGCCGCCGACCACCTCGATGGTGAGCGCGGCCTTCCCGGGCCGGACCGCCGGCACTTCGAGGGTGAACTGCTTCGTGCCGTCACTCGGGCTGCCCGCGATCACGCCCTCCCAAAACCAGTAATCGACGTCGGACTCTTCGGTAACGGCGATCGCGGGGATCGACTCCTCCTCGTAACGCCGCACCTCCGGGAAGACACCCCCGTCGACGGGCAGCCGCTCGATCCCCCGCGTTACCACCATCAACGCGCCCGGCTCGCCGAGCGCGCCGCCGACGGTGACGGTGAGCCGGCCGAAGCGGATCGCCTCCCGCACCCTGGCGGGGCTCTCGCCGAGGACCGCCGCCAGAGCGGTGGCCTGCACGCGGACGAGGCCCGCCTCCCGCACCGCGACCTTGGCACCGCCGCTCGTGGCGCTGGCCGTGCCGGTTGCGGCGCCGGCACGGTGCCCGGTGCCGCCGGCCGAGTGGGTGACGCGTTTCTCGAGACGATGCCACCGGTTGGTCGCATGGGTTCGAACCGCAAGGTCGGTGTCGGGATCGAGGGTCGACGGACTGCTCTTCACGGGTACTGCGAACGGTCCGAAGACCTGCACCGCGCCGCTAGACTCGATTTCGACGATCGAGTACTCGAGCTCGGTCGCAGAGGGTTCCGCCGCGCGGTCACGCAGTTGGTAGCGACCGCCTTGCGGCGCGCTGATCCGAGCCCGCACCGGCGCGTCGTTGACTCGTGTCACCTGGCCGTGGCGATCGCGGCGGAAGACCTCGAACGCGACGCTTCCAACTTCGGAGGCGGACTCCCACTCGACGACCACGCCTCGGTGATCGGCGAAGGCGGCGACCTCGGTGATGAGAGCCGCGGTCGGTACTCGCAATCCGGCGTCGGTCGCGATCTCCATCTGACCGGCGCTGACCGCGATGACGAGGGTACGGCCGGTTGCCGGGTCGACGTCGCTGTCGAGCGCGTCGTCGCCGACGTCCGGAGGAGAGAATCCGGAGGCGCCCGGTGGCAGCGTGAACCGGATCCGATAGGAGGAGGGTGGCAGACCGGGGAAGGTGTAGTTACCGAGACTGTCGGTGACGGTCGTGATGGCGTTCGAGTCGGCGTCGAGCTCGGGATTGCCGGCGCCGTCGAGCAGGGTGACGGTGACCCCTGCCACGCCCGCCTCCAAGCCGTTCTGGATGCCGTCCTCGACGCCGCCGCCACCAAAACCGTCGTCCCGCCACACCCGGCCGCCGATCACCGCCAGCGCATAGTCCTCCACCTCGCCATTGCCCCAGGCGCCCGTCGATGCCAGCGCGCCTGCGGGATCGTCGGCGGTGAAGCGGAACCGGCTGTACATCACGCCGTCGGCCGCAGCCGGCGCCGTGATCTCGAAGGTCGAGGCGCCGGCCGGTACCGGCAGATCGGCCGCGATCTGCTCGCCGGCGCCGAAGCTCATCCCGCCGTCGAGGTCGATCCAGGCGTTGAGGAAGCCGGCTTGGGAGCTCGTTACCTGCAAAGTCGCGGGGCGGTCCGGCACGACCGGGTCGAGGAAGGCGATGCCGTCCTCGTCGGCGCCGTCCTCGTCGTCGGCCGAGGCGGACGCACTCGGGATGCCGTCGGTCTCGGCGTCGATCGCGGCCCCGAGATAGTTCCCCAGCTCGACGGTGTGACGCGCCCCGGCGGCGCCGCTCGAGGTCCCGAAGCTGTCCGGCAAGTCGCCCCAGTCGAGGCCGGCCAGGCTGAGCCCGGCGTCGAGGTCCTCTTCGATCGTGCCCGCGATCACCGCGAAGACGTCGGAGATGCCGGTCGCCGGATCGATGTCGCTGTCCTCGGCCTCGGGTGCGGCATTCTGAGCGGTCAGCCCAAACCCGGCCGGAGGAGTCACCCGTACCCGGTAGCTGCCGTCGGGCAGTCCGGGGAAGGCGTAGAGACCGGCGCCGTCGGTCGTCGTCACGATCGCCACGCCGTCGCCGTCGGCGACCGGATTGCCAGCGCCGTCGAGCAGCTCGAGGGTGACCCCCGAGACCATCGGCTCACCGCCTTCGCGCCGGCCGTCGTCGTCGAGGTCGCGCCAGACCTGGTTGCCGAGTCGAGCCATCGCGTAGTCCTCGACCTCGCCGGAGGCGGCGGTTCCGACCGGCGATGCGCCACCCTCGGCGCTAGTGGTTGTGATTCGGAAGCGCGAAGGCGTTAGATCGACCGCCGACGACGGGACTGAGATGTTCAGCGATGTGGTGCCGGCACCGACGGGCAGGTCCGCCGCCACCACTTCGCCCGCGTCGGCGAAATCGCCGTCGCCGTTGAAGTCGAAGAACGCGCTCAGGAAGCCGGCGCTCGTCGCGACCTGGATCGAGGCGGTACGCCCCGGTGCGAGCGGGGTCAGGAAGGTCACGCCGTCCTCGTCGTCGGTGCCGTCCCCGTCGTCGCCTCCGGCGCCTCCGCTCGGCTGACCGTCGTCGTCGGCGTCGACCAGCGACCCGAGGAGGGTCGAGTCGGCGAGCACGTGGCGAGCCGAGCCGCTGGTCTCGAGGGTCGGGTACGGCGTGTCGGGCAGGTCGCCCCAATCGCCACGAGCGCACGCCAGCGCCGCCTCGGGATCGACGAGACCGTTGCCGGTCTCGTTGTCGAAGCCGGGTGCGCCCATGTCCCGTCCGCTGCGGATGATGCAGATCTCGATGCGATCTCGCGTCAGGGTCGGGTCGAGCTGGTGCATCATGACCGCGACGGTCGCGGCGGCGGGAGCGGCCGCCGACGTGCCGAAGAAGTTGGGGTCGCTGTCGAGATCGCTGCCGTCTCCCGGATCCGGGATGTCACTGCCGAAGAAGGTCGTGTTGGCCCCGTCCGGAGCCACGATCTCGGGCTTGTTTCGCTCGACCGGGCCAATCGGGTTGTCGTTCAGATCGAAGAGAATGGCAATCCCGCCGTGCGACGAGTAGGTCGCGATCAGCGCCGGGTCCACTCCGAAGGCCGGAGTCTGCCAGTAGTTCGCAGCGCCAACGCCGATCGCCCCTGCAGCGTTCGCATGGCCGAAGCTGGTTCCGCCGTTCGTTCCCCATTCGGCGATCGCCGAGTCAGCGTTCAAATAGACATAGTGCAAAACCGTCGGGATCGGCTCGGC
>CALZKB010000163.1 GCA_945787575.1 Thermoanaerobaculia bacterium | reverse complement strand
GGCGCGGCCGTCGGCGTCGAGGTTCTCGCTCCGGCGGACGGAGAGGACGTCCTCGCTCTCGGCGGGAGAGCGATCGCCGAGGCACGGAGCCGGCTGTTCGACACCGTGATCTTCGACACTGCCGGCCGGCTGCACATCGACGAGGAGCTGATGGGAGAGCTCCGTTCCCTGGCGGCGGCGCTCGAGCCCGAAGAGACTCTCTTCGTCGCCGACTCGATGACCGGCCAGGACGCGGTCCGGAGCACCCAACAGTTCGCGGAGTCGCTCGCTCTGACCGGCGTCATCCTCACCAAGCTCGACGGCGACACCCGGGGTGGCGCCGCCCTCTCGTTGCGCACCGTCGCAGCCGTACCGATTCGATTCGTCGGTGTCGGCGAGAAGGCCGACGAGCTCGAGCTGTTCCGCTCCGAGCGGATGGCTTCACGCATTCTGGGCATGGGGGACGTGCTTTCGCTGATCGAGAAGGCCGAGCGCGGTCTCGACAGTGCCGAGACCGAGCGTCTCGCCGAACGGATGGCCCGGCGACAGTTCACCCTCGAGGATCTGCGTGATCATCTCCGCCAGATCAAGCGGCTTGGGCCCCTGTCCCAAGTGCTCGAGATGCTGCCCAAGGCCGGCCCGCTGGGGAAGATGGACACCTCCCAGGTCGACGATCGACAGCTGATGCGGATCGAGGCGATCTTGAGCTCGATGACGGCTCGCGAGCGCGAGCTACCGAAGATCCTGAACGCGAGCCGCAAGAAGCGGATCGCGCGCGGCTCCGGAACCAGAGTTCAGGACGTGAACCAGCTGCTCAAGCAATACCGGATGATGCAGAAGATGATGAAGAGCGTGAAGGGCAACTGGCTCAAGCGCACGATGGGGCGATGACAGCGGCCGGGCATCCTGGTAGACTCCGCGATCTCCAGCGGGCCGTCTTCGGTAGGCCGTAGTCCGCGGGCCTCCCCGTCGACTTTCCCCCGAGCTTGCCGCCCGCGCTCGAACAAAGAGTTAACTCGAACAATCTACTGAGAAATCCAGCTGTCGGAGGTTCAAGAGTCATGTTGAAAATCAGGCTGCGCCGTATGGGGAGCAGCCACACGCCGTTCTACCGGGTGGTGGTTTCCGATTCGCGCCGCACGCCGACCGCCGTGGTTCTGGAAGAGGTCGGCCACTACAACCCCGTTTCCGAGCCACCGCACATCGCCATCGACGGCGATCGGGTCGACCACTGGGTCCAGCACGGTGCGCAGATGACTCCCACCGTCAAGCGGCTTCTCAAGACACAGCGGCGCGCGGCCTCCTGATGCCGAAGAGCCAGCTCGAAGGCCTCATCCGGCGGATGGTGGACGAGCCGGACGAGGTTCAGGTCGACGTTTTCGAGACCTCGGAGTCGACGGTGTTCGAGGCCCGGGTCGCGGTCGACGATCTCGGCAAGATCATCGGCCGCCAGGGCCGCACCGCGCGGGCGTTCCGCAGCCTTCTCGCCGAGCGAGGGGCTCGCGACGGCGAGCGCTATGAGCTCGAGATCGTCGACGACTGACCCGGACTCGGAATCCGCCGTCACCGTCGGTCTCGTTCGCAAGCCGCACGGGGTGCGAGGCGAGGTCACCGTCGAGTCCCATTCCGACGCCCCCGGCCGATTCGCGGCCGGATCCCGGCTTCTCCTGGAGGTGCCCGGGGTAGCTCCGCGTGAGGTGACCGTGCATTCCAGCCGGCCCCACCGTAGCGGTTTCCTGGTCGGGTTCGAGGGGATCGACGACCGCAACCTGGCAGAGGAGCTGCGCGGCGGCGTGTTGTCGGTTTCTCGCGAGGAGGTCGGCCCCGCGCCCGAGGGGGAGTACTATTTCTTCGAGCTCGTCGGCTGCGCCTGCAGCGACCGGTCTCGGGGCGAGCTCGGCACCGTGACCGAGGTCGTCGAGGACGGCGGCGGGGAGATCCTCATCGTGGAGGACGCGACGGGCAACTGGCTCGTTCCGTTCGTCGAGGCGTACCTCGTGACGATGGATACCGCCGGACGAAGGATCGAGCTCGACCTTCCGGAGGGGCTGCTCGACGCATGCAGATTCGAGTCCTGACGATCTTCCCGGACCTGTTCGAATCGTTTCTCGCCTCGACGCTCGTGGGCAAGGCGGTCGTCGCCGGGCTTCTCGAGATCGAGCTCGTCGACGTGCGGACCTTTGCCACCGACCGCCATCGTACGGTCGACGACGAGCCCTACGGAGGCGGAGGCGGGATGGTCATGAAGGCCGAACCTTGGATCGCCGCCGTCGGCGCTTCGAGCTCCGAGGGTGCCCATCGGGCCCTGCTTTCACCCCAAGGCTGCCGGCTCGACGAGGCCAAGGTCCGGGAGCTAGCCGGGCACGCCAGTCTCGTCCTCCTCTGCGGACGCTACGAGGGGGTCGACGAGCGGGTGCGCGAGTTGGTGGTCGACGAGGAGCTTTCGATCGGCGACTACGTCCTATCTGGCGGCGAGGTCCCCGCGATGGTCGTGATCGAAGCTGTCTCGCGGCAGATCCCGGGGGTGGTCGGTCTCGCCGACTCGGTGGAGAACGACAGCTTCCGGCGGGGCGTGCTGGACTTTCCGCACTATACGCGACCCCGCGAGATCGAGGGTCATTCGGTACCGGACGTCTTGCTCTCGGGAGACCACCAGGCGATCGCCCTCTGGCGGCGGCGGGAGGCGCTGCGAGCGACCTGGGAGAAGCGTCCGGACCTGCTCGAAGGCGCCGAGCTGGACGAAGACGATCGGGCTTTCCTGGCGGAGCTCGGGAGACGGTCTCGCGCCTGAGACCTCGCGCTATCTCGGGCCTTGCCAAAGCGTGGCTCCGAGTCGATAATAGTGGGCTCGCCCGAGGCCGGCGTCGGTCCGCCAGCGATTCACGAGAGGAAAGCGATGAACAAGTTGCAAGAGATCGAGAGCGCGTACCTGCGCTCGGACATGCCGGACTTCCGGGCCGGGGACACGATCAAGGTCCACGTGAGGGTCTCGGAGGGTGACAAGCAGCGGATTCAGCTCTTCCAAGGTGTCGTCATGGGCCGCAGGGGTGACGGCACGCGGGAGAGCTTCACGGTTCGCAAGATCTCGGGAGGCATCGGCGTCGAGCGGGTCTTCCCGCTCAATTCACCGATGCTCGACAAGGTCGAGGTGGTTCGCCGCGGCCAGGTCCGGCGCGCCAAGCTGTACTACCTGCGCAACCTGCGTGGGAAGAGGGCCCGGATCGAAGAGCGTCGTGTCGATCCCGCGAAGCTGAGCGCTCGTGCGGCCTCGGTCGCGGCTTTGGGAGTCGACGGCGCCTCGGAAGAAGAATAGACACGCGACGCGGTCGGAGTCCTCTACCGAGCCTCTCGGACGGACGGCAACTTTTGGCAACGATGGGACAGCTCCTGGCAGAAACCTGCCGGCTCAGTCTGCTCACGGCTGTCGACCAGCTGTTCGTCGATAGCGGCTTCGAGGCGTGCGCCGGCGTGGACGAGGCGGGTCGCGGCGCCCTTGCCGGTCCCGTGGTCGCTGCCGCGGTCATCATCGATCCCGACCGACCGGTACCGGGCGTGGACGACAGCAAGGCTCTCGATTGCGACGCGAGAGCCGATCTGGCGGCGCAGATCAAGAAGGCCGCGAGATCGTGGGCGGCGGTACCGGTCGGCGCCAAGCACATCGAGAGGGTCAACGTCCTCGAAGCGACGCGCTTGGCGATGCACGAGGCGCTGTCGCTGCTGTCCCCGCGACCCGACTGCGCGCTGGTCGACGCGGTCCGTCTCAGGCCCGGCTACCCGAGCCTCGGCTTGGTGCGGGGAGACGTGCTGAGCTACAGCGTGGCGAGCGCATCGATCGTCGCGAAGCACGAGCGAGATCTCTTGATGACGAGGCTCGATCCGCTCTACCCTCAATACGGATTCGCTCGGAACAAGGGCTACGGCGCGGCCGAGCATCTGGAGGCGTTGCGTCGTTTCGGCCCGTGCCCCGAGCACCGATTGACTTTCCGCTCCGTGGTGCCCCGTGAGGGGGAGGTGAACTGATGGCCAACCGTCAGAAGGTCATTCAGAACGCCGAGAAGCTGGTCGCCAGGGGGCGGATCCAGGCGGCGATCGACGAGTACCGGAAGGTCCTGGACCGGCATCCGAACGACACCAGCACCCTCAATCGCGTGGGTGACCTCTACGCCCGCCTCAATCGGATGCCGAAGGCGATCGAGCTGTTCCAGCAGACCGCCGAGAGCTTCGCGCGCCAAGGGTTCTTCGTCAAGGCGATCGCGATCTACAAGAAGATCATTCGGCTCGACCCGGGGCAGATCCGGGCCTACAGGAACCTCGCCGACCTCTACAACCGCCAGGGTTTGACGATCGACTCGTTGGCCCAGTACCAGGTGGTCGCCGACTACTACGAGAAGCACGACGATCTGGAGTCGGCGATCGACGTCTACTACAACATGGTGGAGATCGAGCCGACCAACCCGAGTCGGCGGTTGCAGATCGCCGGGTTCCTCAAGAAGGCGGGTCGCAAGTCGCAGGCGCTCGATCAGTACTACGAGATCGCTTCTCTGATGCTCGAGCACGCTCGAGGAGATGATGCGCTGCGCGTTCTCACCGAGGCTCTCGACGTCGATTCGAGCGATCTCGACTTCGTTCGCAAGGCGATAGTGGCGCTCAGGGAGGCAGGCTTTGACGCCCTCAGCGAGCAGATGCTGGAGGTCGCCGCGAAACGCAATCCCCAGGTGAACGCGCTCCGGATCGAGGCGCTCGAGCTGGAGGACGAAGCGCCGGCTCGTGAGAGAGCACCGGTCGAAGAGCCCGGCGCCGACGAAGAGACCGCAGCGCCCGAAGCCCGCGAGAAGGAGCCGGTCGAGGACGCTACCGCCGTCATCGAAGAGGTCGCGGTCGAGGCCGAAGTTGCCGAGGTGGAAGGACGGGCGACGGCGGAGGCCGAGACCGAGGTGGCCGAGACCGAGGTGAAGAGTGCCGAGCCGGCGGAATTCGAGGATCTGGAGTTCGATCTCGAGGAGATCGCGGGCCAGGCGGAGACCGGAGCGATCGATCCCGTGATCGAGCCCGAGGCGAAGGCGGTCGCCGACACCGAAGTCCAGCCGGATGATGCCGGACTCGTGCTCGAGCTCGATGAAGCAGAGGACGGGACGTTCGAGCTCGAGGACGAGGAGGCTGCCGAGGCGGAAGGGGCCGAAGCGCGGGTGGAGGCCTCGCCCGAGAGCGAATTCGAGGAGGAGGAGGTTGCCGAGGCGGAAGCGGCCGAAGCGCGGGTGGAGGCCTCGCCCGAGAGCGAGCTCGAGGAGGAGGAGGAACCGGAGACGATGGCGCCCGAGACGGTGATCTCGGCGACGTCGGAAGCGGCGGACTCCAGCGAGACTCGCAAGCTCTTGATCGAAGCCGACGTGCTCTCGCGCTATGGCATGGACGTGATGGGGATCACGGTGCTCGAGCAGATCCTCAGGTCTGAGCCTGAGCATGCGGAGGCGTTGGCGCGCCTCGTACGGCTGCAGGTAAAGCTCGACCGCACCGACGAAGCGCTCATCGGCGCCAATCAGTTGGCTGACGTCGTCGCGAAGCAGGGCGAACCGCCGAGTTGGGCGGTGCTCTGCGAGGCGATGGCGGAGCGCGGGTTCGTGCTCGAAGACGGCCGTTTCGCGGGCGAGCCGGTGCCGCTCGAGGCGGCGGCGGCTCAAGAAGGCGAGGAAGTCGTCGACGAAGCGCCGCCTCCGGCTGAGGTGGTGCCCCTCGAGGCCGCCGCCGCCGTAGACGAGGTCTCCGCGCCGGTCGGGGAGACGTCCATCGAGGAGCTCGTCGCGGAGGTCGAGAGCCAGGAAAAGGGCAAGCCGAGGCAACCGACGTCGACCCAGGACGTGCTCGCCGAGGTGATCGAGGAGATCGAGCGAGACGACGACGTCGAGGCCGCCGAAGCCGATGCGGAGGGCGATGTCGAGTGGCTCGAGACTCTCGATGAGGACGACGAGGAGGTCGCCGAGCCGGCCGTGGTCGAGAGCGACGAGGGGTTTGTCGATCTGGCCACGGAGCTGGAGGCCGAGCTGGCCGACGTTGCCGATCTCGACGACGACTTCGGATCGGCGGTCCAAGAGCAGTCTCTCGAGGACATCGTCGAGGGTTTCCGGCAGGGGATGTCGGAGGCGCTCTCCGAGGAGGACTACGACACCCACTACAACCTGGGTGTGGCATACAGCGAGATGGGCCTTACCGACGAGGCGATCGGTGAGTTCCAGCTGGCGGCCAAAGATCCGCGCTACCTGGTCGAGAGCTGTTCTCTCCTCGCCTCGTGCTTCGTCGAAAAGGGCTTCGCCGACCTAGCCGTTCAGGCCTACGAGAGTGGCCTCGGGTCGCCCTCGCTCGAGGAGGATCAGCGGCTCGGTTTGCTCTACGAGCTTGGAACCCTGTTGGTAGGGACCGGAGAGCCCGAGGCCGCCCGCCAGCGTTTCGTCGAGCTGTACGGCATCAACTCGAACTACCGCGACGTTGTCGCGCGTCTCGAAGAGCTGAAGGAATAGCGACAGCAAGGTGACGGCGGATCGCAGACTCGTCTTGGCTGCCGTGGGCGCAGTCGGGCTAGTCCTCGTCCTCGTTCAGTTCTCGGAGAGGATCGGACGGGAGCTGCGTCCCGAGCCGCTCCGGGCGCGTGTCGCGATCGAGGTCGACGGCAGCGGGGTGGCCCGTTTCGGCCGGGTCGAGCTCGCCGCGGGCACGGGATTCACGCTGCATGCGGTTCTCGAGGCCGAAAGACACTCGGGCGAGAAGGTCTACTTCACCGAGGCTGCCGCGCTCGAGCTCGATGGGAAGCGGCTCGCCGGCGAGTCCCTGCGTCCCTGGACGGGACCGGAGAAGGCTCGGATCTTGTGGTTCTCGGTCGAGGGGCCGCGGCCGGTCGTGGTGCTCGAGGGCAACCAGGGCCTCGAAGCGTTTCGCTTTCAGGAGATCTATCGCTCCGATTGGCCTCGGGGGTGGTCGATACCGGGCAGCTTGCAGCCGGCCCGCGACGAATGGACCGAGGAGGTGCGGGCGCTGCGCGGCGCTCCGTTCGGCACCCAGCGTTTTCAGGTCCGGATCGAGTTGTTCGGTCTCGAGAGCCAGCTCGTTCCGGCAGCGAGCTTCACCTCACCGGGGGCCGCCGACGTCATCACCGTGGCCGAGCAGTTCGCCACGGTCGTGGCGACGCTGCCGGACGCCTTGGAGCTTCCCTCGCGGGTCTTCGGATTGTCGCAGCTGCGCCTCGGAGACGATCCACCGGCTCCCGCTGTCGCGGCTTTCAATGCCTGGTTCGACTCGGGTCTCGCTTTCTCCAGGCTGCTCTTGCTGCGGTCGATGATCGACCGGCTGGGCACGCCCTGGGAAGATCTCGAGTGGACGGCGGTCGAACTGGCCGACGGTCCGCCCTGGGCCGTCGACTCGGCGGCGGGCTCGGTCGAGGGGTCGGTCGCGGCGGGCGATCTGGTGCGAGCGGGGGAGCGCGTCGTCGTTCTCTTCGAGGATCGCGGTGAACGGGGTGTGCTCGATTACGAGGATCTCTGCTTCGATTTCCTCGACGGAGCCGAGGTCCGACGGCTCGGCGAGATATTCTCCGGCGAAGGGCTGGTGGAGCATACGGCCTCGGAGCGGGAAGGCGGCTGAGGAAGGTGTCGATGACGAAGACGATCACGCTGATCGAGGGCGACGGGATCGGTCCCGAGGTGACGGCTGCGGCGACGCGGGTCGTCTCGGCGGCGGGAGCCGATGTCGAGTGGGACCGTCAGGCGGCGGGGGTCGACGCCATGGAGGCCCACGGCAAACCGTTGCCGGACAGCGTGCTCGAGTCGATCGAGCGCAACGGGGTCGCGCTCAAGGGTCCGGTGACAACCCCGGTGGGTCGAGGCTTTCGCTCGGTCAACGTCGAACTGCGCAAGACCCTCAACCTCTACGCCAACCTGCGCCCGGTGGAGACGCTGCCCAGCGTGCCGAGCCGCTACGAGACGGTCGACCTAGTGGTCGTTCGCGAGAACACGGAAGGGCTCTACAGCGGTCTCGAGCACACCGTCGTCGACGGCGTCGTCGAGAGCCTCAAGATCGTTACTCGGAAAGCGTCGACTCGAATCGCGCGCTTCGCCTTCGAATACGCCGTGGCCAACTCCCGGAAGCGGGTGACGGCGGTTCACAAGGCGAACATCATGAAGCTCTCCGACGGCCTGTTCCTGCAATGCTGTCGCGAGGTCGCCGAGGAGTACGAAGCGATCGAGTTCGACGACCGCATCATCGATGCCCTGTGCATGCAGCTGGTGTCTCGTCCCGAGAACTTCGACATGCTGGTGCTGCCGAATCTCTACGGCGACATCGTCTCCGATCTGGCAGCCGGTCTCGTCGGAGGTCTCGGAATGACGCCGGGAGCCAACCTCGGCGACGAGTTGGCGGTCTTCGAGGCGGTCCACGGGAGTGCGCCCGACATCGCCGGCCGCAACGTCGCGAACCCTTCGGCCGTCATCCAGTCGGCGATCCTGATGCTCGAGCACCTGGGGATGCGTGAGGAGGCGGCGAGGATCCGAACCGCGCTGCGGGACGTGCTGGCACGAGGTATCCGCACCCGCGACTTGGGCGGAAGTGCTGATACGACCGAGTTTGCCGACGCGTTGGTGAGATCGATCGAAGCGAGTTAGCCGCTACCTACTGTCCGGCAAGCGGATGCCCTCTGTGGAGGAGCCGACCCAAAGTCAGCAGGGCGACCACCTGGACGGCGACGATGAGGTGCTCCGTCTCGCAGGGCGCACTCCTCGAGACGTCCTTTCTCATTAGACCTGCTGGAAGGCCGACCGGAGAAACTCGATCCAGGTCCATTGAAGCAGCAAGAGGAGAATCGTGACTCCACCGTAGGTCACGAGCGCCGCCGCCCTCGCCGCTCGCGACCGTGGCCGCACCGACCTGTACTTCAGCCAGATCAGGCCGACGAACAGGATGTTCACCACCAGCAACCCGAGGGCGAGCATCGCTCCGGGAGCGGACGAGCCTGACAGCACTTCCGCCACGCATTCACTGGCAGGAGGCCCCTCCTCGGCCGGGACC
>CALZKB010000162.1 GCA_945787575.1 Thermoanaerobaculia bacterium | reverse complement strand
CGAGAATTCGGCCGGCAACGTCGTTGAGAACGAGCGCTTCCGCCGCCTCCTGGCGGACGACGACGGTTTCGTCCGCCACGGCGCGGAAGCGCACGTCGTCCGCCCGGACGAGTATCGATTCGTCAGTGATCATCGATCGAGATTCTCCAGGATGGGTCGGAAGTCGCCCTCGAGGGTCATCGAGAGGAGACCGACCGGTATTCTCGAGACGAGCGCCTCGAGGTTGGTCAGGAGATCTGCGGCTCGGAACGGATCCCGATTGACGAAGGGGCAGCAGGAGGCGAGCGCCGCCGCCGCGCGGCCCGGAGACAGCGGCGACCAAGCGATCTCACTCGCTTGCCGGAGTGCGCCGAGCGCTGCGATCGGGAGCTCCACCGGCGAGTGCGTTAGGTGGTCGCGCATGTCACCCGAGAACGGCATCTTGACGGCCATCGGCGCGGATCCCCGAACGAGCACGGCGTTGAGGTCGTCGCTGAGCACTCCGTAGCCTAGCTCCGCGCTCCGGCGAGCGATCGTCGACTTGCCGATTCCGGAGCGCCCGAAGAGGAGCCAGGCACGCCCACCCTTCGAGATTGCGGCGCTGTGGAGCAGTGCTCCTCCGAGCGTGAGGAGTCGATAGGCAACGCAGACCCGGAAGCAGTTCTCGAAGATCTCGAGAAAGCCCGGGCCGTCTTCGATGCACGTCCAAAGCCCGGCGTTCGCACCTGGGCTCCAGCGCAGCTGAGCCATAACTCGTCGCCCGGCGATTCGAATCCGGGTCTCGGTGTAGTCGAAGTCGAAGTCGTTGAGCTTCCCTTTCAGGTCGAGATCGACGAACTCGGAGTCGTCGACGCCGAAGACGCGAACTTCGACGGCATCTTCAGGTGGGGTCACCCGCATGCAAAGCGGGCCGTACCGCCTCGTCAACGTCTCGCTCTGTCCGGGCGAGAGCCCGCGAACCGCATACGGTCCTCCTGCGATGTCGATCAGCAGCTCCCGGTCTCCGGCAGGGGTCCCTGCCATCCGCGCGGGAAACAGATCAGGCTGGCTCAGGAAGCGTTCGCCGAGGACCATGACCCGAGTGAGCATCGAAGTAGCGTTCTGATGTAGCGGAAGATGCAACGGATGCGCACCGCAAGTGGCACCTCGAACGCTTCACGACGGCAATCTCCGCCCACGACCCGCCCTACGATGTGAGTGAGGCTCACGGGCTCGTCCTCGCGAGCGAGCCGGTCACCCTTGGCCAGCAGGGCGAGGCCTCGACGGCCGACGGCATAACCCAGCGTGCGATGAACCAGCAGCCGTCCGTCGCTGCGGCGAAAGGCCACGACATCGCCCGGCCAGTACCAGCGCTTGCGGCGGACGTGAATGCGCGATCCGTCGGGCAGTACCGGGTCCATGCAAGGCCCGGAGACGAAGATCGTGAGCTCTTCGTTGCCCGCGATGTCACGCAGGAGGTCCGTGGTCGGCGACGAACTGTTCACGTCGAGGAGTATAGCCGTCGGCAGGCGGGCGCGAAGCTAGCTTGAGGCCGGTCCCCAACTGGGTAAGCTGAGCCCCTGGGTGATCTCTCTGGCTCCGAGAGGCCTCGAGAACAGGAACCCCTGGACCTCGTCGCACTGATTCTGACTCAAGAAGTACAGCTGCTCCTCCAATTCGACCCCCTCGGCGATGACGGTCATGTTGAGCCCGTGCGCCATGTTGATCGTGGCCGTGATGATCGCCGCATCGTCAGCGTCGGTCGTGATGCCTCTCGTGAACGACTGATCAATCTTGAGAGTGTTGAGAGGGAACTTCTTCAAGTAGCTCAGAGCCGAGTGACCGGTGCCGAAGTCGTCGACAGCCAAGCGGATACCCTGGACCTTGAGCTGATGGAGCGCCGTAAGGGTCTCTCGCTCGTTGCGAACGACGCTGCTTTCCGTGATCTCGAGCTCGAGAAGGCGAGCGTCGAGGTCGGTCTCGTCGAGGATGCGCGACACCGAGCTCACGAAGCCACGGCTTCGGAGCTGACGGTGAGATACGTTGACCGTGACTCGCAATGGCGAGGGAGCCAGCCGGTTCCACTCGTGCGCCTGCCGGCAGGCCGCACGAAGCACCCACTCGCCGATATCGACGATGAGGCCGGTCTCCTCGGCCACCGGAATGAACTCCTCGGGCCCACATGGCTCGCCGCCGTGCCGGCTCCATCGCAAGAGCGCCTCGACGCCGACGAGGCTCTGCCTCTTCGCATGGATGATCGGCTGATAGACGAGCTCCAGCTCGTCGCGCTCGAGCGCCCTCCGCAGGTTGTTCTCCAGGTCGAATTTCCGGACTACGGATGCGCTCATCGGATCGGTGTAGAAGCGGAACGTGTCGCGACCAGCCCTCTTGGCGGAGTACATCGCAGTCTCGGCGTTGCGCAGAAGGAGTTCGGCCGTGTTGCCGTCCGCGGGCGCGACCGCGGCGCCCACGCTCGCGGTGATGAAGATCTCTCGGTCCTGAACGGCGAGGGGTTGGGAGAGGGTGCGCAGGATGTGGCGTGCGGCCTGAGCGACGTCGCCAACGCGCTCGAGGTCTCCGAGCATGACAGCAAACTCGTCTCCCCCGTACCGGGCGAGCGCTCTGCCCGAGGATGGGCCCCCGAGGGCGAGGCGCAGGCGGCTGGCAAACTCCTTGAGGACGCGGTCGCCGAACGATTGCTCCAGGCTGTCGTTGATCTTCTTGAAGCGATCGATGTCCAGGAGGATCACCGCCACCGGGTTGGCTGCCGGGGATTCTTCGAGTCGCGACGCCAACAAGCGACGGAACTCATCGCGCCCGGGGAGGTCGGTAAGAGAGTCGAGGGCACCGGGGGTCGCCTGCTGCCTTCCGGGTCGGGGCGCGATCCGACGAAGGCGAGGCAGGAGAATGGCGTGTTGAGCGGGAGCCCAGATGATCTCGCTTGCCCCAGCGGCGATGGCTCGCTCGATGTCGTCCACCCGATTCTCCGCGAGGATCGTCAGAATCGCGATCCTCTCCAGCTCTTTCACCGCTCGGATCTTCCTGCACAGTTGGTGAATGTCACCGTGGTCCGAGAGGGACTCGAGGATGAGCACGTCGAAGCGCCCACCGGCGAGCATGGTCAACACGGCCTCCGTTTCGGACGCGATCACGACCCTGATGTCGGCGGCCTCCTCGAGAATCGGCAGTGCGGTGCTGCGTTGACTCTCGGCGCAGGCCAACAAGACGCAAAGAGGACGAACTCCCGCCTGCTCAGGTCGAGGAGCCCGGTCGGTTTCGCTCAGCGGTCGCATCAGGCGTGCTGGCTCTCAGGCTCCGAGCGCACTTCGTACGGTGCGCGATGCGACGTCACGAGGCGGATGCTTCCTTCGTCGCTGAGCAGCTCGGGGCGCTCCAGAATCAAGGTCAGGAGGTCCTCGGATGGAGTCTCCTGGGTGCGTTCGGTGCCGAAGATGCCGGCCCACATGTTCGGCCCGTGCCGTTTGGCGACGTAGAGCGCTCGATCGGCGATATCGACGACCTCTTCCCAGGAGTAGAGCTTCGGATTGTCCGCTACGAAAGGATAGCAGGCAAAACCGAGCGAGCAGGTCAGCCTGACCGGCGATGAAGCTCCGATGTCGAAATGGTGTGCGGCGACCGATTGCCGAATCCGCTCGACGAGTGTCTCCACGTGCTCCCGAGTCGCTTCGCGAGCGACGATCAGGAATTCGTCTCCCCCCCAGCGAACGAGGGTGTCGGAGGTTCGACGTGCCTGGGTCAGTAGGTCGCGAACTTGATAGAGAACGAGGTCGCCCGCCGAGTGACCGAAGGAGTCGTTGATCTCCTTGAATCCGTCGAGATCGAAGAGAATGAAGACAAAGGCGGCGTTTTCGCGACCTTCCCGGTCAGTGGCGAAGGCACGATCGACCAAGGCGATGTCCTGATCGATCGTCGTCAACAGGAAGCGTCTGTTCCTGACGCCGGTTAGCGAGTCGGTGACGCTGGCCACTTCGAGCAGCTCGTTGGCGTAACGAAGCTTCTCGTTCTGTTCGGCGAGCTCGCGGGTGCGGATGTGAACCTCGCGCTCGAGCCGCTGGGTGTAGATCGTCTCCCGCCGCTGTTTGCGCGACTGAGCTCGAGCGTAGGCGAGGACGAGTCCCAGCGCGCTCACGGCGTAGATCGAGTAGGCCCACCAGCTCGCCCAGGGCGGTGGCAGGACCTCGACCGAGAGCCGGGCCTCCGCGGCCGACCAGATTCCTTCGCTGTTGGCGCCGCGAACCCGGAACGTGTAACTGCCGGCGGGAAGGTTGGAGTAGGTGGCCCGCTGGTGGTTCCCGAGGTCGACCCAGTCGTCGTCGAAGCCTTCGAGGAAATGCTCGTACCGGTTCTGATCGGTCGCCACGAAATCGAGCAGAGAGAACTCGAACGAGATGAACCCCTCGGTGTGGGACAGCGTGACCGTACCGCCGGGCTCGAAGTCGGTGGGTACCTCGGCTTTGGTCACCTCGGCGAGGATGATCTCCGGTGTGTAAGGGGCCAACACGGTCTCTTTAGGGTCGAAAGAGGTGACCCCGTAGTTGCTTCCGTAGTGCAGTCGACCGTCGTCGCTCATCGCGTACGCGCCGAAGTTGAAGCCGAGCGGAGGGAGGCCGTGATCGAGGCCGAGGTTGACGAAAGTCCTTTCTTCGGGATCGAACTTCGAGATGCCTCGACTGCTGCTCAGCCAAAGGAACCCGTCGCCGTCCTCGAGGATCGAGAAGATCTTGCGCCCCAGGAGCCCCTCTTCGCGACCGAAGCGCTCGAAGGAGATGCGATCCCCGTCGATGAGCGCTCTGTGGAGGCCGCGGTACGTCCCGAGCCAGATCCGTCCCTCGCTATCCTCCGAGATCGCCACGATGCTGTCGTGGGCGAGGGAGGTCGGGTCGTCCGGGTCGTTGCGGAACCGACGGAAGCCCGATTCGTAGGGGAATCTGACGCTGAGGCCCTGGGAGCGACTACCGACCCAGAGACGACCCTTCGAATCTTCGAGGACGGCGCGGACTTGATCCTCGCTCAGGCTGGTGTCGTCGTCGGGATCGTGACGTAGGGCGGAGAATGTCCCCGTCAGGGGATCAAAGAGGTTCAAGCCTCCGGCGAAGGTGCCGACCCAGAGGGTGCCGTCGCGGCGGTTCGCGATCACTGTCACGGTCGGATTGCTGAGCGTCGTCGGGTCGTCGGGATCGGTCAGGTAATTGGTAAAGGCACCCGTCTCGCGATCGAGGCGCGCGAGACCCCGGCGCAGGGTTCCGATCCACAGGTCGGAATTGCGGTCGATGAGCAACGACATGGCGCTGGTCTCGTAACGACTCGGGTCTTCGAGATCGGTGTTCGCGGGCGGAGACAGGATCGCGTCCGGCCGACCGAAGCGCTCGACCGCGCCGTCCTTCGACCGCCTGAAGAGCCCGGCCCTGAAAGTGCCGACCCATAACGAGCCGTCGTCGTCGGCCGCCACCGCGGTGACCGGAGGGTTGGTCCGGCGGTGGTCGATTCGCCAATGCTGGAAGGCGCTGGCGCGAGTCGTGGCCGTCGTGACGCCCCCGTCATCCGCGATCCACATGACCGCGCTGCGGTCGAGGTAGAGCGCGTGGACCGCATCCGAGCTCGGTTCTCCGGCGCGGTCCGGGTTGATGTTGACGGGGACCAGACCGAGTCCATCCGAAGAGAAGAGCTTGAGTCCTCGCTCGGTACCGACCCAGAGCCGACCGTGAGGGTCAGCCGAGAGGGCAAGTATCGGGCCGGTGTCGGAGAGGTTGGGCTTGCTGGCGGCCCGGACGACGATCTCCGCTTCGAGCGAATCGCGCCCTATCCGGGCGAGGCTCCCACGACTCGTGCCGGCCCAGATCCACTCTGACTCGCCGACCAGCGCATCGACGCGAGCATCGCCTTCGAGATCGACTTGTGAGATCTGCCGGCTGCCCGGCTCCAGTCTAAACACCCGCCCCTCGGTCGAACCGACCCACAGGTTGCCGCGACCGTCGGTCATGAGGGATTCGATCGGAAGGCTCCCGGCCCCATCGGGGTCGATCTCTCCCGGCGGATAGTGGTAGGTCGTGCCGCGGTCGGCATCGATCACGGTGAGGCCGGCATCCGGGGATCCTACCCAGAGAGCGCCGTCGGTGCCGACCGCCAGAGCGGTCACGTGCGAGGGGAGGGCGCTCGACCTGCCAGCGGGCTGCCACGTGCGCATGGCCTGGCTCGAGGGGTCCCAGATCTGAAGCCCGTGAAGCGTGGTGCCGAGCCAGAGATTACCGGCTCGGTCGGCGGTCAGTGCCGTCAATCCCGATCCTCGAGGTGTCTCGACCGAAAGCAGGCGGATTCCGTCGTATCTCTCGAGGTTCCTGCCGTAAGCGAACCAGATGAGTCCTCGGTCGTCCTGCGTGATGTGAAAGACCTTCGAGGCCAGCGAGGAGTCCTCGGTGAGCGGGAAGTGGAACCTGTAGTTCGGGTCGGCCAGGCCGGGATTCGCGCCCGTCACCAGGATGGCAGCGGCGACGCAAGCGACGACGCGCGGCTGGCGGACGGTCAAGCGCATAAACCCCAATACGGACATGACCCTTCTTTCGGACATGACCTCGGTGGACTCCGATCTCAGACCACCCAGTCTAGCGCACCGCCCGAGGTTGGGCGAATGGTACCGTGACCTACACGCTTCCGCCTTGCGCCTCCCTGCAAGCACCCGAGGCTGAGGGGGCATTCCTGTCGCGTCCCTGTGAGGACACTTCCATGGAGTCGCGACAGGCTGTGAGAGCCGCCCTTGCGCTTGCCGCGGATGTGGGCTACACATGTCGACAATGTACACGGGCCGGGGGGCTCGACGATGCGTGTAGTCTTTGGTAGGAACCGTGGACACCGCGAAGGCAGCGCGATGTGTGCAAGCGCACGCGGCGACGGGAACGGTACCCGCCGCCTTCAGAGGTCGCGCGTTTCCCCACCCGTCGGAGTTCAAACCGCCCTGTGGTGGCCTCTGAGTCGCGGTCGTCGCGGCTTTGCGTTTCAGGGACTCGCGTCGGCGCCTGCGCTCGACGTCGAGAGACGCTAACCAGCAGTTCGAGAGGAGAGAGACGATGTTTCGACTAATCGCAGCGCTGATGATTGCCGCCATGCCGATCATCTCGGTATCGACCGGCTCCGACAGCTCCGGGTTCGGCTCCCGCGATGTGGACATTCTCGACGATTGGGGTTGCGAGACCGCGACCTGCGGTCCACCGCCGCCGTTCGCCGATTCCCGTCAGTTCGATGGTTTCGCGTCGCGGACCAACGAGGACGCCCAGCGGCACTAACGACATTCCCGAGAGGAGAGAACCATGTTTCGACTGATCGTAGCGCTGATGATCGCCGCGATGCCGATCATCTCGGTATCGACCGGCTCCGACAGCTCCGGGTTCGGCTCCCGCGATGTGGACATTCTCGACGACTGGGGCTGCGAGACCGCGACCTGCGGTCCACCGCCACCGATGAAAGACACCGGTCACGAGTAAAGCGCACGAAGAGCCGCAGCGATTGTCAATCCGCCGGGTTGGCCCTGAGTTGCGTCACCCCCGGCGAAGGCCCCCCGCCCCGTTCGGAGTCGCTGAGCCGCAGGATTGGCTCGCGGGCGCCCAAGCTGCCGCGAGCAGCTACCCGACGCTCAGACCGTCGAGAGGCTTCGAGCTTCTCGTCGAAGGCGATCGAGACGACGACGGTAGGTCGGCAGGGTGACTCCCAGCAGAGCGGCGCCGGTGACTTCGTCGTCATCGAGCTGGCCGACGATCTCGTCGAGAAGCGCTCGCTCCGCGAGCTGAAGGAGAGGCTGCCCGTCGCGATCGGGGGCATGGAGCAGGCGAGCGAGCGCCTCTTGTACGGTGATCCACCCCTCGGGTCGCGGCGCCAGGCCCGCCCTCTCGCGCTCCGTTGCCTGGCTCAGACGACGTCGGTAAGTCGTCTCGGCGAGCCCGACGCGCCGAGCCGCCCGCCTGGCGATTCCACCTTCCGCCAGGTCCGCCTCCAGCAGCAGGTCTTCGGCGAGCCACTTGCCGAGCGGGAGGTGTACGGCTCGGCTGCGATCCACGACGGCTGCGATCTGGGCGTGGAGGGAGCGCCGGAGCTGCTCGAGGGCGTCGTCCACGGAAGTGCCCGGTCGATCGGCCCGATCGAGGGGGCGCCGCCGCGTCGTGAGCTGTGAGGGGTCGCCCGGAAGCCCCAGGCTCGCTGCGTCGATCTCGCGGTCCTCGAGCAGGATCACGGCCTGCAACATGCGATTCTGGAGCTCGCGTACGTTCCCGGGCCAGTCGTATTGGGTGAGCGCCTCGCGAGCGGCCTCGGAGAGCCGCGCCCCGACCTTGCCGTACTGTTCGCTGAACTGCTTGAGGAAGTGGTCCGCAAGCAAGAGCGTGTCGTCAGGCCGCAACTTGAGGGGTGGCACCTCGAGCCGCACGACGTTGAGCCGATGAAACAGATCTTCGCGAAACCTCCCAGCCCGAGCCTCGTCCTCGAGGTTCCGATTGGTCGCGGCGAGGATGCGCACGTCTACCGGCCGCGGCCTCGATTCGCCGACGAGAGTGATCTGTTTCTCCTGGACGAACCGCAGAAGCCGGCTCTGCACTTCCAAGGGCAGCTCGCCGACCTCGTCGAGGAGAACCGTCCCACCGTCAGCCTCGGCGAGCCGGCCGGAGCGGCGGCGCTGTGCGCCGGTGTAAGCACCGCGATCGTGGCCGAACAGCTCACTGTCGATCAGGGTGGGAGCGATCGCCGCGCAGTCGACGACGGTCAGGCCGCGCCGCCGGCGTGAGCTCATCTCGTGGATCCTGCGCGCGATCAGCTCCTTGCCGGTGCCGCTGTCGCCAGTGAGAAGGATGGTCGCCTCGGTTGGACCGACGCGATCGATCGCCGCGACCAGCTCGGTCATCGACTCCGAGGTGTAGAGGAGCTTGCTCTCTTTGACGGCGGTACGTAGCTCCGCGAGCTCGGCTTCGAGCTGCTCGGTGCTGCGGTCGGTCTCGATTTGCGCGATCTGAGCGCGCTCGAGGGCGATCGACAGCTGCGAAGAGAGCGCTTTGAAGAAGATGAGCACGGTCGCGTCGACGTCGATCGATTCGACGGCCCCATCGAC
>CALZKB010000161.1 GCA_945787575.1 Thermoanaerobaculia bacterium | reverse complement strand
CTGCTCGGCAACGAGCAGGCATAAAGTTCTTTCCGTGATCTTCGACGGTCTCCCGGAACCCGTAGCCGAGGCTCCAGAGGCGGCACCCGAACCTGGCGAACCCAATCTGAACGAGCCCGCGCCGCGCCGAACCCCTACGCCTATTGCCGAGGCCAGGCCGAGGACGGCGCCGCCGGTGGTGCCGCTGGACCAAGCCGCGATCGAAGGCCTCGAGCTTACGGACAAGTCGCCGCTGGAGACCCTCACGACCTGGCAAGAGGTTCTCGCCCGACTCCCCACCGACTACTCCGGTGGGGTCGATTGGGTCCAGGCGATCAAAGACGGTCTCGTCAGGCCCCGGGCACTGCCCGAGCCGCGGACGGCCCCTTTCGAGCTGCCCTTCCGCCTCGAGACCTTCGCCACACTGGCCGCCGATTTTCCCGACCGGCCGGTGCTGGATCTCGATCTCGAGCTCGTTACCGAGACCGATCCGTTCTTTACCGTCACGTTCCCCCACGATTCGCACACGCTCTGGTTGACCTGCTCGAGCTGCCACCCGGGAGCCAACTCGTTGCGAAAGCCCATGGACCGCATCCTCGCAGGCGAAGGCTGCGGTAAATGCCATGGCCGGGTCTCCTATGACCCCGAATTGAGCTGTGCCCGCTGCCATCCGGCTCTGATGCCGAAGAGTGACGAGATCGTCGACGCCGAGATCGTCCGTGCACTCGAACAGCCTCGAGAGGCATCCGCCGAACTTCTCGAGCGTGGCGAGAACGCCTACCAGCGTTACTGCGCGCTTTGTCACGGTGAGGCGGGCGACGGCGAGGGCCGGATGGCGCCATGGCTGGACCCCAAGCCGCGCGACTTCACCGCCGGCAAGTACAAGTTTCGCTCGACGATCGGCGGCTCTCTGCCTACCGACACGGATATCTTCCGCACCATCACCAGGGGCGTGCCGGGAACTTCGATGCCGACCTGGATGGCGTTGCCCACCGAAGACCGCTGGGCGCTGACGCACTACGTCAAGACCTTCTCCGAGCGGTTCGCCAAGGAAGAGCCGCAAGAGCCCATTACCATACCGGAGACCCCGGAGGTTACCGCCGAACTGGTAGAACAGGGCCGAGCGTTCTATCGACAGGCCGGTTGTCAAGCCTGCCACGGTGACACCGGGCGAGCCGACGGTGCCTCGGCCGAAACCTTGAAGGACGAGTGGGACAACCCGATCCTGCCCTACAACTTCGCAGCCGGCCGACCACCGAAATCCGGCTCCGGAATTCGCGACATGTATCGCGTGGTCATGACCGGGTTCCCGGGTACGCCTATGCCGGGGTTCGGTCAATTCCTCCAGCCCGATCAGGCCTGGCAGCTGGCCGCGTTCATTCTGTCGTTTCGCGACGAGGAGCCCGCTCCTTTCGCGGTCAAGGGCGACATTCACTTCGAGCGCAGAGAGCTAACTGAAGCCGAGCTGGCCGCGGAAGCCGAGGTCGCCTCGACAACCCTTGCGGGGCTGGGGCCAGACGAACTGGCCGGGTTGGACGAACTGTTCCTGCTCGCCGGCAAGGACATTCCACCAGCCACCTTTCCACACTGGTTTCATCGCATCCGCTTCAAGTGCGCCTCCTGCCATCCCGCGATCTTCGAAATGAAAGCCGGAGCCAATCCGATCACCATGACCGCTCTGCGTCGGGGCGAGTTTTGCGCTACCTGTCACAACGGCAGGATCGCCTGGGAAGTCGCCTTTACAACCTGCGTGCGATGCCATGCGAGCAACTGAGCCGCTGCACGACGCTCGGTGCGCCCGAGACGGCAGGCGAGCAGTAGTCGGGATACTGCTGGTTTCGGCCGTTCTGATTCCGCGAGTCGCCGGCGCCCGGGCTTTCAGCCTCGGAAGCTGGACCGGTTTCACCGAAATCGGCTTCGACCTTCAAGACCAGAGCCAAACCTCGCTCGAAGGCGAGCGGCCCCTCTTCGAGCGTACGGTAAACGAGCAGAGGCTGGGCTTTCGCAACAAAGCGACGTTTGTCAGTCGCAGGTTCCTGACCGTCGATTTCGGTCTGACGCTGGGCCTTTTGCAAAGCCATTTGACGAACGCCAGCGAGCCTGCGGCCTCGGGCGAAGGTCGACTCCGCGGTTTCGATCTCGGAGCGACGGTTATGCCTTTGAAGTCCTACGGCTTCAATTTCCTCGCCGGCCGGGTCGAAAGCGTGACGCCGATCGAGTACGCGGGGAGCCGGCGGCTCGAGACCTCGAACTTCAGTTTGACGATGCAGGTAGGACCGAAGTTTTTCCCCGCGCGACTGAGCTACAGGGATGCCAAGTTGGAATCGACCTCCGACCTGGGGCAACTGGTCCGTGGACTCGACCAGAGCACTCGGACGTTTAGCTACCGCGCCGAGAATCGCTGGGGCCGCAACGAGGCCTATGCCTTCCTCCAGTACCAGGAAGTCGACGACCGCGTCGCAAACAGCTTCAGCAACGAAACCACGACCGCCAGCCTCAACCACACCGTTGATCTCCTGGAACCCAAACTCGCGACCCTGAGGTCGTCGGTGCGCTACTTCGACAGGATGAGCGCTCTGCCGTCATCCTCGTTTCATATCGACGAAGAACTCAGGCTCCGCCACAGCGACAATCTGACCAGCGGGCTGCGCTACGAGTTGCGGGACCTGGACAACTTCTCAGGCCTCGCGAGTACCAGCCGAAGAAAGAGCGCATGGATCCACCATCGGCTCTGGGAAAGCCTCGAGACCGATCTCCGAATCGGCAGAGCTAGCTCGAGCACGACCGCGGGCGGCACCGACCAGGACGACGCCCGGCTCCAATTGAACTACACGAAGAACCTGCCGAAAGGTGGACGGCTCCTCGGCAGATTCGGCTCGACCTACGAACGTCGCGACAGCCTCCGCGGCGACGGCCAGCTGCTGATCACGCGCGAACGGCACCTGCTCCGGTTCGGCGTGGCCTCCCGGCTCGACCATCCCGCGGTCATCCCAGGCACTGTCGTCGTCACCGACGAGCTCGAGACCACGATCTTCGAAGAAAACGTCGAGTATGAACTCCGCTTTATCGGAGAGTTTGCCGAGATATTGCCGATACCGGGCGGACGGATCACCGACGGTCAGCCGACCTTTGTCGAGTATCGAGTCGAGGCGCCCGCGATGAGTGAGTTCACCTCCCACCGAAACGACTTCAACCTCTCAATTGATTACACCTGGATCATGCCTTTCTTCGGGTACCAGAGCTCCAGCGATGATCTGCGCCAGGGGCTTCCCAACTCCCTACTCGACGATCGCACGGAACGCTTCGCCGGCATTCGCTTTCGCAAGAGTGGGCGACGACTCAAGCTCGTCTCGTTCAACGAGGTTCGCTCCCGCAAGTCGGGACTGCTCGCCTTCGAATCTCTGAGACTTGCGGACGGCGTGTCCTACAGCCCGGCCCCCCATTGGACTCTCACCGCCAACCTGGTCCACATGGTTACCGACTTCGAGACTCCTACGCGCGAAGTGCAGGTCGACGATGGCAGGCTCGGGGTCCGCTGGCGACCGATTCCGGCTCTCAGCCTCGAGTCCTATGCCAGCACTCGCGAGATCTCCGACACCCTTGCCGCCGACCAGACCTTTGACCGTGTCGGTCTGGCGGCGCGTTGGAACCTGGGCAAGATGAGCCTCATCGGCTCCGCCGAGAGATGGCAGCGTCAGCGGAATGGAATTGATCTCGACGGCATGACCGCTTCTCTCAAGCTCTCGCGACGCTTCTTTCCCGGAACCCTCACGGCGCGCCGATGGGCGCCAGAGCCCGAACCATGGCCTGCGGACCTACCTGGACTGGCGCCGGATCCGTTCGAGGAGGAGGCCTCGTGGGAGCAGGACGATCCGCTTGCCGCCGAGAGCACGAGTCTCTTCGACCAGACGAACGGTTACGGCTCCACCAATCAACCGCCGACGGTGGCTGCAAGCAAAGAGGCCCTACAGACCGCGATGTCAGTCGTGGCGGAGCCCGCGCCCGCGCCAGCCGGATTCCAACCGACCGCAACCGTGCGGGCCGAGATTCCGCCGACCCTCGAAAACGACATCCGCGCCGCAGTCGAGGACTGGGCCTCGGTCTGGGCGAGTCAAGATATCGACCGCTACGTCAGCCCATACGCAAAGGGTGCCAGCCCGGCCGAGGTCATGAGCCGCGACGCTGGGGAGAGGCTGAGGCGGAGCCGCCTGTCGAGCCTCCAGTGGATCGAGATTCGCCTCGATACGCTGGCCGTAGAAGACCTTGGCGGTGGGCGAGCAAGGGCCACGCTCAACCAGACCTCTCGATACGACCTCTACTCGAATGTTGCTGAGAAAACGCTCGAGCTGATTCGCGACGACGGAGAATGGAAGATCGTCGCCGAAATCGCGAGGGCGTCTGGCGTGACGGTTTCCGCCTATCCTGGAGCATACGAGTGAGCCAGAGCATCACCGCAAGGAGCGCGCGATCGTTGCGGTCGCTGCGGATCTGCTTGCTCTTGTTGCTAGGCGCGTTCGGGCCGACCGCTACGGCCGTCGAAGCCGCCTGTGCAAGCGGCGGAACCTCGGCGCTACCTGCACCCGCGGTGGTCTGGCTGCGCGGCTACCGCGCTTTTTTGCAGACTCCGACACGTCTTGCCGTCGACAATCTCGGGCGCATCTACATCGCCGACGCAACGGGCGGCAAGGTCGTGGTGCGCGCCGCCGACGGCCGGATTCTGACGGTCGGCGAAGGCCTGGGCAAGCCGGTGAGTGTCGCGGTCACGGCCGCCGGCGACCGAATCTACGTCGGGGACGGGGTCGACGGCCGTGTCCGGGCCTACGCCCCGAACTGGCAGGCGATTCTCGACCTGGGGCAAGGCGACGGTGAGCTCGGCCTGCCGAGCGATCTCGCCGTCGACCCGGCGAACGGCGACGTATGGGTAGTCGACAGCACCGCCAACCGGGTCGAGGTATACGATTCCGCCGGCGTCAAGCGATTCGGCTTCGGCGGGCGCGGCACGGGCGACGGACAGTTTCAGTTTCCCTCCGGGATCTACATCGACGCCGTCGCCGACGAGGTGCTGGTCACCGACCAGTTGAACGGCCGAATCCAGATCTTCGATCGCGCCGGCGCCTTCGTCGCCTGCTTGGGAACAAAAGGTTCCGGCAGCGGCCGCTTCAACATGCCGCAAGGCATTTGGGCAGACGCTCTCGGTCGGATTTTCGTCTCCGACGCCTTCGAAGGCTGGGTCCACGTCATCGACCGCTTGGGAGCTACGGTGGCGGTGATCGGTGACGTCAACGACGTCGGGGTCGGGCCGGGGCAGCTCGCCACTCCCACCGACGTGCTGATTGATCCTTCGGGGCGCCTGGTGTCGACCGCGAACACCACCGCCCGGATCGAGATGTACGGTCTCGACGCCTACGTCGACCCGGAGGCCTTCGTTCAGGCCGAAGTCGTGGTCGAGCCGCAGATCTTCGACCCGCTGATGCACGCGACAGTGTCGGCGACCCTCGAGGTGCCCGGCCACGATCTTGGACTTATCGACCTCGGCTCCCTCTCCGCCAATGGCGTCGCGCCCCTCGCCGGATCCGCGGTGCTCGGAGATTCGGACGGCGACCAGACCCCGGACGTGCTGCTGGTCTTCGACGGCGCTCAGCTCGCGGCCACCCTGCCGGCGGCGGGCAGCGGGGCCGTGCGCATTGCCGGCCTGATGGGAGCCTTCGCGCTCGAAGGCTTCGACGCTGTCCTCGTAGCGCCCAGCCCGGACGGCGACGGCGACGGGGTGCCGGACGCGATCGACGTCTGTTCGGGGTTCGACGACACCCTGGACGCTGACGCTGACGCCGTGCCCGACGCCTGCGACATCTGCGCCGGGGCGGACGACGCGATCGACACCGACGGCGACGGAGTACCCGACGGTTGTGACATCTGCGCCGGATGGAACGACGCTGTGGAAACCGACGGTGACGGCGTCCCCGACGGCTGCGACCTGTGCCCCGGATTCGACGACGCCTTCGACGCCGACGGCGACGGCGCGCCCGACGCCTGCGACCGTTGCCCCGGCTTCAACGACGCACTCGACGCCGACCGTGACGGCGTGCCCGACGCCTGTGACGTGTGCCCCGGGTTCGACGACACCTTGGACGCCGACGGCGACGGCGTCCCTGACGGCTGTGAAATCTGTACGGGCGCCGACACCGACGGTGACGGCGTGCCTGACGCTTGTGACCTGTGCCCCGGATTCGACGACACCTTGGACACGGATGGCGACGGCGTACCCGACGCCTGTGACCTCTGTGCGGGCGACGACGCCACGCTCGATGGTGATGCGGATGGAGTCTGTGCTTCCAACGATTGCAACGATGTCGACAGCCGCGTGAGCGTCGCCGTTCTCCAGGTGTCCAACGAGACCGTGGCAGACACTCGGCAGTTCGCAGCCTGCCAACTGCTCTCGGTGGGCCCAGGTCTCGTCCTCGAAGGCACCGGCGACATGACTCTGATGGCTGGCGAATCGGTACGCCTCGAGGACCAGTTTTCCGTTCTTGAGGGGGCGAAGCTCTCGGTGATCGTTGACCCCACACTCAAGCCCTGATCCGATGGAAGAACCAGACAGATGAAGAGAACAGCAAACCTGGTTGGAGGTGCTCGGCCTCTCGTCCTGGCGCTCATCGTCTTCGCCGCGGCGGCCCCGGAGATCTCGGCCCAGTTCGTCGATCCGCCGCACTCCGACGTGTTGCTCCCCGACGCGCCGTGCCTGGCCTGCCATACGCCGCATCACGCCGACGGCATCTCGATCATCAAGGCGCAGACGGTCCCCCTGCTGTGCCAGTCGTGCCACAACGTGACTGGCCAGGCCGCCAACCGACCTCTCGCCGACACGGATCAGGCCTTCCCGGGGCTCAGCGGTACCTCTCATCGGTGGGACTCCGGTCCTTCGGGGCACGTCGAGGCCGCCGGCACTAACACCTCACCGGGCCTGATCCGCTCGGCAGGGGCCTTCACCGGCCGGATCGAGCGCAACTACACGATCACTCTCACAGGCCCTCCCGGAGGCGGCGACGCGGGTGTCGCGGCGTTCAGCTGGACCGATTCGGAGGGCGGCAGCGGCTCCGGCACTTCGGGGCCGACGGGGGCGCCGGTGGCGCTGGACTCGGGCCTGACCCTCGATTTCATCGACGCGTCGACGTCGCCTAGTTTTTTCCCCGGAGACACCTGGACGCTGTGGGTGAGGACCGACCTTCGGGCGCCCGACCCGGGCGTCGCGTTCGAAGCCGACATGGCAAACCGCTTCCAACGCAGTGCCGAGAAGGTGGTGTGCACGGTCTGCCACAACCAGCACTGGCAAGACAAACAACCGTTCGACGCCAATGCGCCACCCTTTACCGGCGCCGGCTCCGGCTGGATCGCAACCGGCGTCGGCCGTCACTACCAGAGGGTCTCGAACGACACCAACCAGATGTGCACGACCTGCCACAGTGTGCGCGACGTGACCTCTTCGGATCAGGGCTCGCATCCGGTTGGCGTGCCTATACCCGCCAACCCGACCTTCCAATCCCCACCCGGTCTGCCTCTCGATGCCGGGGCCAACGTTCGCTGCATGACGTGTCATGCGCCGCACTTCTTTCCCGGAGGCAATCCCGCGACCTCGGGCACCGACGACGGATATATCCTGCGCGCGGCGATCACCGAGGTCTGCTTCGAGTGCCACACGCTCGCCGACAGAAACAACGGCTCCCACTTCGACCCGGCAACCGGTGTGCTTTGGCCGGGAGGAGAGTACGGCTCGAGCTTCCCGGCTCACACGGCCGACAAACGCGGCAGCTGCGTCAACTGTCACTGGCCCCACGGCTGGCCGGATGACGCCACGCCGGCACAGGATTACCCCAAGCTCTGGGTGGAGCGCTACGACATCGCCGACGACGGCACCGACCCGGCCGACGCTGAGGACCTGTGTCTCACCTGCCACGACGGCTCGCCGGCCGGTACCGACATTCGCGGCGAGTTCCTGAAGGGCACGAACGGCGCCGAGATCTTCCATCATCCGATCTCGGATCCGGAGCAGACCGCCGGACGCTCGGTCGAGTGCGTCGATTGCCACAACCCCCACCGCGCGCGGCCCGACAACAAGCACGCCGGCGCCACCGGCGTCGACGCCGCCGGCGCCCCGGTGGGCCCCGGCACCGGCAACGACCGCGACGTAACCGAGTGGGAAGTGTGCTTCAAGTGCCACGGCGACACTTTCAACAGCTCGCGCCCAGAAACTTCCAACAAGCGCCTGGATTTCCAGACCACGAACAGCGCCTATCATCCGGTGCTGGGGCAGGGGCAGAACCAGTCGGCCAACCTCGCCGCCCAGCTCCTCGGCGGCCTGTCCACCGCCTCGACCATCCTCTGCACCGACTGTCACAACAATCAGGCCACCGCCAATGCATTCGGGCCCGCATCGAACTCACCGGCCTCCCCCAAGGGACCCCACGGCTCGACCAACGCCGCCATCCGGCGCGGCGCCTATCGCGCAACGTATCTGGCGAGCCAGGGACCGAACAGCTACAACCGCAACAACTTCGAGCTCTGCTTCCTGTGCCACGATCCGGTGCGGCTGGTCGAAGCGCGACGAGACGACGACAACCCACCGGCACGCACGAATTTCTACGACAACAACATCAACAGCCGGGACAACTTGCACGAGGTTCACCTGGTCGACCGTATCGATCAGACCCGCGCGACCTGCAAGAACTGCCACTTCAACGTCCACTCGAATCGCACCGCGGACAACACCCAGTACAACGTCGACGGAGTCCTATTTACCTCACCGCCGGCAACCGCCAAGACTCACCTGGTCAACTTCTCCCCCGACATCACACCGATCGGCGGCCGCGCGCGTCCCGAGTGGTGGATCAACACCGGCACGCGGGAACGCCGGTGTTTTCTCGCCTGCCACGGCGAGGTAATGGACGGCAGCGGCAACCAGGGCGTCGAAGCCCGCTACCGGCCAGCTGCGGGCGGCGATGATCCGCCGACTATTCCCTAGCTGCTAGCCCGGAAGCCAGCGAGGCATCGACATGCCCGACAATCAGACGCACGAGCAGAGAATCGAGGTTGACAAGCCGGCGCGCTCACGAGCGCCGAGCGAGATCGCGGTAGTCGACCAGATCGGATGCTCCGGTTGCGAGGCTTGGGTACTGAGAATCATCTAGAGGGCTCCTCCTCCGAACAGGAAGTAACCTGTTCG
>CALZKB010000160.1 GCA_945787575.1 Thermoanaerobaculia bacterium | reverse complement strand
GCGGCTTCGGCGGCCGCGGTCGGTCACCCCTTTTTTGAGCCTTCAAAATCGTAGCCGCCGCGCCTCCCGGAAGCAAGCAGTCGAGCGAATCTCGGCTGGCCTGCGGATCCGCCGCCGCCGCGGGCTAGTCGAGATCCCGATTTCGGAGGGCCTCGAGGACGCGGTCGACGACTTCGTCCACCGTCGTTCCGGCTTCGACCGGAAGGCGCAGGTCGCACTCTTCGTACGCCGGCCGGCGCCTCTCGAAGAGCCGACGCGCCTCCTCGATCGGCCCGAGGAGCGGTCGCCGTTCGTCGCCCTCGATGCGCTCCATGGCCAGCTCGAAGGGGGTATCGAGCCAGATGACGAAGCCGCGCCGGCGGATCCAGACGCGGTTTGCCGGATCGACCGGAAGACCGCCCCCGGTGGCCATCACGAACTCTCGATCGGCGCCGAGCTCCCTCAAGACGTCCGCCTCTCGTTTGCGAAACGTGCTCTCGCCTTCGTCGGCGAAGATCGCGGCGATCGAACGTCCGGCGACGGCTTCTATCCGGGAGTCCAGGTCATGAAACACCACCCCCGATCTCTCGGCGAGCGCGCGACCCACGGTGCTCTTGCCGGCACCCATGAAGCCGGTCAGGAAGATACGCAGCGCAGTCAGGGCTTGCGTTTCTCGCTTCGGATCGCGCGGGTCAGAAGGTAGAAGAAGCCGCCCCAGACGAAGCCGCAGACGGCGACCATCATGGCTACCGCGGCGCCACTCATCGTTGAGCCTCCCGGCGCGCGAGGCGCCAACGGTTGTAGAGAATGAGCGCCGTCAGCCCGATCGCCCACTGAACGAGGACCGTGCCGACGCTATAGGGGCTGAGGATCGCGAGCCAATCGGGATTGTCCTGGGCGGCCGAGTAGAGCCACCAGACCATCAGGATGATCGCCTCGATCGGAACGAGAACCCCGAGAATGAAATTCCACGCGCGACCGACATGGAGGTCGCTCCCCTCCCCGTTGAGCTCTTCGGTGCGGAGCTTCTCGAGCCCGAACCACCGCGCCGCGAGCGCGAAGAACAGGCCCGAGAGCATGAGGCCCACGCCCCACACCCAGTCCTGGTTCCTGAAGACATCGAGCGACAACGCCGACGGGATGCCGAAGATCGCCACCGCCCCCCCGATGGCGGCCACCGCCTTGCGACGGGTCATCCCTCGGTCCATCAGGTTGCGAGCGGCGAGCTCCAGCATCGAGATCATGCTCGTGACCGCGGCGAAGGTGAGGGCGAGAAAGAACAGGACCATGAAGACCGAGCCACCCGGCATCGCGGCGAAGAGTTGAGGCATCCAGATAAAGGTCAACCCCTCGTTGCCGGCTCCGACGATCTCCTGCTGCGCAGCAGGGTTGATGGCGAAGACGGTGCACAGCACCATGATTCCGGAGAGTAGCGAGACCGAGTTGTTGCCGAAGCCGATCAAGCAGGCGTTGAGCGGCACGTCCTCGCGAGACTTCATGTAGACGGCGTAGGTGAGGATGAGTCCCCAGCCGGCGCCGGTGTCCCAGGCGTTCTGGGTCAGCGCCTCGAGCCAGATCTTGTAGTCGGCGAGCGCGCTCCACTCCGGCTGGAACAGGAAGGCCAGGCCGCGCTCGGCACCGGGCAGAGTCACCGCCCGGATCGCCAGGACCACGACGAGGAAGAAGAGGGTCGGAATCAGGACCTTGGCGACCCGCTCGATGCCCTTGACCCCGAACCAGACGACCCCGACGCAAGCCGAGATCACGATCAGGTGGGTCAAGACCGGCTGATAGGAGCTCGTGAAGCTCTCCCAGAGTACGTCCGAAGGAGTCGACTTCAACTCACCAGTGATCGAAGCCCACAGGTAGCGCACGCACCAGCCCGCCACCACCGAGTAGTAGAAGCCGATCGCGGTGGCGCACAGGGCCGCCCACCCTCCCATCCACGCGAGGCGCTCGCCGGCCAGCTGGCCGATCGCTCCTATCGTCCCCTTGCGAGTCCGTTTTCCGAACGCGAACTCCGCCATCATCAACGGGATCGACCAGATCAGCAGGAAGACGACCCAGGCCACGAGGAAGCTCCCGCCGCCGTTGCTCGCGACGATCCGTGGAAACCGCCAGATGTTGCCCGTGCCGACCGCCATGCCCAGCGTAGCGAGCACGAGGCCCCAGCGGCTGCCAAACTCCTCTCGCGAACTCATTCTCTCCCTCCTTGCGACGCCCGGGCGGATCGGATCTTCGAGATTCCCGGCATTCTCGCACGCGGCTCGGTCAACCGTCGACCGCCGCTGGCGGCCCGTGGCAGCGGTCGGGCGTCGCCTTCGAGATCCCTTCGGGCGAAAGCACCCAGCACCGCGACGGAGGAGGCTTCCGCGTCGGCGATCGCGTAGAGCCTAGGAATCGGCAGGCTCGTCGCCACGGTCTTCGGCCAAGAACCGTTCCATGAATCGCGTCGAGAGCCGCCCGGCTCGAAAGTCCGTGTCGCGGACGATCCGCTGATGGAGAGGGATCGTCGTCTCGACGCCCTCGACCACGAAGAAGTCGAGCGCTCGCTGCATGCGGGCGATCGCCTCGTCCCGATCCTCGCCGTGGGCGATGATCTTGGCTACCAACGAATCGTAGTGGGGAGGCACGACGTAGCGCTCGTAGACGTGGGTGTCGACCCGAATTCCGGGGCCGCCCGGCGGATGGAAGGTCGTCACTCGCCCCGGCGACGGCCGGAAGCTCTCCGGGTGCTCGGCGTTGATGCGGCACTCGATCGCGTGGCCGCGCGGAACGAAGTCGTTCTCGAGCTCGAGCCGCTCGCCGGCCGCGATTCGGATCTGCTGCTTGACGAGGTCCACGCCGCTGACGAGCTCGGTCACGGGATGCTCGACCTGGATGCGGGTGTTCATCTCCATGAAGTAGAAGCTGCCATCCTGATCGAGCAGGAACTCGACGGTTCCCGCGTTCTCGTAGCCGACGTTCTCCGCCAGTTGCACCGCCGTCGCGCCGATCTCACGCCTGAGAGCCGGGGTGAGGGCGGGAGACGGCGCCTCTTCGATCAGCTTCTGATGCCGGCGCTGGATCGAACACTCGCGCTCGCCGAGATGCACGACCCGTCCGAAGCGATCAGCGAGGATCTGGAACTCGATGTGCCGCGGCTCGACCAGGTACTTCTCCATGTAGATCGCGCCGTCTCCAAACGCCCTCTCGGCCTCCTCACTCGCGGTCTCGAACAGACTCTCGATCTCGCCCTCGCGCCGCGCGATGCGCATCCCTCGCCCGCCCCCTCCGGCCGACGCCTTGAGGATCACCGGGAAACCGAGCTCGGCGGCCAGCCGGCGGGCCTCCTCGGGGGTTTGGAGCGGCTCGGAGCTGCCCGGGATGACCGGCACCCCGGCGGCGGCGGCCGTCTGGCGTGCCTTCGACTTGTCGCCCATCAGTCGGATGCTCTCGGGCCTCGGGCCGATCCACGCCAGATGGCATTCGTGGACCATCTCCGCGAAGCTGGCGTTCTCGGCTAGAAACCCATAGCCCGGATGGACCGCCTCGGCGCCCGTGATCTCCGCGGCCGCGAGGATCGCCGTGATGTTGAGGTAGCTCTCGCTCGACGGCGGTGGCCCGATGCAGATGCCTTCGTCGGCGTAGGTGACGTGAAGCGACTCGGTGTCCGCGGTGCTGTGAACCGCCACCGTCGCGATTCCGAGCTCTCGACACGCCTGGTTGATCCGGAGCGCGATCTCGCCGCGGTTGGCGATGAGGATTTTCTCGAACATGAGGTGGCCGCTCTCTCCGCGGCGACGTCAGGTCAGTCCCGCACGATGGCGAACAGCGGCTCGCCGAACTCCACCGGCTGGGCGTTCTTCGGATAGATCTCGACTATCACGCCGGACGCCTCGGACTCGATCTCGTTCATCAGCTTCATCGCCTCGACAATGCAGAGAACCTGGCCCTTCTCCACTCGATCGCCGACCCGCACATAGGACTGAGCGTCGGGATTCGGTGCCGAGTAGTAGGTGCCGACGATCGGTGAGGTCACGATCGCGGCGCTGTCGGGCAGACCCCGACCGGCGGCCTCGGCGAAGGTCTCCGACGGTGTCTCGACCTCGGCCTCCGCCGTTTGCGGGATCGCGGCAGCGGAGGCTTCCTCGGTGGGAGCCGTCAACGCGCCGGAAGGGGCGGCGGCGACGCCTCTCGCCGCCACGGAGCGGCCGACGATCTCGATCTTGAAGCCGGAGCGCTCGATCGAGACCTCCTCGAGACGGTGGTCGGCGACGAGCTCTATCAGCTCCTTGATCTGGTCGAAGGTCAGCACCTCGTCACCCGCGCTCTTGTCGTTTGCGATCCATGGGCGCAGAGACCTCAGATGAGCTCGTCTTCGAAGGCGAGCGCCGAGCGACGCGCTTCGAATCGCGCTCGACCTGGCTGCCCCGACGAGTCGCTGACGATCATCAGGTAGTAACCGGCCCGCAGCCGGCTCAAGAGAATGGCATAGTCTTCGGTCGCGACCTCGAACCGGTCGGCATCGCCGATCCCGAGCCCGCGCTGCTCGCTCGAGACCCCTCGCGCCATCGCGGCTAGCTCGGCCGCGAGCACTTCGAGGTCCAGGGTGTCGCCGCCGACCGACTCCACGGCGATTCCATCGCTGGCCACCAGACAGACGGCGAGAGCTCCGGGGACCTGCTGGCGAAGCTCGTTCAAACGCTCTTGAAACACTCCATCCCTCCCGTTGGATTCAAGCCAATCTCTGGGCGGCCGCCCGGAACTTGGCGAGATACTCTCGCAGGACCGCTACCTTCTGTGACGCCGCCTTTTCTTCGCCCACGTCCGGCTCTGCCTCGTGGCCGGACCGTCGCGCCTCGATCTCGGCAAGCCCAGACGACGCCTCGAGGTCATCCGGGTCCCGCTCGAGAACCTGACGGAACGTCTCCTCGGCCTCATCGAAGTGCCCTTGCGCAAGGTACAGAGCGCCCAGAGTCGCGGTCGCCGCCGCACCGGTATCGACCGCTCGGGGGGCTTCTTGCTCACGACCCTCGAGCTCGTCGACCGGCTCGGCCTCCTCGGCGTCCGCCGCCGCGGTCGGCTCCTCGTCGAGCCCGACCTCGACGTCGATGACCGAGTCCAAGGCCGGCTCGTTGGCCTCGACAGCGCTCTCGGGCTCGACGGCCAAGTCGGCCACCACATCGGCCGCGATGCGCTCTATCCGCTTCGGCGTTTCGAAGAGCTCCGCGAGCCCCGCGAAGACGCCGGTAAACACGCTGCTCACGGCCATCGACTCGAGCACGTCGGTGAACGGCTCGCGGTCGAGAGCGCCTACGAGCATGCGGCCGTTCGTCGGTGGCGGGAGGCTGCGAAGATCGGAAGCCGGCGGCAGCGGCGAGCTCTCGAAGGGAGAGGCTCCCGCAGCCGTCGACGCTCCCAAGGGCGGCAGTCTCGAACGCCCCGAGACCGCCGCGCGAAGGCTCTCGAGCTCCGGGTCGCTGTCGTTGAGCACGGCGTAGAGATCGAGACGATCGGTCGCGCTCTGAAACTCGCCGAGCGCGAGGTGAGCCCTGACCAGCAGCTTGTTCGCCACCAGATGACCGGGGTCGGAGTCGACTACTTCGCGCAGCGCCTCGGCGGCCTCCTCGGGATCTCCGGACTCCATCAGGTAGCGCCCGAGGGCGACGCGCACGGAGACGCTGTCGGGATAGCTCTCGAGGCCCTCCTCGAGAATCGGCAGCGCCTCGCCGATCCGGCCGCTCTGGCGGTAGAGGTCGGCCAGCTGCAGCGACAGGTGCGGGCTCGGATCCTCGCGCCAGCGGCGGCTGAGCATCTCGATCTGGGTTGTCGTGAAGTCCTCGTTGGCCATGGAAAACGCTTTCGGAGCTAGCGATCGACGTGGCGAGACGCTATCCCGCCGCGTTCGAGGGAACCGATCGAGATCGGCGCTGTCCAACCTGATCGCAGACGCGACGACTATAACAGGGGTACGCTATTGGCAGGCAGGCCCGTTGGAATGCGGGACTGTGATCGTCTGCGTCGCCAGATCGCCGATCGGATCGAGCGCGTTCTTCACCCTCAGCTGGATCGTCTTGGAGCCCGTCTGGGCGTACGTCTTCGACTCGGTGCCGCCACAATTGGTCGTTCGGGTGTCGCCGTCGTCAAGATCCCATTCACACGTCAGTGGCGCGTTGCCGGTGCTGGTGCTCGTGAAGTTGAAGCTCTCGCAGGCGTCTTCGACCTCGACGACCGTGAAAGATGCCCTCGGCACTCCTGTCTGAATCCGAATGGTCGACGTCTGCTCGAGGACGTTTCCGCCGATCCCTGCCGCCTGCGCCCGGACCGTGAAAGTTGTTCCGCCGAACGCCGTGAGATCGCTCTCGGTCGCCGACAAGGTGTCCCGGGCCTCGCCGATAGCGTCGGTCAGAATCTGGCTGCCGCCCGAATCGAGACTCCCTATGTCGGTGAGGAAGTTGACGAACACTCCCGGCAGAGGATCGCCCAGGCCGTCCCGGACCAGGGCGAAGAGCCCGATTGAGCCGCCGGTCTGAGCAATTGTCGTCGGCGTCGCCTGGAACGACATGCTGACCGGCGTGCCACCCACGTCGATCTCGATGGATTCCTCGATCGGTCCCGCGTCACCGCTCGTCGTGGCGGTGACGAGGAAGAACGAGTCGATCAGACTGGCGAGGTCGCTGCGCTCGACCGTCACCACGTCGCTCGCCTGGCCGTTCGAGTCTGCCTGCACCACCTGGCCGCCCGACTCGAGCTGGCCGATCTCGCTCGAGAAGGTGATGTTGGCGCCGGTGATCGGCGAGCCTTCGCTGTCGATGGCGGTCGCCGTGATCGTCGACGTGCCGCCCTCTCGCGGAATGACGCTCGGCTGGGCGGTCAGCTCCATGAACGCCGCCAGGGCGCCGATCTGAACGTCGATCATCGCCTCGCCGGCCGCTCCCGAGAACGCCTGGACGGTCGCCGTGCCGATGCGTCCGTCCCCGGTGAGGGTCGCCTTCGCGATCCCGCCGGCGTTGGTGCGCACCAGATCCTCGATCGTGCCGAGGTTGGTCGAAAGCGTGATCTCGGTCCCCTCGTTGACCGGCGTTCCGTCGAGCTTGCGGGCGAGGACGGTGATCGCGGAGCTGCCCGCGATCTCGATCCTCGCCGGGTTGGCGGTCACCGTCAGGGTCGAGCCCTCGGGCGCCACCGGAGTCGGCCGGTCGCAGCCCGGCACCCAGGGAACGAGCGCGCAAACGAGGAGAAGGGCGATCCGCTTCATCACGTCTTCAGTATACGGACGGTGGCGGCTTCCCGTCTAGGAAGGCCGCCACCGGACGACTGGGGCTCGCTGCTTTCGGAGCAGCCCGTGGCGCCTAAGGAGGAGGCTCCTCGACCGGCGGCTCACTGATGGTGATGTTCATGGTCGTCCGATCGGAGAACTCGACGCCCGCCACGGTCTTCGAGACGGTGAACTGCACGACGTAGGTGCCGGGACCTTCGAATATGTGAATCGGATTCTGGAGCGAGTTCCCGGTGCCGTCCCCGAAGTCCCAACGGAACCTCGTGGGATTCCCGCGGGAGTCGTCGTGGAAGCGGACCGAGAAGTTGTCCTCGGGGTTGTTGGTGAAGAAGTCCGCGACGAGGATGTCGATCGGTACCTGGACGGTGGCCCGGGTTCCGCGCAGGTTCGCGCCCACGGTTGCCACCCCGAGGGGCGTTGGCGGTCCGCCTCCGAAGAGAGTCAAGAACGCTTCGCCATTGGCTAGCGCCACACCCACACTCTGGACGAAGGCGCTCAGGCTGAAAGACCCCTGCGAGGTGCTGACCTCGACCAGGGTGCCGTCCGGCAGCGGGTTTCCGGTCGTGCGGTCGACCACTCTGACCTTGATCGTCGAGCTCTCGTTGCCGCTATTGAGCTCGTCGTCGACGACGATGGCCGGGGGATTGGCGGAAATCGTCACCCGCAGCGACGTCGGCGCGCCGGTCGGCGGCGGCGCCGGTGTCTGACGCGGCGCGGTCGGCGAATCCGTGGAACAGCCCCACGCGATGGCGGTCAGCACCCCTGCGAGGGCGAGCAGACGGTAAGCATTCTTGAGACGGCTCATGGTCTTCTCCAGCTCCAATCAGGGAATGAAATCGATCGTAAAGGTCGCCGGGGCGGTCTCGACCTCGTCACCCGACAGCGTCCGCCCGAAGAAGCGCAGCCGGAGGTTCAACACGATGCGGGTTTCACCCGTCTCGGTGTCGACACCGCCGTTCTCGAAGCGTAGATCCGAGAGCGGAGGGTTATCGAGTTGATCGAGGCTCATGACCGGAGCGTTCTCGAGTAGGTAGGTGCCGTTGACCGGGGCGACTCCGAAGATGCCGCGAACGAAGGGGGTCGGAATCCGCGTGCCCCGATCGGCGCGGGTGTAGGTCACTTCGTAGGAGTGGATCTCTACGTTCATCAGGGCGCTGGTGGCGCCGGCCGGGTCTTTCGCGATGTTCGCGATCGTCAGCTCTTCGACTTGAACCAAGAGCCCCGTGGTGTTGACACTGACGACGATCGGCAGACCGTCGAAGTCCTCGATGGTCAGCAGGACTCCACCGCCGTCCGCCTTCTCGGTCCGGCTGTCGCACGCCGACAAGGCTAGGACAAGAGCGAGCGCCAGAAGCGTCTTTGCTACGCGAGTCATGAGAGCCTCCTGAACCACCTACAGTTTGACGACGCGGGGCGTGATGAAGATGAGGAGCTCCTCGTTCTCTTCACTCTGCCGGTTGTTCCTGAACAGGTTTCTCAACAGCGGTATTCGCGAGAGGCCGGGCACTCGATCCTGGCCTTCGTCCGACGTCACCTCGTAGATGCCGCCGATCACGGTCGTACCGCCATCGCGAACCAAAACTCGGGTCTTCGCATCCTTGGTCGAGATCGGCGCGTTGGCGGCACCCTGGACGGCGAAGGCGAGCAGCGGCTCTTTCTTCTGAATGTCGATGTCCATCAGCACCGTGCCCTCGGCGGTGACGTGGGGCGTCACGTTCAACTGCAGGGTGGCGTTGACGAACTGCACGCTCACCGTGTTGTTGGAGAGCGTCTGAATCGGGATCTGCAAACCGCTCTGGATCGACGCGGGCTCGTTGTTGAGGGTCGTGATCTTCGGCGCCGAGAGAATGTTGATCAAGCCGTCGGACTCGGCGGCCTGCAGCGCGACGTCGAGCTGGAAGGTGTTGAGCACGTTGCCCATCGTGATCCCGAGGGTGCCGACGCCGGCCGCGCTGACGTCGACGTCGCCCTGCACCGTTCCGCTGTTCGGGAAGACGAGGCCGGTGGTGT
>CALZKB010000159.1:10726-28137 GCA_945787575.1 Thermoanaerobaculia bacterium | reverse complement strand
ATCATCGCGAAGCTGTCGGCGTGGTGGAAGAACGAGGCGCCGGGCAGGGTAGTGACCGGCTTCTTGCCGGCGTTGATCAACTCCGGGTCCTCGGAGCCCGACGGCGGCGGCGGCCCCATCCCCAGAAGACCGTTCTCGGTGTGATAGATGAACTCGCGACCCTCGGGGACGAACTGCGCCACCAGCTCCGGCAGCCCGATGCCGAGGTTCACGTAGGAGCCGTCGGGTATGTCCTGCGCCGCCCGGGCGGCCATCTGGGAACGGCTCCAGCCGGTCGCCGAACGGACCTCCTCACTCATGGGTAGCGCCGTCCTTCCGCGATGAGCCGTGACTCGTGGAGTGGCTCCGAGACCTCGACGACGCGGTCGACGAAGACGCCGGGCGTCACCACGTGCTCCGGATCGATCTCTCCAGGCTCGACGACACGCCGCGCCTGGACGATCGTCGTCTCGGCCGCCATGCACATCAGCGGCCCGAAGTTCCTCGCCGTCTTGTTGTAGGTGAGATTGCCCACACGATCTGCGGTGTCGCATCGCACCAGAGCGAAATCCGCCTTCAACCAGCGCTCCAGAAGGTACGGGTGGCCGTCGAACTCACGAGTCTGCTTGCCTCCGGCGAGCGGAGTTCCCACCGCGGCCGGGGTGTAGAAGGCGGGAATTCCGGCGCCGCCGGCGCGGATGCGCTCGGCGAGAGTCCCCTGGGGAACCAGCTCCAGCTCGATCCGGCCAGCCCGGTAGAGCTCGGGAAACAGCCTGGAACGGCTCGAACGGGGATAGGAGCAGATCATCTTGCTCACCTGTCCGTTGCCGATCAGCGCCGCCAGGCCGACCTCTCCGTTGCCCGTGTTGTTGTTGATCGCCGTCAGGTTCTTGGTGCCCTGATCGATCAGCGCGTGGATCAGCTCGATCGGGCTTCCCGCCTCGCCGAAGCCGCCGATCATCACCACCGCTCCCTCGTGAATCGGGGCCACCGCTTCGGCTGGAGAGCCGACTCGCTTGTCGATCATCAGCCCACCAGTTGAGCCAGGGCCGCGGAGAGCTCCGCTTCGATCTCCCGCAGCTCGGCCTCGAAGAAGAACTCCTCCGTGTCGTACGGTTCGAGCAGTGCGACGTTGTTGGTGTGCTCGTCGTACTTGGCCAAAAAGACCTGGTCCAGCCACTCCATGTTGCGACCTTCGGAGAACTTGAGGGCGAAGAGCGTCTCGCCGTCGACCTGCGCCGTCCCCAAGATCGAGATCTTGCCTGCCGAGGTGGTCATCGAGACGTGCCGAGACGGGCGGTTGATGGAGGGCAGAGAGCGGTAGATCTTGTCGTACACCTTGTGAATGTCGGCGAGCGGGGCTGTGAAGTAGTGGTGCTCTCCGGTCGGGCGGGCGCAGTAGATCGAGTGGAAACCGATGTTCAGCATGCCCAAGATGTTGGCGAGATCGATCCAGTTCTGCGCCGAGGCATCGATGTCGATATCGCCTTCGTCGTCCGGGAACAAGCTGATGTGCTTCATCATCGGGCTCTGGCTACGCAGCACCGCATGGTGTGCTTGCAGGCGACGGATCGCCGCGATCGTCAACGGGTTGAGGACTTCCCGAGGAGTCGAGAAGTGGGCCATCCACGCCACTTGGATGCCGTGGTCATAGAGACGATCGAAGAGCTCGAGCATCGGCTCGTACTTGGGGCTGAGGATGACCTCGGGCTGATAGGTCAGCGCCCGGCTGCCGAGCCTGACGGTCTTGACGTGGAAGAGCGTCGGATCCTCGATGAGCGGCGTGATGTAGCGTTCGAACCTCCCTGCGCTCAAGAAGCCGGCGTCGCCGCCGGTGATGAGCAGATCGTTGACCTCCTTGTGGGAGCGCAGGTAGTCGTGCACCATCTCGACGTCCTCCTGCACGAACATGTCTTCGTCTCCGCGAACCTGCGCGTGGCGGAAGCAGTAAGTGCAGAACGAGAAGCAGTGCTGCGTCTGCTTGTCGAAGATGAGCTGGCACTGTGGATACTTGTGCTGACTGCCGTGAAGCAGCTCCAGATTGCCCGCCTCGGTGATGAACCACGGCTTGTTGAGCTGCTGGTGTCCGTCATGCGGATTCGTCTCGCGCATGTAGTCCGCCGCGATGCGCTCTTTCTCTTTCCTGGTGGTCGCCCTCGAATATGCCTCGACGACCTCCTTGCGGATCATGTTCGGCTGCGGAAAGACCAGCTGAAACATCGGATCGGCCGCAAAGTCGGTCCAGTCGATGCTGTTGAGAGTGTGCCGGGTGGCGAGAAAGCGATAGACGTCGATAAAGAGCTCGCGCTCGTTCTGGAAGCCGATGTCGACGCCGTTGTCCCGGAGAATCGAGCACACCTCGCGGAAGCCTCCGAGACCGGAGAAGTTCTCCTTGCCAGTGAAGAGCGGGGCCACCTGGAGCCGCAGCGCGGAAGAGTGCGGATAGAGAGTGTGGAGCCGGTTCAAGAGCCCTTCGGGCAGGAGCCGTTCGCCGACGATCGTCGCGACGCTCTCGGGGCGACAGCCCCTGGCTTCGAGGTCGTCGTATACGGCGATCGGGAGCTTCGAGAGCGGTTGTTGCATACTGACCTGCCTTCCGGGACGCACTAGCTTCTGGGACGTACTAATTGCTGGCGCTTGACCCTGCAAGTGGACTGAATGCCGCACGTGGGATGCAATACCCGAACGGGTAGCAACGCCGGGCTCCCTCCTCTCGCGAGTGAGGGGCACGAGGCCGCGATCTCAGACTGCCGACGGCTCGGCTTGGCGGGTGCCGAAGAGGGCCCTCTTCGAGGCGGTTTGGAAGGGTGGGCCGGAAGCGGACCCGAGGGCTCAGTCGGCGGCGCCCGTGTCCCGGTACTCGACGCGCTGGATCAGATCGGTCTCTTCGCTTTCGTGCTTCTCGAGCCAGTCGAGAAGGGCGCCGACTCGCCGCCGTAACGGCAGTTCGGACGCAGCTTCCGCGGCCGAGTAGGCGAGCGCCAGGCCGACCAGCTCTCGCGCCTCTTCGAGCATCCTCGGATGCTCGTCGACGATCCGGTTGATCTCGGCCGCCGCCCGCGGGTGGGCTGAGGAGATGTCCTCCACCATGTCGCTCTCGTCCTCGAGCCGGAAGTGCCGGAACAGCTCGTCGTGCAGCGTCGATAGCTGGCTCGAGAGCTCGGCCGCCCAGCTGTGGGCTCCGGGATTGCCGGCCGTGGGCCGCGGTCCATCCAAAAACTCGCGCAGGCGCGCTACCTTGGCTCGCAGCTCGTGGTGCTCCTCGATTACTTGTTGGGCCCATGCGTCGGTCACGACTCCCGGCATCGCTGTCATCCTCCCTTGGCTTCTCGCTTGTTGGCTTCGTAGCTGGCGGCGGCAGCTGGGGTCTCGAGACGAACGCTGTTGCTGGCGCACTTGGGGCAGGTTCTCTCGACCACCTGCTTGGGGTCGGAGATCATCGGGAACCTGCTCGCACACCGCAGGCAGTAGAAGGTGGCTTCCGGGCTCACGATCTCATCCTCAGGCAGGCACAGCGGCGGTGACGGCCTTCGGCCCTGCAGCTACGACTTTGGGTTGACTGAGCTTCTTCGGCTCCAAGATGCGCATCGTGTCGGCGACCTCCTCTGCGGTGACTGTGCGCAGCATCTCGTCGAGCTCACGCATGACGCGGGCGAACTTCTGGCCTTCGGCGGCGCTGATCCACTCGAGCTGCAGCCTCTCGGGCCGGATTCCCAGCTTCTCCATCTTGGTCCAGACCTTCTCGACCCGGCGCTGCGTCCAGGTGACCGCATCGATGTAGTGGCAATCGGAGAAGTGGCAGCCGGAGACGAGGACCATCGGCGCTCCCTGCTCGAAGGCGTGCCAGATGAATCGCTGATCGACGCGGCCGCTGCACATGGTGCGGATCAGACGGATCGCCGGCGGATACTGCAAGCGCGAAGTGCCGGCGTTGTCGCCGCCGGCATAGGAGCACCAGTTGCAGGCGAAGGCGACGATCTTCTCCATCGGATCGGTGGCCAGAACGGCATCGATCTGAGCCTCGATCTGGGCATCCTCGAAGTGGCGCATGGTGATGGCGTCGAAGGGGCACTCGGCAGCGCAGGTGCCACATCCAGCGCAGGCCGCCTCGATGAAGTCGGGATAGACATTCGCCTTCTTGTCGGCTTGGACGATGGCGTTGAACGGGCAGACCTCCGCGCAGATCTTGCATTGGGCGCAGAGGTCGGCCACGAGCTCGGCGGTGATCGCCTCGATCCGTACCTGGCCGGCGGCGAGCACGTTGCCGGCGCGGGAGGCGGCGGCACCCGCCTGGGTGACGCTGTCCTTGACGTCTTTGGGCGCCTCCACGCAGCCGGCGAAGTAGACACCGCGAGTCGGGGCGTCGACCGGCTTGAGCTTGGGATGAGCCTCCATGACGAAGCCGTCGGAGGTGTGAGAGAGACTCAGCACCTCGTCGATGTGCCGTCGACCGTTGGCGTCGCCGTTGAGCTTGCGAGGCACCAGGGCGGTGGCGAGCACCAGCATGTCGAGCCGGTGCTCCTCGCGCCGGCCGGCGAGGGTGTTCTCCACCTGGACGACGAGCTCGCCGGTCTCCGGATCCTGCTCGACGCTTCCGGGCAGACCGCGAACGTAGTTGACCCCCTCCTCGCGGCTCCGTCGATAGAGGTCCTCGAAGCCCTTTCCGAAGGTGCGGATGTCGATGTAGAAGACCGACTGCTGGCTCTCGGGGTAGTGCTCGGCGATCTGCAGCGTCTGTTTGATGGTGTTCATGCAGCAGATGTTGGAGCAGTAAGGCACACCACGCGTCGTCGAGCGAGAGCCGACGCACTGGATGAAGCCGACCCGCCGTGGCACCTCGCCGTCGGAAGGGCGCACGAGCTCGCCGGCGCTGGGTCCGCCGGCGCAGATCAGGCGCTCGAACTCCATCGCCGTGACGACATCGTCGAAGCGGGCGTAGCCGTACTCGTCGTAGGGCCGCGGGTCGTACGGCTCCATGCCGGTGGCCACGACGACCGTCCCGACCTCGAAGTCGAGCAGCTCGTCCTGGACGTCGAAGTCGATGCACTTCTTGTCGCACACTTCCAGGCACTTGCCGCAGGCGATCGGATTGAAGCCGAGGCAACTGTCGGCATCTAGGTAGTACGACGAAGGCACCGCCTGAGGAAACGGCAGGTAGATCGCCCGCCGCGAGGACAGGCCTTGCTGATACTCGTCGGGCACGACCACCGGGCAGACGTCGCCGCAGTCGCCGCACGACGTGCACTCAGAGGCGTCGACATACTGGGCGCGGCGGCGCACGGTGGCGCGATAGTTGCCTACGAAGCCGGTGACGTCTTCGACTTCGGAGTTGACCAGGAGCTCGATGCGGGGATGCCGACCGGCATCCATCATTTTAGGGCCGAGAATTCATATAGAGCAGTCCATGGTCGGGAAGGTCTTGTCGAGTGCCGACATGATCCCACCGATGGAGGGGCCCCTTTCGATCAAGTACACCTGATGGCCGCCGTCGGCCAGCTCCAGCGCCGACTGGATGCCCGCCACCCCGCCGCCGATGACCAGAGCGGCGTCGGTGACCGGGAAGGTCTTCTCGTCCTGCGCCACCAGCCGGCCGGCGCGCCCGACGGCGCTCGCCACCAGATCCTTGGCCTTGACGGTGGCCCCCTCCCGGTCTTTCATGTGGACCCACGAGCAGTGCTCGCGGATGTTGGCCATCTCCATGAGATAGGGGTTGAGGCCGGCCTCGGCGACGCAGTTGCGGAACGTGGGCTCGTGGATCTTGGGCGTGCAGGAGGCGATGACGACGCGGTTGAGATTGTGCTCGGCAATCGCCGACTGAATCTCCTGCTGACCGGGATCGGCGCAGGTGTAGCGGTTTTGCACCACGGCCACGACGTTCGGCAGCTCCTCGGCGAACCGCGCCACCTCTTCCGTATCCACGGTCGCCGCGATGTTGTGACCGCACTCGCAAACGAACACACCGATTCGAAGGATCTCGTCGCTCATCAAGCGTCTCCTGTTGGCTGCGTCGGACTTTTTTCGGATGGAACCGGGGGAAAGAGCACCTCGGCAGCGAGGATCGTCAGATCTTCGACCCGGACACCTACCGGTTGCCGCTGGGTTCGCCGGTCCTCGCACTGAGTGCAGTTGAAATGAATGAGGCATTTAGGGCAGGCGGTGACCAGGGTCTCGGCACCGGTCGCCGCCGCGCTTTCGAGCCGCTCCGACTGCAGCCGGCGCGAGTTGGCATCGCAGTGGACGAAGCCCGAAGTACCACAGCACTGGGCGTCGCCGCCCGTTCGAGCCATCTCGCGCAGGCCGCCGTTACCCTGGCTCAGGGTCTCCAGCACCTTTCGCGGAGCTTCGGTCACGCCGAGATGGCGGCCTAGCCGGCAGGGATCCTGGAAGGTCATCGCGCCGGCTGCGTCGCCAGACGCCGCCAACTCACCGGCTTCGATCCGGCCGGCGAGAAACTCCGCCAGATGCTCGACCTTCGGTTGATAGCCGGGCACCGCCTCGGGATAGTCGAGGCGCCAGGTACTGCAGCACTCGGCGCAGGTCGTGAGCAGGTGCTTCACGCCGCGAGCTTCGAAGGCGGCGGCGTTGCCCTCCGCCAGCGCCTGGAACGCCTCCGGCTCGCCGTTCCACAGCAGATCGTGACCGCAGCAGCGTTCCTCGGCGAGGACCACCGGCTGGATCCCGACGCGGTTGAGCAGCCGAATCGCGGCGCGAGCGATGTCGACGGTTTGCCGGCCGAGCTCGTTTTCGAACAGCAAATCGAAGAACGGCAGGCAGCCGACGAAGAGGGCGACCTCTCCCTCCTCGGCGATCTCGAGGTCGTCGTCGATCCAAGCGAGATCGCGCGTCGGCGGTTCCGGTCTCGCCATCACCCGCGCCGTCGACTGCAGCATCGCGCCGTGGGGGCAGGGGCGCCGACCGTCAGCCGGCGCGAGAGCGCGCACACCGCGAACGAAGTCGACGAAGTGAACCCCTTCCGGGCAGCGGACCTCGCACGCGCCGCAGGTTAGGCAGGCGTTGAGCGACTGCGTCTGGCCGCTGATCTCGGTTTCCGGGTCGCGGATAGCGACCATGCGAGCGGCCGAGAACCAGCCCGAAGGCGAGAGCGGGCACATCGTGCTGCACTTGCCGCACGCCAGGCACAGCGCCGCGTGAGTCTGCCGTCTCAGGCTCATCAACTCTCGCATCCTCTAGGCCTCCCTGCTTTCGGCGGCGGCTCCACGCGAGATCAGAGGCTCGGAGACCCAGCGCAGCTCGTACAAGTCGAGCAGCGCATCGTCGGGCTGCGCCGACCAGTCCGCCACGACGCGGCCGGGATCGCCTCCGAGGTTGTGCAGCAACACGCGGGCTCGCTCCACCTGCTCTGCGGCCAATCGCCCACCCTCGCCGTAGCGGCAGCTGTCGTCGAGACAACCGGCAACGAGGATGGCGTCGGCTCCGTGACGATAGGTCTCGAGCAGGGTGCCAGCCTCGAGCTGCCCCGAGCACCGTATCGGAACCAGCTCGACTTCGAGCTCATGCTCGGCCAGCGAGGCGGCGACGGCGCCCGCTCGCCGCTGGCAGGCGAAAACGACGAGACGTCGATCGGCCGTTCGCGAGCCGACCAACGACGGATAGAGATCCGAGAAACTGCCGCCCCACCATTCCGGCGCGATGGAGGTGGGGACGGCGGCGGCGGTCGGGCAGACCGCGACGCAGAGGTTGCACCCGCGACACAGCGCCGATTCGAGGCGTACCGTGGTCTCCGGCGCCTGGGGATCGACGAGGCTGAGAGCATCGAAAGCGCAGATCTCGACGCACTTGGCGCAACCGCGACAGTGATCGTCGTCGATGGCCACCCGAGTCGGAAGGAGGGCGACCGCCGCTCCCGCCGAGCCGCCCGCGCTCACCAGGTCGGCCGCCGTCTCGGGATGCAGCCAGGCGACCATCGCCTCGGCGGTCTCCAGACCGGCGGCCAGGCGCGCCGGCACTCGAAGCAGCCACGGCCGTGAGCAAGAGGCGGCGCAGATCAAGCACTCGCCACAGGGCCCGCAGCGCATACAGCGTTGCGCCTCGGCCATCGCCTCGGAGGGCGACAGAGCCCGCTCCACCTCGTCGAACTCATGGCCGTTGTTGATCTCTCTGACGGCGGCGTGTCGGCGTGGGGCGAAGACGGGGGCCGGTGCCGGAATCTCGTATTCCGGACGCGTCGTCGCCGGCCGCGAGTCGTCGACCTCGGGCCGACCGGTCTCGAGGAACCTCCGAATCGCCTCGGCGGAGCGGTGGCCGGCGGCGATCGCTTCGATCACCGTCGCCGGTCCGGTGACTACATCGCCGGCGGCGAAGACACCGTGGAGCTTGGTCATCGTGCTCTCGGGGTCGACGGTGAATCGTCCGTGATAGGCGACCTGCTCCACCAGCTTGGCGGGCAAGAGATCGAGCTCGGCCTCCTGGCCCACGGCGGCGAACACCCGGTCTGCGGGAACCACGAACTCGCTGCCCGGAATCGGAACCGGGCGGCGACGACCGCTGTCATCAGGTTCGCCGAGCGCGACTTCGAGGCACTCGAGGCCTTCGAGCTTGCCCTGGTTGGTGACTACCCGAACCGGCGCGCCGAGGAATCGAAACTCGATGCCCTCCGCCATCGCGATCTCGATCTCCTCTTCGTCGGCCGGCATCTCCTCCCGCTGGCGGCGGTAGACGATCTGGACCGCGTCCGCCTTCAGCCGTAGCGCGGATCGAGCGGCCTCGATGGCGGTCGAGCCACCACCGATCACGACCACTCTTCCCTCGAGCGGCGTGCGATCGCCGTTGTTGACTCGGCGCAGGAAGGCCAGTGCATCTTCGACCTCGGGGCAGTCTTCCTCACCGGTCAGGCCCAGGCTCCGTCCCTTTTGCGCGCCGACGGCTACGAGAACCGCCGAGTAGCCGCCAGCGAGCACGGCTTCGAGGCCGGCATCACCGGCGACCCGATGGCCGGTGCGGATCTCGATCCCCGAGCGGCGCAGCACCGAGATCTCGTGATCCAGTATCTCGGTCGGCAGACGGTAGTCGGCGATCCCGTAGCGCAGCATCCCTCCCGGCTCCGGTTCGGCCTCGAAGACCGTGACCGGGTAGCCGGCGCGCGCCAGATCGTAAGCGGCGGTGAGACCGGCGGGCCCCGAGCCGATGATCGCCACTTTTTCCGATCTGTCGGGCGATGGCAGAGGCTCCGGCGGCGGCAGCTCGAGCTCGAGATCCGCGACGAAGCGCTTCAGTGCGCGAATGGCCACCGGTCCGCCGCTATCCGTCCGTTCGCAGGCGTCCTCACACGGATGGTGGCAAACACGGCCGCAGATGCCGGGCAGCGGACAGCGCTGGCGCACCACCTCCAGCGCATCGGCAAAGCGACCTTCAGCGATCAAGGAGACGTAGGACTTGACGTTGATCCCCGCCGGGCAAGCCAGCGTGCAGGGCGACGGCGGGATCTCCCGCAGCGCAAAGGACTCGGCCTGCAATGCAGGTACCTTCAATAGAGCTCGGCCGAGATCGAAGCCGGACATGCGGTCGGACCCTGACGTCGAGCTCATCCGGGAGCGCCCTCCAGCGGTGGTCGGTCGACTTCGAGTGCCGGTTGGGTTAGGACGTTCTTGTGGTATTCGAATCCCCTGTCGAAGGCGGCGAGATTGAGCTTTTCGGTGCCGGCGGGGACCGAGTGCTCCACCGCCTCGCGCAGCGCCTCGACCGGAACGAGGCCGGTCGTGGCGCCGAAGAAGCCGACCATGACGATGTTCTGGACGATGGCACGCCCCAGGGACTCGGCGATGCGAGTCGAGGGCGCTCCGTAGGCGCGTTGCCCTTCCTTGACGACCGGGTGGACGAGATCTTGCTCGTAGACGAGGATACCGTCGTCCTTGAGCTCGTCGCGGTATTTCTCGAAGCCCTCGGAGGACATCGCCACCAGAATGTCGGGACGGCCGATGTAGGGATAGAGCACTTCGCCGTCGCTGATCGCCAGCGTTGCGCTGCAAGCCGATCCGCGCGCCTCCGGTCCGAAGCTCTGGATCATGGTGGCGTTCTTGCCGGCGTGAATGGCGCACGCGCGGCCGATGATGTGCCCAGCCAGCACAACCCCCTGACCACCGAAGCCGGTGACCCGGACCTCGACTCGACCGCCCTCACTCATGCAGCCACCCCCCTTCCGGTGCCATCGGTACGTACTTGTCGCCGAGCACCCGGTCGTAGTGCGTGTCCATCAGCTCGGAGAAGGTCGGTTTCTCCTCGTCGACGAACTTGCCGCAGACGATGCTCTCCTGAAAGTCGATACCCAGATCACGGGTATCGGCACCGTGTTTGATGACTGCGTTGTCGTGGTAGAAGCTCATCCCGTCGAGGCCGGTTCCGAGCTTGTTGAGCCGCGAGTAGAGAGGCGGGCAAGGAGCGACGACCTCGACCAGCCGGAAACCCTTGCGCTGGATCGCCTCTTCGAGAGTCCAGGTGAGGCGGCGGATGTGCAGGCAGGTCCAGCGAGCGACGTAAGGCGCACCGCACGACGCCGCCAGGTGCGGCAAGTTGAACGGCGGCTCGAAGTTGCCGAAGGGCATGGTCGACGACTTCGCCGTCAGCGGCGTAGTCGGCGCGTTCTGCCCGCCGGTCATGCCGTAGATGAAGTTGTTGATCAGGATCACCAGCAGATCCATGTTGCGCCGGGCGGCGTGGATGAAGTGGTTGCCGCCGATTCCAGACAGGTCGCCGTCCCCCGAGAACACCGTCACCAAGAGCTCGGGCCGGCCGAGCTTGAGGCCGGTGGCGAAGGGGATGGCACGGCCGTGGGTGGCGTGGAATCCGTCGAGCTTGAGGTATCCCGCCGCCCTTCCCGAGCAGCCGATGCCGGAGACGACCGACGCCTTGTCCAGATCGACGCCCGAGCGTTCGAGCGCTGTCGCGAAGCACTGAACGACGGTTCCGATGCCGCATCCCGGACACCAGACGTGGGGAATGCGCTCCATCCGCAAATAGGGCGCCGTGGGATGCTCCGGCGGCTCAGCCGGAAAGTCGGTGCGAGTCCCTACCGTGTCCACGCTCATGTTCTGGACGCTCCCGCTTCGATGATCTTCTTGGCGATGACTGCCGGGTCGTGAACCCCGCCGCCACCGTGGGTGACCGAGACCACCGGGCATCGGCCGCCGGCGCAGCGCTCGACTTCCAATACCAGCTGGCCGTAGTTGATCTCGGGTACCACCATTGCGCCGACCGACCGGGCGAGATCGCGGATGCGTCTCTCCGCGAACGGCCAGATCACGATCAGTCGCAGGAGGCCGACCTTGACACCTTCAGCACGCGCCAGGTCGATGGCCAACCGCGCAACCCGGGCCGTAATGCCATAGGTGACGACGACCACCTCCGCATCCTCGATGCCTTCCTCTTCGAAGCGGACGATCTCGTCGGCGTTGTCGTTGATCTTGTCGAGCAGCCGGCTCACGCAGGTCTCCTGACAGTCGACGGACATCACCGGGTAGCCGCGTTCGTCATGGGTCAGGCCGGTGGTGTGGAAGCGATAGCCGTCGCCGGCGCGAGCGAACTCTGGAATCTCCGTGCCGTTGACGGAATAGGGCTCGAACTCCTGGGGCGACTTGTCGGTCAGGACCCGCGGCACGACGTCGATCTCTTCGGGCTCGGGAATCACCACCCGCTCAGTCATGTGCCCCACGCACTCGTCCATCATGAACATCACAGGGACGCGGAAACGCTCGGACAGGTTGAAGGCGTCGATGGTGAGGTCGAAGGCCTCCTGCGGCGATTGCGGAGTGAGGGCGATCACCTCGTAATCGCCGTGCGAGCCCCAGCGCGCCTGCATTACGTCGCCCTGGCCGACCATCGTCGGTAGACCGGTGGAAGGTCCACCTCGCTGAACGTTGACGACCACGCAGGGTGTCTCCATCATCGCCGCGAGCCCGATGTTCTCCATCATCAGACTGAAGCCGGGACCGCTGGTGACCGTCATCGCCTTGGTTCCCGTCCAAGCGGCCCCGACCACCGCCGCCATCGACGCCAGCTCATCCTCCATCTGGATGAAGGTGCCGCCCATCGCGGGAAAGCGCCGGGAGATGCGCTCGACCACCTCGGTCGAGGGAGTAATGGGATAGCCGGCCACGAAGCGGCAACCGGCTGCCATGGCGCCCTCACCGCAGGCGAAATCGCCGTCGAGGTAGTGGGCGCCGGTCAGCACTCCGGCCGGGTCGGGTCTCATCGAGCCACCTCCGGCACCCGCTCGGTCGCCAACTCAGCCGGCTTCCTCTCGACACTGAAGATCGCGAACTCGGGGCAGATCATCTCGCAGAGATTGCAGTTGACGCACTCTCCACTCTTGACGACCTCCGGCGGGTGATAACCCTTGCGGTTGAATCGGTCGGACATCGCCAGAACGTCCAACGGGCAGTACTCGACGCAAAAGGCGCAGCCCTTGCAGCGGTCGGCGATGATCAGCACGTCTCCTCGCGTGCTCGTCATCTGCTCCGCGTCAAGAGGGGTTCGCCAATACTGCATGTGGCCTCCGTGGGTCTTGGGTCAGGCCTCGGCCGCGGCCCGGTCGCGGCCCTTGCCGTCGACCATCCGCTGGTACGGGCAGTTGTCGGTGACTTTGTGAACCGGGCAGTGGTCGTCGAAGTAGGCCGAGCAGCGCAGGCAGAGCCCGTCGTCCTCGGCGCCCCCAGCGACCAGGCTCAGCGCGAATCGCTCGAGCAGGCGCGTGAACTGGGAGATCTCCTCGGCGCTGAAACCGGCGAGAATCGGGGTCAGCCGAGCTCTCTCCAACTCCTCGTAACGCGACACCAGCTCGCGGCTGTTCTCGGTGGCAGAGAGAAGTGTGACACGCCGATCGGTGGTGCTGGGGCCGCGCCGGACGAGCCCTAGTCCCTCGAGCTTGTCGATCGCCTTGGTGGCGGCCGGCGGTGTCACCCCGAGGAAGTCGGCCACCTCCCCGATCTGATGTTGGCCGTTGAGAGCGATCAGTCTGAGCAGGTGGAACTGAGACAGCGTCAGGGAGTCGTTGGCCTCGCGCAGAAGCTCGGCCTCCAGCCGCTCTCGCACTGCCGAGGCGAAGATGTGGGCGAAGCGAATCAGCCTAAAGGCTTTGCCGCCGTTGAGACCGTTGAGGCCATCGGTTGCGGAGCGGTCGGCGGATACTTCCCCAGGAGGCATATTATTCACCGGGTAACTATTTTACCTGGTGAAGTATAAATCAGCAACCTCCCCTTGTCAATGGTGCTGACCTCGTGGTCTTGGCTCAGTTTGAAACAGACTGGTAGAGTGGACATCAATTCCCCACTCTTTTCAAGGAGGCACTAATGAATCGTGCGTTCCCAGTCTTGCTTTGCATTGTTGTGTTCGCCGCGCCGGTTCTCACGGCAACTTCGACCGCCGCTAGCTCGACCGACGTCGCTAGCTTTGATCAGTGCCAGGGACCTGTTTCATCCTGGCGAGAGAATGAGCTGGTCGAGGGCGGTAGCCTGGCCGGCTTCCTCGAAGCGACCCAAGACCATCAGGCATGGCTGGATGGCAAGGGCCTCGATGTGCGGATAAGAACCTGGACCGCGTTCGAGCCGGTGCCGGAAGAAGAGCGCCCCGGCAAGTTGGTCGCCTTCGGAAGCGAGGTCGTCTACCCGAGCTACGACGCCTTTGACGACGTGATGTCGGCGCGTGAGGCTGACCGCGACGAGGCATATGAAGCCTTCGCCCAGAAGTACCGGGACAACACGGCGATCAAGGCATATCGACTCGTCTGCTTGAGCGAGTGAGCGGTCCGTAGAGTTTCGCCGCATCAGCGGGTTCTCCGGTGGGGTCACACGAAATATGAGGTGGGCTGCCCTAGCGGCATGCCCAAGCGTTCACGCAAGCCAGCCGACCTCAACAAACGCGCCTTCGCCATCGTGCAGGAGGCCACCGGCCAAGCCTCTGGCAATCGCCAACCGCTGCACATGATGACTGCATGCAAGTGCTGCGACAACATCGGCACGCCGATGTCCGTTGAGAGCCACTGGTGGAACTTGTTTGGGCGCCGGAGAGAGTCAGCCCGCGGCTCAGTCCGTGGCCTTCCGGCGCCGGCGCTGCTCGCGAGCGGCGAGGATGATCTCGACCGCCTCGGGCGAAGACACGCGGCCGAGGTTGATCGCCAGATCGTGCCGAGTCGGATCGTTGGCTTCAATCTCGAAATGGGCGCGGATGAACTCGGCGCGCTCGCCGGCGATCTTCCCCATCTCGCGCGCGGCCTCCTCGGGCTCCAGCCCGTGCTCTTGGGCGAAATGTCGCAGCCGCTCGCGCTCCGGGGCGATCAGGCGCACCCGGTAGCCCAGGTCGTCAGAGAGGACCCGGTCGCAGCCGCGGCCGACGAAGATGCTACGACCCTGACGCGCCAACGACAGCACCGTCTCGCATAGGCGGCGGAAGTAGTCGTTGCGCCCATAATTCTCGACGAGCAAGGGGTAGAGCGCTCCCTCCCACCACTTGAGATCGCGCTCGTCCATCGACCGGTAGAGCTGCTGGCGAATCGTGTCGTCGCCGGCCATGGCCTCGAGGAGACTGCGCCCGAATACCGGCCAGCCGAGCCTTTCACCCAACAGCTGCCCCACCTCCTCCGCCCGAACCCCGACCTCTCGGGAAACGGTGATGAAATCCTCGACTTCGGGCCGCTCGGCCGGGTGCGTCTCGTAGCGCTGAGTGCGCCCGAGCTCCCAATTGGTCATCTGGCGCTCGACCGCGCGCGCGCTGATTCTGGGGTCGGAGCTGATCTTCCACACCATGAAGCTTCCTCCTTCCTCCGCTCGAGAGTTTGAGGCCCGCCGTCGACCAAGGCAACACCCACGAGGGTGGGCCATGCTCGGAGCCGAGACCTGCCCGCCGAGAGACACCGAGCAGGTGCCGGACTCACGGGCGCGAGAAGCACTCTCCCGAAATTTGACGGCGCAGGCGCGAAACACCAGCTAATCGTTGTGGAGTAAGACACACACTGGCCGACACATTTCGTCATTTTCGCTGCCACAGAGTGCGGCTTCGCTCCGGCTAGTCGACGCCAACTGTCTTGAATGGCAGTACTTTCGGAGGTGGCACGCTTGCTGCACCCAGGACATCGGATAGGTAGTCCGACCCGGTGGGAGGATTCATGATCATTCGAGAGCCGAATCACCGAAGGGGCTTCACCCTTATCGAACTGCTGATCGTCGTCGCCATCATCGGCGTCATCGCCGCGATACTGATCCCCAACCTGCTCGACTCTCTCCAGAAGGCCAAGCAGAAGCGAACCGTGGCCGACATCCGAGAGGTCGGTGGCGCCTGGTTCTCCTGGCTCACCGACCAAGTGGGTGCCGCCGCCGCCGGGCAACAGACCTTCGACTTCGATTTTGGCTCGGTGATCAGCGCCTCGGACCTCCAGAGCACCCTCTTCCCCGGCTCCACCTTCTTTTACATACAGACGGTCCCGCGAGTCGACGGCTGGGGCGGCGAGTACGAGTACCGATCCAATCCCGCGACCCTGCGAACCACCCCGATCCTGGGCATTCGCAGTCCTGGTCGCGACCAGTCGGCAGCGAGCGGATCGTACGCGGTGGGACCGTTCATCTCGACTGACTACGACGAGGACATCGTCTGGGCGGACGGGTTCTTCATCACCTACCCGGCCGGAGCACAGATCAGCGGCTGACGCGACACGTCCGCTCCGCCTTGGCCACCGTGGTCCCCTACCAGGCCCGCTCCAGGTGGTGACCGATCCTGCCTCGACCATCCCTGAGCGGCTCGGGCCAAGGTACAGCGGGCGGCCGGCAGGACTCGTCGTGGCGCCCATCGTTCAGCCATGATCAGATGGCACGACTTCATAGACCGACGTCGATGAGGACCTGCTCACAGCACAGCCAGGTGCCGGCGCAGTTTCACTGCGAAGGGTGCAACCGGGACCTGTGCTCGCAGTGCATCGAGGAGAGTCACGCTCTCTTCATCTGCCGGCTCTGCGGCGAGCGCGCCGTGGCGGTCGGCGCACGCCCCGAGCAGACCCCGACTCAGAGACGGAGAGCGGCGGCAACCTCCAGGCCCTACAGCCTCAAGGAGGCACTCACCTACCCGTTTCGCGATACGAGCGGCCGGTTCACGCTCATCGGCCTGGTGCTCCTGCTCTTCGTGGCCGCGCTCGCCGGAGCCTGTCTCGTGGGGACCGCGATCCGGATCGTCCTGACGCTGGCCATCGCCGGCCTGCAGTTCAAGATCGTCCGCACCACCATGAACGGCGACTACGAAGTCCCCAACTGGACCGACTGGGAGATCGGCGAGCTGTTCCTGGACTGGCTCGCCTGGATGGGGGTGGTGGCTCTTCAATGGGGCCTCGTCGTGCTCGTCGCCTGGGACTACGGCCTCTTCCGGCTCATCTTGAGCGAACCGAGTCTGCTCTTCTGGATGATGATCGCGCTGTGTGGCTGGTTGGGCACGGCCCTGTCTCTTATGGGACTGGGAGCCGCCGCGAACTACGGCCGGTGGCATGTCGTCGCCATCCCCCACCACTTACTCGCCTTCAAGCGGTCGGGTGGCGACGCGGTGGCGATCACCAACCTCGTCTTCGCCGCGGGTGCTCTGATCCCCATCGCCCAGATGCTCGTCTCACCGCTACCGCTGGTCGGGACCCTGTTCGGCACCGCGGCGGCAGCCTACTGGACGTTGGTCCTGCCCCATCTGTGTGGCCTGCTCTTCGGTCGACACGACGAGGACATGGACGCGATCTACATGTAGCCGAGCCCCGGCAGGCAGCTCGCAACGCTCCTCGATTGCAGGCTGGTTGTGGAGTTCCACGACGTTGTTCAGCAGCTGAGGTTGTCCATCCGAGTCTCTTCGGAGAGGCTTCTTGGTGCCAAAACCAGAAGTCTCCAGAGGAGAGCCCGGATGGACATGCATGAGAATGCCCGAAGCTGCCCCGCAAGTCGAGAGCTGCTCGTTCGTCGAAACCTAGAACTTGGCTGGTCCGTCGGCCAGGCCGCGGAGGCGATCGGAGTCTCGGAGCGGACCGGTTACAAGTGGCTGGCCCGCTATCGAGCCGAGGGCCTCAGTGGCCTGGCCGACCGCTCGAGTCGACCCCACCGTCTCCTGTCGGACCTGCGCTGTCCGGGTACGGCGGGTCCTGGCCCTACGCCGGCGCCGGATGTGTGGTGCCGAGATCGCCGCGCGTCTGGGCATGGCGCGCACGACCGTCGCTCGCATCCTGCGTCGCGAGGGTCTCAACCGGCTGCGAGCGCTGGATCCGCCCGAGCCGGAGCGCCGCTAAGAGAAGCAGCACCCTGGCGAACTCCTGCATCTGGACATCAAGAAGCTCGGGCGCATCCGGGGCGTGGGGCATCGCATCACTGGAAAGCGACAGCACCAGAATGCGGGGATTGGCTGGGAGTTTGTCCACGTGGCCATCGACGACGCTTCGCGGCTGGCCTACGTGGAGATCCTCCAGGACG
>CALZKB010000159.1:1803-10693 GCA_945787575.1 Thermoanaerobaculia bacterium | reverse complement strand
AAGCACAGCTTCACTCGGCCCTATCGCCCAAGAACCAATGGCAAGGCCGAGCGCTTCATCCAGACCTTGCTACGCGAGTGGGCCTACCGCTTCCCCTACCGATCCTCCAAACGCAGAGCCCGGAGACTGACCCGCCACCTTCACTTCTACGATTGCCACCGAATGCACCAAGCTCTCGATGGACTACCTCCAGCCAGCCGCGTACCGCGACTGAACAACGTGCTGGAAATGCACAGCTAGTCGGAGGGGGGCAGCTCGTCGAAGGCGCCCTCCTCGAGGTCCTCTTCGAGCGGCGCCATCGCCTCCTCGATCATCGCTCGGCCGAAGTTGTAGGCTACCCGATGAGCGGCAAAGAGGCTCCCACCGATACCGACGATCATCAGCATCGCCACCAGGACGCTCCTCCCGAGGTCCGGCGGGCGCTGAGCCACGAAACCCCGTGGTCCCATCGCTCGCTCCCCGGTCTCGGTCCGGCAGCGCGCGCAACCATCCTCGGTCGCGGCGTTGAAGCGCAGCCCGTGCTTCTCGCAGACCTCGATGCGGACCGACGCCTCGGGCGGCGGCTCGCTGGTTCCCTTCGAGTCCACCAATCGATTTTAGCAGCCCGTGCTCGAAGTCCGCTGTCTTATCGGTAGCCGCAGGAGTTGGCCGAGGACCTTACTCCTGATCCGACGACTCGCGAGGGGTTGCCCCGATCGCCACCAGCTCGTTCAGCGTCCGGATGTAGAGCTTCCCGTCGGCGATCGCGGGCGACGCGAGGACCCGTCCACCGACGTCATTCCTCGCCAGGACCTCGAGCTCCTTGCCGGCGGCAACGACGAAGGTCACCCCGTCCTCGGAGTTGAAGTAGACCTTGCCGTCGCCGGCGACCGGGGAGGCGACGAAGCTGAATCTGCCCTCCCCGAGACGGTGCTCGTACTGCTTCTCGCCGGTGCGTGCATCGAAGACGCTCAGTACCCCGTTGTCCCGCCCCACGTAGTGGAGTCCGTCGTAGACCACGGTCGTCGGCATGTAGGAGCCACCGCGCTCCTGCGACCAGGCCAACTGGTCGAGCTCGAGCGTGCCGCTAGCGCTCGTGGGGATGACGTAGATCGGACTGCCGCCACCGTGGGAGCTCGTCAGATAAATCAGGCCGTCGACGACGAAAGGGGTCGGGGTGGGGATGTCCCCGGAGCCGGCCATCTTCCACAACTCGACGCCGGTGTCGAAATCGTAACCGCCGATATGGCGAAAGCCGTTGACGATGACCTGCTTGCGCTGGCCGTCGTCGTTCACCGTCGGGGTCGACCAGGTCGGCACCTCGTTGCGAGCGACTCGCCAGATCTCGTCGCCGTTGTCGACGTTGAAGGCGGCTAAGAACGAGTCCTTCTGAACGTCCGCCTGGACGATGACCCGGCCGCTGTCGAGCACCGGTGAAGCGGCGTATCCCCACTGGGCATCCGGCACTCTGAAGAAGCCGGAGTCGAGCACGCCGAGGTCCTTCTTCCAACGGAGCTTGCCGTCGAGATCGTAGACGTAGAGCCCCTCCGAGCCGAACGAGACGACCAGGTTGCGGCCGTCGGTCGCCACCGTCGGGTTGGCGTGCGTCGATTTCAGATGCCGCTTGACCTGCGGCACCGTCTCGATCGCCGTCTCCTTCCACAGCACCTCTCCGCTCCCGCGGTCGAGGCAGTAGACCTCGTAGCGGTGGACCGAATCGTCGTCCACCGGACTGATGTCGCCGTAGAGGCCGGTGCGGATCCCCGTGTCGACCCCCGCGCTCACGGCCGTCGTCACGAACAGCCGATCGCCCCAGATCACCGGACTCGAGTGCCCCAGCCCCGGGATCGGCGTTCGCCAGAGAATGCCGCCGCCGCTCTCTCCGTCCCACTCGACCGGCAGGGGCGAGCCGTCCGCGACTCCTCGAGCACCCGGGCCTCGGAACTGCGGCCACTCCTGAGCGGAAGCGACACCGGTGGCGCCACCCAGTGCCAGGGCACCCGACAGGAGGAAGCGGTACACTCGCCGGCTCTTTCCCGGAGCCTCGTTACGCATCCGCGGACTCTATCGAATCTCGCGGAGGGGACGTCGCCCTTCCACCCGGCGGGGTGGTGGTGGCATCGTCACGGCCCTGGTAGTTTCGGCGTTTGCCGAGGAGAGGGCCTATCCGATGACTACCATTGTCGAAGAAAGCGCGGGAGCAACGTCAGTTCGGGTGAAGTTTCCAGGTGGCCTGGCGGTCCAAGCCGACTATCGCGGGCACACCATCCGAACCGATCAGCCGGAGCGCCACGGCGGCACCGACAGCGGTCCGACGCCTTTCGATCTGTTCTTGGCCTCGATCGCGACCTGCGCGGGCTTCTATGCCCTCCAGTTCGTGCGCACCCGCGGCCTGCCCACCGAGGGATTGGATATCTCGCTCGAGCCGGTCAAGGGCGAGGACGGCAAGCGGATCGCCCTCCTTCGTCTCGCCGTCACCCTGCCCGAGAGCTTTCCGGACAAGTACCGGCCGGCGCTCGCAAGGGCCATCGACCAGTGCACCGTGAAAAAGCACATCGTCGATCCTCCGCGCTTCGCGATCGAGATGACGGGCTAGCCCGACGCCAAGCCACTCCTACCGACGTAGAATCAACCGATGCGCGGCCTCCGAACAGCCGGCGTGGTCGTGAGTCTTCTCGTCCTGGCGGCCCACTTCCTCCGAGGAGGGCATCCGCTCGTCGTGTTGGTGCTCCTGCTGACACCGCTGCTACTCGTGGGGCGCCGAAGCTGGGCGCAACGGGTCCTTCAGATCGTGCTCGTCCTCGGCGCTCTCGAGTGGATCCGAACCGCGGTAGCTCTCACCTCCGCCCGCCTCCAGGCCGGCGAACCGTTTCTGAGAATGGTCGCGATCCTGACGGTCGTGGCCGCGCTGTCGATACTCTCGGCGATCGGCCTCTCTCGCCCCGGTCCGAGGAGCGATCCGGCACCGCTCGCCACCGAGGCTGACGGGAAGACGGCCTGAATTGAAGTAGGGTATCGATCGAACGAGCACCGGACTGAAAGGAGCGACATGTCTTCGAGACGGCGGGCCGACAAGATCGCCTACTGGATTCTCGCCGCAATGCTGGCGCTGACCTTCATCACCTCGGGCTGGCCCAAGATCAACCCCGACCCGGCGATGGTCGAGCGCTTTGCCGACTGGGGCTACGGCGCGGGGTTCAGCCGGCTGATCGGAGTGTTGGAAATGCTCGGCGGGCTCCTCATCCTCGTGCCGCGGCTCGCGACCTACGGCGCCGCGATCGTGGCCGTGGTCATGCTCGGGGCGGCCTACACCCACCTGGCCACCGGCATCGGTTCACCCGCGGCGGCCGTTCAGTACGCGCTCGTAGCCGCCGCCTTTGGTCTCTTCAGGCTGCGTGACCGTTGGATGCCGGGAAGACCCTGAGCAGTCGGGCCGGTGTCCGGGGGCTCCTGCTGCGCGCCGGTGGCGGCGAAAGGAAGGCCGGCCGCAGGTGCCGGCCCTACCGGTGGGGTGCTTCAGCGCCGATGCCCGGGAAAGGTATGCCCCCTGATCACACATCGTCCGGCCGCTGATCAGAATGCTGCCCAAACCGATGACGAGGGGCGCGACGAAGACCATGACGATCAAGGCGAGGATCCCGCAGACGATCCAGAGGACCCGCCGGGATCGCAAGCCCACGAAATCGTTCGCGCAGGACGAGCGGCATCGCCGCCATCGCGGCTGCGACGCCGAGCACGAGCAGCCAAAGAAACGGCAGGTGAGCGCCCGAGACGGCCTCAGAAGCGGTACGCCAGCGCAAGAACCACCTGGTCTCGATCCAGCTCGTTGTGCAGCTGATCGGTGACGATCGTGCGCTCGATCCGGCGCAGGCCTCCGCTCAGGTCCCAGCGCGGGTGGAGTCGATACCGCACCGCCACCGCGCGGTCGACGAGCCGATCCTCGGCGCTGCGTCCGACGTCCGCTTCGAAGAAGAGTCTCAGCCGATCGGTCAGATCGATCTCCGAGTCCAGGTGGAAGAACCCAATGAAGTTGCCCTCCTCCACCGCGGCCTCGCCGCCGGCCCAGCTCAGCCCGGCGACGATGTCCTGAAACGAGATCCCGACTCCGGTGTGGAAGCGAGCTCGCTTGTGCGGCCGCATCAGAAAGCGGTAGCGCAGCCGGTAGTCGTAGAGCAGGAACTGGCTTCGAAGCTCCTCGCCCGCCGGCACCGTCACTCCGCCCAGCGGCGTGTCGATTGCCAGGCGGCCGAGCTCTCGCACTTCGAAGGGCGCGAGCTGGAAGACGATCTCGTGCCGCTGACGCGGCGTGTAGCCGAGCTCGATACGGGCGGTCACCGTCGGGTTGTTGGTCTCGTCGAAGAGAAACGAGAAGCCGCTCCCCGGGCTGCCCGCCGAGCTCCCCGGTACCGAGAGGTCGTTGCGCTCCACACCCGTCCCGCCGAACTCCCACTCGTAGCGAAAGCCTCGCACTGGCCGGTCGGCACCGTCGAAGGAGCGCTCCCGCCATCTGCGAGCCGCGCCGCGCCAGTGCACCAACAGGCCCGTGGCCTCATCCTCCACCAGCGGTATCACCTGCAGGTCCGCGGCGATCGGGAAGATGAAAAAGCGATTGGCCAGGAAGCTGATGCTCATTCCCGAGATCACGTCGTCGAGGAAGTGCTTCTGCGCCCGCACTCGACTGGCTCCGGTGTAGGCCGCGAGAGCGAGCGTCGGGGCGCCCCAGCGTGCCCCGTAACGCAGGTTGATGAAACCGGCGCCGGAAAACGCGGCGGCGGTGTGGCCGGATGGGAAGGAGTTGAGCCCCTCGGCGTTGGGCCGAGCCTTCTCGACCACTTCCTTGAGCACAGCGACCGCCAGCGTGGATGTGCCCAGCGAGAGGAGCAGATCGCGCCTGCCTCGACTGTCTCGGGCGATGTAGGTCGTCCCCAAGGCAGCCAACGGAAGCGCGAGCTGCAAGACGTCGCCCACCTCTTCGATCCTCTCGACGTCCCCGGAGGCGAGCAGGGCGGTGGCGCCGCCGAGGACAGCCAGGGTCACGATCTTGCTCTGGTCGTCAAAGCCGCCGATGAGACCGTCCGCGCTGGCGTCAGATGCCGCTCCCGTCGACAGCGTCAGCAAGGCGGCTAAAACGCGGAGTCTCATGCCCCCTGACCCTAGTGATCCTCGAACTCGCGATCAAGAGAGCGTGCCGGCCGAGGGTCTGTCGACTCGCCGCCGAAGTGGGACGCAGTTTGCGTCCAAGGTGGTAGGCTAAACTTCGTCAAACTGCGGAAAGAGCTGCGATGTACCGTGTTCGCAAGCAGGGCTTCGCTTCAGCCAGCTCTTCTTCGCTCGGACCGCCCATCACCCACCGACCCTTCGAGGAGATTTCCGTGACGACTATCGCCCGCGTGTTGACGCGAGTACCCCTTCTTGCAGCCCTCGTTCTCTTGCTTCTGGCAGTTGCCGGCTGCGCTCCGCAGGCCACCGAGACCGAGACCGCAGAAGTCGCCACCGCCGGAGGCGAAGAGATTCCCGTGACTACCGCTTCCGAGAGCGCGCTTGAGCTGTTTGATGAGGGCCAGTACCTGCTCGACGTCGGTCGCAACGTCATGGCGAACGAGAAGTTCCGCGCCGCCGTCGCCGAGGACCCCGGCTTCGTCTGGGCACACTTCAACCAGTCCAACGCGGCCCTCTCGTTCAAGGAGTTCCAGGAGTGCCTCGATGCCGCGTCCGGGCACCTAGACACCGTCAGCGAGGGCGAGAGGATGATGGTCGAGATCAACCGGACGTTCCTCTCCAACGACCCCGAGCGCGGCGTTGCTAAGGCGCGGCAGCTGGTAGAGAAGTACCCGGGCAGCGCGCGCGCCCTGATCGTTCTCGCGGGAATGCAAGCGAACCAGAACGACAACGCGGGCGCCCGCTCCTCCTTCGAGAGGGCTCTCGAGATCGACTCGGACTCCGCGGGGGCGCTCTTCGCCATCGCCAACAACTACCTCTTCGGCGAGCCGAAGGACTTTGTCATGGCGGAGGAATACGCCCAGAGGTTCATCGCCGCCTACCCCGACGAGGCAAAGGGCTACGAGCTGCTCGGCGATATCAAGCGCGGGCAGAGCGACCTCGAGGCCGCGCTGGAGGCCTACGGGCAAGCGGCCGAGACCGATCCGACGCTTTATCTGGCGCACCACAAGAGCGGCCACGTCAACTCCTTCCTCGGCAACATCGAGGCGGCTCGGGCCGCCTATACCGAGGCCATCGAGATGGCCGTCCCCCAGAACAGGGCCTCGACCGCCGTCTACAGGGCGTTCACTCACATCCACGCCCGGGACGTGCCCGGCGCTCTCGACGAGCTCGAGGAGGTCGCCGAGCAGGTGGAGGCGATGGGCACTCCCGCCGACCAGGTGAAGGGCCTCCAGGTCTTCGCCTTGAACAGCCACGCCACGGCGGCCCTCCACACCGGACACCTCGATCGGGCCGCCGAGGCGGTGGCCCGGAGGAACGCGCTCCAGATGGCGATCGCCGAAGACGTGGGCACGGACGATGCCCGGCGTCTCCAGGAAGCCGACTGCCACATGTGGGACGGCCTTCTGGCGGCCTACCGGGACGAACCGGATGTTGCGGCCGAACACGCCGATAGGATCGCGATCCTGGTCGAGAGCGACGAGAATCCGCGCAAGATGGAGCCGGTGCACTGGGTCCGGGGCATGAGCGCTCTCGTGGGAGGTGACTACGCCAAGGCGGTCGAGCACCTTCGCCAGGCGGACCACGCGAACAACATGTTCGTCCGCTATCAGCTGGCGCGGGCCGAGGAAGGTGCCGGCAATGCCGAAGCCGCCAAGAGGCTATTCGGCGAAGTCGCCGACTTCAACTTCAACTCGGTCGGCTTCGCCCTGGTGCGCGAAGACTCCAAGGCACGGATGGAACGCTGAGCCCGGCCTCCGAGAGCTCGAAGCGCTAGCCGGTGGACCTCGCCGGTGACGCACTCTCGACTCGGTCGCGCCCGCCTTCCTTGGCTCGATAGAGCGCCTCGTCAACTCGCTGAACCAGACCGTCGGGATCCAACTGGCCGGCCCCCCTCGCGGAGGCGACTCCGAGGCTGATGGTCACGACCCCTGCGGGCGATCCTCGGTGAGGAATCTCCATCTCCCGTACGGCGAGCCGCATCGACTCCGCGATGCCGGCCGCCTGGTTCTCGTTCGTTCCCGGGAAGACCGCGATGAGCTCCTCCCCGCCGAAGCGAGCCAGCAGGTCGCCGGCTCGCCGAACGCAGGTGCCGACCCCGTAGGCGACCGCCACCAGGCAACGGTCGCCATGCGGGTGGCCGTAGGTGTCGTTGAAGGCCTTGAAGCGGTCGATGTCGAGCAGGACTATCGATAGCGGCCCGCCATCCCGGGCGGCACGCCGGCACTCCACCGCGAGGAGCTCCTCGAAATGGCGACGATTGGCCAGCCCGGTCAGATGATCTCTGGTGGCATGAACCCAAAGCTGGTGGCTCGCTCTCGCGCCTCGCTCGTCGTAGAGCCAGATCACCAACGCCGTGAGAAGAGCGGTGGCGCTCAGCCACGCTGCCCGCGCCGACGACGCAAGCTGTCGCTCGAGTGCCAGCGGCAGGACGAGATCGGTAAGGGTATGCAGCAGCACGAGTGCCAGCATCAAGAAACAGATCGAGCCCGCCGTCACCCAACCGGCCCGACCTCCCAGCAGGAAGCCCGCGCCCAACGGCAATAGGGCTAGCAGCGTCAGGAACGGCGCATCCAGACCGCCATGCCCCAGCGCCATGGTGACAATCAGACCTGCCGTGGAGAACACCAGAACCACGCCCGCCCGTCGCGGAGAGCCACCGGACCTCAGAGCCACCAATACACTCAAGAAGCCGGCGACGAAGATCAACGCGAGCGCCAACAACCAACCCGGAAGAGGGCCGAGGACCCGCTGAAGCCCCAACCCGAGCAGGCCGACCGAGACGAGAGTCCAGGCACTCCACCGAGTGGCGCGAGCTCTGTCCGGCCAGAAACCGAGCTTCCGATGATCGGCCTGTTCCATTAGTTCAGACGGTACTGTCGTCCGCAGCGGGGATCCTCGGGCAGGGAAAAGCGAGGCCCAGTAGAACACCTTGGGCCGCGGTCGCCAAGTCGTTCCTCCCTCCTTGCCGCCTTACGGCAAGCCCTCTCGCGCTACTCAAGGCACTTCGAGCACGGGCTGCCGGCCGCCTGACTTTCTTGCCTTTCCGCGAATCCACAGAAAGAAAGCGCCGTTGAGTAGAAGTCCGAGATACCCGACCTCGGGGCCGAGGAGACCGTGTCCGCGATCCCCAACGCTCCGAACCTCGTTCCGAAGCCGAACAGCTCGTAGGTGCAAGCGTTCCACACCGCATGGGACACGCTGGCGACGACGGCCGAGCCCGAGATCAGGCGCACAGTCCCCCAGATCAGGCCCATGAGCGTGGCGTTCGCCAGATAGACCGGAACCCGATGCCACGGCAACCGAGGTCACTGCCGACACGTGCCCAGCGGTAAACAGGAGAGTCGTCACGACCAGCGTCTTCGCCTCGCTCAGCTCGGCTCTCCTGAAAGCGCCCCAGAGCCACCCCCGGAAGAACCCCTCCTACGAGGTCTTCCCCACGAATGCTGCCACTTCGGGTCAGACCTTGAAGTGGATGTACAGGACGTCCCGGTCCTCGACGATGTGGTCCCGGCCGACCGTACGCAGCAGCCCGTGGTCGTGCAAGGCTTGATGGCTACCCAGGCGCAGCAGGTCGTCGAGCACCATCACCTCCGCTCGAATGAATCCCTTTTCCATGTCGCCGTGGATCTTCCCCGCGGCTTCCGCCGCCGTGCCGCCGCGGCGCAGCTGCCAGGCGCTGAGCTTGTCGTGGGCTACGGTGTAGAAGGTCACCAGATCGAGAAGCCGATAACAAGCGGTGACGACGAGA
>CALZKB010000159.1:0-1790 GCA_945787575.1 Thermoanaerobaculia bacterium | reverse complement strand
GCCCAGGCCCTCCAGGAAATCGGCCTGCTCGTCCACCGGCAGCTCCGAGATCTCTTCCTCGATCTCCACCGAGACGGGCAGAACGCGCTCGGGCCCCTTGGCCCGCTTCAGCTCGGTCACCAGCGGTCCCTCGCCGGAAGGGTCGTCTTCGCTCGTGTTGGCCACGTAAAGCGACGGCTTGTCGGTCAGGAATCGCGCATCGTCGAGCGCGCGCTGCTCGTCCGCGTTGAGCCCGATATCTCGCACGGCGACGCCCTGAGCCAGCGCCTCGGCAACCTTGGTGACCACGGCCAGCTCGGCCTTGCCCGTGCCCTTGCCGTTGCGCACTGCTTTCTTCCATCTCTCCACGGCGCGCTCCGCGATCTCGAGGTCGGCCAGCAGGAACTCGGTCTCGACGATGCCGACGTCGCGCACGGGATCCGGCGTTCCCGTCGAGTGGACGATTTCCTCATCCTCGAAGCAGCGCACGACGTGAAGGATCGCATCGGTCTCGCGGATATGTCCGAGGAACTTGTTGCCCAGACCCTCTCCCTTGCTCGCACCCTCGACGAGTCCCGCGATGTCGACGAAGCGAATCGTCGTCGGTACCGTCTCCGTTGGCGACAGGACCTGCTCGAGCTTCGTCAGGTGGAGATCGGGAACGACGGCCACACCGACGTTGCGCTCGATGGTGCAGAACGGGTAGTTCGAGGCCTCCGCGTGGGCGTTCGACAGCGCGTTGAGCAGCGTCGACTTGCCGACATTGGGGAGACCGGCGATTCCGACCGACAGGGACATCGTTCCCTCCGCTAGTCAGCATAGCCGAAGTCGGCCCCGAGCCGGGGACCCAAGATCCAGCGGTCGATCTGCTCTAACGCTCCCAGCTCACCCCCAGTGACGGCATGATCCCGAACCAGGACTCCTCGTTGAAGACCGGGTAGCCACCGTCCGGCAGAGGAACCCAGCGCCAGGCGTCGATCTCGAGGCCGCGCACGTTATTCTGGTCGTAGAGGTTCTGAACGTCGACGAAGAAGGTCAGGCGACCTTTCTCGAGCCTCGAAGTGCGGTTCGCCCGAAGGTCCAGCCGGTGATAGTCCGGCCAGCGCTCTTCATAGAACCGGCCGACCGTGTAGGTGAGCCGGCCGGAGCCGTCGGGGTTCTCCAACCACTCTCCGGAAACTTCCGTCGCGGGCCACCCGGTGTGGTACAGCCACACCCAGTTGAGGTTCCATTTCTCCCCGACCCGCCAGTTGGCGTTGGCCGTTACGGCGTGGGTTTGATCGTTGTAGCGAAGCTGCCGCCGCCCGTCGATCTCGTCCTCGATCGACGAAAGAGCGTAGCTCAGCCACCAGTGGAAGTTGTCCCCCATCGAGCTCTTGAAATAGGCCTCGACGCCTTCGGCCAGCACCCGGTCGGGGGCGATGCGAATGACGTCGGGCTCGAACTCGGCGATCGGCTGGAACGGGTTGAAGAGCGTCTCGTACCGCGGGCGAGGCTCGGTGACTTCGCGCCGATAGGCGTCGATCCGCAGGCTGTTGCCCTGGAACCATCGCTTCTCGAAGCCCAGATTGAGGTGCTCGGCACGCTGGGCCGGGTAGAAGTCGGTTTCGCCGAACTGCACGTCCAGCTCGTGGGGCCGCTGGGACTGGTAGAAGTGTCCCCAGCCGGCGCGCAGCACGCTCTCTTCGGCCACTTCCCAAACGAGATTGAGGCGGGGACTCCACTGACTGTCCTCGGCGAGGGTCTGCTCGTCCCAGCGCCCTCCGATCTCGGCGATCAGATGCTTGGCGATTCGCATCCGATCGGCAACC
>CALZKB010000158.1 GCA_945787575.1 Thermoanaerobaculia bacterium | reverse complement strand
CGCCCGACTCGACCTCGAGGTCGGGCGGATCGGGGGAGCCGCCGACGAGAGGCTCCGGGTGCCGGACGTGGATCTCGCCAGCCTCGCGAGCGACAGCTCGGTCAGACGACTCGCAGAGGTAATCGCCGTCTGGATCGATCCGCAACCGGCTGCCCTCGAGCCGCGACACGGTTCCGCTTCGCGGCTGGCGTCCGGGAGCTAGTGCCGACCCCTGGGGCGAAGGTCCCCCGGCTACCGGGCCGATCCTCCCCGGCGCTTGTGATCGGCCTTCCTCGCTCCGCGCGGCCCGGGTTAGCCGCCCCCCTCGGTTCCGCCCACGGTTTGGCTCCAGCGACTGGTGTCGCCGCTTTCGAAGCCGTCGGAGAAGATCTCGTCTTCGTAGACCGGCGGCAGATCCTCGCCCTGGACGATGCCGAGAGGCGAGTACCCTCCGTAGCCGGGGAAGATGATCCCCAGGTGAGGATTGGCCATCCGCCGAATGAGGAGTTCGCTCAGAACCCGGCGGTAGTCGGTCGTGACGTCGAGGTCGGTGCCCTCGAACAGCTGTTCGGGTGACAACCCGGGCCAATCTCCGTGGATTCCGCCGTTGACGTTGCCGCCGATCACCAGGATGTTGTTGCCGTAACCGTGTTCGGTACCGGTATCCGAATTCTCGCGCAGCTCGCGGCCGAACTCGCTGTGAACGACGACGGTGAGCCGCTGGGTGAAGTCCGGCACCCCGGAAGCGAGATCCGAGAGCAGGGCATTGAGCCCGAGCGACAGATCCTCCACGACGTCTCCGAAGTAGCCGCCGGCGCCCGCGCCCTGGGCGTCGTGGGTGTCCCAGCCGCCGATGTCGAGAGTCGCGACCTGAAGTCCGAGCTCTGCGCGGACGAGCTGCGCCAGCACCTTGAGATGGTCGCCGAAATCGGAGTCGGGGTAAGTGACACCGGCGGGTGGCACGTAGTCGCCGTCGACGGTGAGCTCGATGATGTCCATGGCGTTGAGCGCTTGATCGCCGCTGGTGTGAAGCCAGGAGCTCCCCGACTGGTAGAGCCGTCTCAGTGCCAGCCGCTGCGGATGCCGCCACAACCACGGCCCGGTGTTGATGTTGAACGAGCTCGGATTCGCGAGGTTGAGCGTCTCGAAGTTCCCTCGCAGCGACTGCGGTTGCATCTGGCCGATCGCCAGCGAAGGCATGATGAGATCCTGCGGCAGGTTGGGAGCCGAGAGCAGATGCCGCGTCAGCCAGCCGCTGTCGGTGGTGAGATCGCCCGGAGTTCCGAGCTCGGCAAATGCCATCGCGTCGAAATGGCTACGGTTGACGTTGCCGAGACCGGCTGCTTGCACGATCGCCAGCTTGCCGTCGTCGTAGAGGTCCATCAACGGCATCGCCCGCGGGTGCAATCCGAACTGGTCGTTGTCGAAGAACGTCAACGCCGAGTCGGGGCCGGTGGTGGGGATCTGCAGATTGGGGCGCACGGCCTCGTAGTACCCTCGATCGGCGCCGTCGATCGGGGGGATCAGGTTGAAGCCGTCGATGCCGCCGCGCAGGAACAGGACGAGGAGGATCTCCTGGTTCTCGGAACCTTGGGCGAACGCGATGGTGTTGAAACGCGAGCCGGCCATCGCTGCGACGGCGGACGAGCAGCCCACGAGAAAACCGCGGCGAGAGATTTCACACATGACGGACCTCCATTGGGGTCGGAGAGGTTCTACGCGCGAGCCGGCTCATCGCCAGAGAAACCCTGGGGACATGAAGATGAGACCGACCATGGCGCGGAGGCGGCTCTGGATGTCCTCGTCGTCGTCGAGCGGCAGCGGCAGGGTGACCGTGACCCCTTGCGCCATGAACTCGACGATCTCGTCGTGCTCCTCGGGAGGCAGCGGGGCCCCGAGGATGCGATCGACCCAGAAGTCGGCGAGCTCCTGAGCCGAGCGGACCTCGGGTGGGGTCGCACCCAGAATGTCGAGGCGTAAGACGTCGGCGTCGTCCTGGACCTCGGAGAGCCAGTTGGCGACTCGCCAGCCGAGCACTCGCGGCGAGCTCGAGATCCAGGCTTCCTTGAAGTCCGGGTAGCCGTTGGGTGGGTGCCAGGCAAACAGCGGCTGCCCCGCCGCGTCGTAGAGCCAGAGCAGACTATCCGTATCGCCGTCATCGAGCGCGAAGTCCCAGTCGGCGTCCCCGGCTCTCAGAGCGCTCGTCACGATGTCGAACGGTCGCTTGATCTTGTCGGCCCAGGTGGCGAGGAACTCGGGTGAGAGGAGAATCACCTCGAGAGTGCGGGCGATCTGGTCGGGGGCGGCGACGTTGGCGGCGAAGACCGCTGCCGCGGCGTCGATGACGTTCTGGGGAGGGTCGTCCCCGATGAGTCTGCGGGTCAGCTTGCGGGCGATGAAACGGGAGGTGCCGGCATGGCCCGCGATGGCGTCGAGGAGCGCGAGACCGTCCGTCAGTCCGTCCTGCCCGGCCGGCAGGTCGACGCCCAGAACGTGCTTGGCGTCGGTATCGTGCCACGGCTCGTGCACGAAGAACTCGCCGGTGTCGCCGAAGTCGGGGTCCCAGGGCCGGTCCCTCAGGGTCCAGCCCGTAAGGCAACGCGCGGCTGCGGTGACATCTTCGTCGCAGTAGCCGATCGGGATGCCCGAGCCGTCGACCGGAACCTCGTCTTGAGGAATGTTGCCGAAGAAGTTCTCGGCCCCGAGGCCATGGAGCTCGAGCAGCTCGCGGGCATAGTTCTCGTTGGGTCCGTCTGCGGAGTTGCCGCGGTTGTTGAGGTAGTAGAGCATGCCGGGGCTCTGGGCTACCGCTTCCAGCATCTGACGGAAATTGCCGAGAGCGTTGGCGCGAATCACGTCGCGGTCGCTGTAGACCCAGGTCGGCCCGATCCTGGAATGCCAGGCGTAGACGTTGAAGTGATGGTGCCAGAACTCGACGGTGGCTTCGAACAGCTGTCGGCGACTGTAGACGGCTCTCAAGAAGGTCGCGCGCTCGGTCTCGAGAAACGGCTGCATGCGAATCTCCCAGGGTGGATCCGCGACGACGTGGTCCTGCCAGAGCTGAACGAGGGTCTTGTCGAGCGTCTCGTACGCCGCCGCCAGCAGGCGCAGGTCGGCTTCGCCGTCATCGATCGTCTCGGGGTCGAGCTGCTGCGCCACATAGGCCTCCATCCGCGTCTCGTCGCTTCCGCCCAAGGCGTTGAAGGCGTCGATGTCGCCGGGTCGAGGGCCGAAGCCCATGCGGGTGAGGGCGATCGAGGCAGCGGGAGGAGGCGAGGGCGTGCTCTCGAGGAGGCGCTGGTCGAGGTCCGCGAGGCGAAGAGACGGGATCTCGCCCGAGTGCTTGCGCAGGAGCTCTCTTCGAGTGAGCCCGCGCTCGGGCTGTGGGGCCACTCGGTTACGCAGCCGGGCCCTGTGTTGCTGCCTCTTCGTCAGCAAGCCGGCCCTCTCCTCGACCGAGGTGGGTAGGGTCATGTCCGCTCCTTCCAAGGAAATGTCGTCAGCTGTGCCCCCCAGCGTAGTCAGAGCGATGGGGGCGTTCCATGGACTCCTCCACACGATGAGAGTGCACTGCTCGACTCAGGGGGTGGTGCGGACGTCGGAGCGAGGCTAGAATTCCCCACTTGAACGTCGCAGCTCCAGCGCCCACGGCCGTCCACGCGCACGCCCTCGGCCGTCGGTTCGGGAGAACGTGGGCACTGGCTCATTTCGACCTAGAGGTTCCGACCGGGGTGGCCGTCTGGTTGAAGGGTCCCAACGGCTCCGGCAAGACGACTCTGTTGCGGATGCTCGCGACCCTCAGCACGCCCTCGTGCGGCACCCTCGAGATCTTCGGACTGGACGTCGGGCGGCAGCGCGAAGCCATTCGGCACGGGGTTTCACTGGTCTCGCACTCACTGTACCTCTACCCCGGACTGACCGCTCGGGAGACCCTGGTTCTATGGGGGAGGCTGGGAGGCGTCGTCCTCGAGCCGGAGTCGGTCGTGGCGGCACTCGACGTCGTCGGGCTCGCCGACGTCGGTGATCGCCGAGTCGGCGGGTTCTCCGCTGGAATGCGGAAGCGACTGGCACTTGCCCGCGCGAGGATCGAGAGCCCTCGGCTGCTGCTTCTCGACGAGCCGTTCAGCGCGCTCGACGACTCCGGCTGCCGGCTGGTCCAGAGCTGGGTGCGGGAGTTCGTGGAGCAAGGGGGCACCGTGATGCTCGCGTCGCACGATCCGGAGCGCGCGACCCCGATCTGCGACTGGCGCGTCGACCTCGCCGCCGGCCAGATCGTCGGCCTCGACCGCGGGGCGGGGCGATGAGCAGCCTGCTGGCGCTTCTGTCCAAAGATCTCCTGCTCGAATGGCGGGAGCGCGCGCGCTCGCTGTCGGTCTTGCTCTTCGCGGTGGTGACGCTGTTGCTGTTCTCCTTCGCTTTGGGTCCCGACGTCGAGACTCTCCGCGAGGCGACCCCCGGAGTCTTGGTGCTGGCTCTGCTCCTGAGCTCGACGCTGGCGCTCAACGAGAGCTTTCGCCTCGAGCGCGAAGATCGGGCGTTGGAAGGACTGGTGATGCGTCCGGTGTCACTGACGGCGCTGTTCTACGCCAAGGCCTCGGCCAACGCGCTCCTTCTGACGTTTCTCGGTCCTGTCGTCGTCGCTTTGGCGGTGGTCTTCTACAGTCTCGAGATCGATGTGGCGACGATGACCCGATTGGTCGGCCTCTGGTGCCTCGGAGCGGCGGGTCTGGCCGCCCCCGGCACCCTCTACGCGGCGATGACGAGCCGCCTCAAGAGTCAGGATGTCGCCCTACCGCTTCTCCTGTTTCCCCTGGTCGTTCCAGTCCTGCTAGCATCGGTCAAGGCCATGGGGCTCGTTCTGACGGGCGACGCCATGAACCAGTTACGGTCGTGGCTCACCCTACTGCTAGCATTCGACATCATCTACTGGTCCGTGTGTGGCCTCTTGTTCCGATTTGCCGTGGAGGAAGGTGAATGAATATCAGAAAGCTGCTGGTCCTGGCCGGTCTCGGGCTCGCGGCTGTGGGGACCTACTTTGGTCTCTTCGTCGCACCGCCGGAGCGCCACATGGGCGATGTCCAACGGATCATGTACGTCCACGTGCCCAGCGCCTGGATCGCGATGCTGCTCTATACCTTGGCTTTCGGCTTCGCCATCGCTTTGTTGTGGAGCGGACGACAAAAGTGGGATGACCTGATGGTAGGCGCCATCGAGGTGGGGGTCGTTCTCAACGCTCTCCTCCTCGTGCAAGGGAGCCTCTGGGGGCGCGCCACCTGGGGAGTCTGGTGGGACTGGGACGTGCGGCTGACGACGTCACTCGTCATGGCGATCCTGTTCGCCGGAGTCCTCGTGTTGCGGCGGATGGCGCCCAACGAAGAGCGCCGCAGCCAGTGGAGCGCGGTCGCGACGGTCGTCGCCTTCATCGATGTCCCGCTGGTCTACTTCTGCGTCCGTTGGTGGCGCAGCCTTCATCAGATCCAATCGTCGCCCGATACCGTCGACCCGGCGATGGTCCTACCGCTTCGACTGAACTCCTTCGGACTGCTTTTTCTCGCCCTGGCATGGATGCTCTGGCGGGCCGCCATCGAACGATCGTCGAGACGCGCGAGCGAAGTCCCGCTTCCCACGCGAGTCGCGATAGAGGAGTCGGCCCATGCCTGACGGAGTGATCGGAGGGGGTTGGTCGTACGTGATCGCGGCGTACTCGGTGACGGTCGCCGTGCTCGCGATCTATGTCTGGAGCCTCTCGCGCCGGTCGCGCAGAGCGGAAAGGAGTCAGCGCGATGAATCGTGACCGCCGCCGCCGGATCTTGGGAATCACCTTGGGCCTCGGCGTTGCGATCGCCGCCTTCGGGTACCTGGCATTCAGCAGCGTGGGCGAGAATCTCGTCTACTACTGGAGTCCGGCCGAGCTCCGCGCCGAGGGTGCGAAAGCCACGGGCTCGATCGTCCGTCTAGGCGGCCTCGTCGAGGCGGGCAGCATCAGCCGCGACCCGGACGGCCTGACCCTGAGCTTCTCGGTGACGGACGGAGAGGCGAGCGTTCCCGTCCTGGCGCGAGCCGTGCCTCCTGCGATGTTTCGGGAAGGCATCGGCGTCGTGCTCGAGGGCCAGATGGGGAGCGACGGCACCTTCACGACCGAGCGGTTGATGGTCAAGCACGACAACGAGTATCAGGCGCCCGGCGAAGAGGAGATGCCGGACATGGAGAACCTGATCGAGACCCTGCAGGTCGGAGACGGTAGTCCGTGATCCCTGCCTTCGGGCAGGCACTCGTGCTGCTCGGTCTTCTCGCGTGCGCCGTAGGCGTTCCCGTCGGTTACTACGCCGGCGCGAGTCGCTCGTCGCGAGCCCTCGAGTGGACTCGCCGCCTGACCCTGGTGTTCGCGACGACGATGACGGCGGCGACGCTGCTGATGGTGTGGGCGCTCCTGCGTCACGATTTCTCGGTGTCCTACGTGGCGCAAGTCGGCTCACTGGCGACCCCGACCCACATCACGATCGTCTCGCTCTGGTCGTCGCTCGACGGCTCGATCCTGTTCTGGGGTTTCGTCCTCGGCGGTTTTGCGGCGGCGGTCGCCATGCTTCAGCGCTCGGGGCACGAGGATTACCTGGGCTACACGTTGGCGACCACCTTGGCGGTCGGTGTGTTCTTCTGCTTTCTGATCGCGGGTCCGGCGAATCCGTTCCGGGCGACGCCGCCCCCGATTCCGATCGACGGTCCGGGCCCCAACGCGCTGCTCCAGAACCACGTCCTGATGATCGTCCATCCCCCGATGCTCTACCTCGGGTACGTCGGGATGACGATACCGTTCGCGATGGCGGTGGCCGCGCTCCTGCGCGGACAGCTGGGACCGACTTGGTTGCGTCCGCTGCGCGCTTGGCTGCTGATTCCAACCGGTTTTCTGACCGTCGGAATCATGCTCGGAGGATGGTGGTCCTACGAGGTTCTCGGTTGGGGCGGATACTGGGCTTGGGACCCGGTCGAGAACGCCTCCTTCCTGCCTTGGCTGACAGCGGTCGCGGCGGTCCATTCGGCGCTCGTGCTCGAGCGGCGTGGCACGCTCAAGGCTTGGACCGTGATTCTCGTGCTCGTCTCGTTCCTGCTGACTCTTCTCGGCACTTTCCTCACCCGCTCGGGCGTCGTCAACTCGGTGCACTCGTTCACCCAGAGTCCGATCGGGCCGCTTTTCCTGTCGTTTCTGGCGCTCTGTCTCGTCGGGGTCGTCCTCTTGTTGGCGTTGCGGCTCGATCGGTTGGGCTCTGAGCCGGGGACGAGCCCACTGGCGAGCCGCGAGACCGGTTTCTTGTTGAACAATTTGCTGCTCGTCGCCTTCACGTTCACCGTCCTCGTGGGGACCCTCTTCCCGATCGTGGCCGAAGCCGTGAAGGGGGTGAAGGTGAGCGTCGGTGAGCCCTACTTCAATCGAATGGCGGTGCCGATCTGCTTCGCGCTGCTCGCCCTGATGGGGATCGGTCCCTCACTGCCCTGGGGGCGCGCCGAACCGGCGAAGCTGCGCCGCGCCCTCTTGCTTCCGATCCCCGCGGCACTGCTCGGCGCGGTGATCGCCTATCTCTTCGGAGGTCGAAGCGGATACGTGCTTTGGGCGGCGGCACTCGGTGGTTACGCCGTGTGGGTGGCGGTCGATCAAGGATTGCGGCCGATCCGGGCGCGGCACCGGGGCGGTCGTGGCAACCCTTCCGGGCTGCGCAGCACTTTGCGAGTAGTCGGCGGATACGTCGTACACATCGGGGTGATCGTGACGTTCGTCGCGATCGCGATCTCGGCCAACTACCAGGAGAGCGCCGAGGCGACGCTCAGGCCAGGCGAGCAGCTCGAGATAGCCGACTTCGAGCTGACCTTCGGCGCGGTCGAAGTCGACCGGCAGCCCCATCGCACCGCTCAGAAGGCGAGCATCGGCATCCGCCGCGACGGGGCGGACACGGGAACGCTGGAGCCGGCGCTGAACTTCTACGACACGATGCGGGAGCCGCTGGGAACGCCGGCGGTTCGAACCACCCTCGTGCGCGATCTCTATCTCACGGTGATGAACGTGGGGGCTGACGGCAGCATCGGCTTGCGGGCGATCGTCACTCCCGCGGTCAGCTGGATCTGGATCGGGGTACTCGTCATGGGGCTCGGAACAGTGCTCTGCCTGGTCGGTGCCAAACCGAGCGCGAGGTCGGCGGCGTGAACCGGATGGCGCTCGTCGTCGGTGGCCTCATCAGCCTGCCGCTCATCGTGCTGCTGGCGCTCGGGTTTCGCTCGGACCCCCGCTCCATCGAGTCGCCGCTGCTGGGCCTGCCCGCGCCCTCCTTCGAGCTCGAAGATCTGGAGGGCCGGACGGTCAGGCTCGACGAGCTCCGTGGCCGGCCGGTCGTCCTCAACTTCTGGGCGACCTGGTGCCAGCCGTGCATCGTCGAGCATCCGGTCTTGATCCGAACCGCCGAGCGTTGGGCTGGACGAGCCCATTTCTTTGGAGTCATCTACCACGACGAGCGCTCCAAGATCGAGCGTTTCCTTCGGGAGCGGGGAGAATGGGGACCGACCTTGGTGGATCCGGGATCGGACGTAGCGATTCGCTACGGAGTCTACGGGGCGCCCGAGACTTTTATCCTCGACGGCTCCGGCATCGTCCGCCACAAGGTGGCCGGAGCGATGCGCCCGAGCGAGCTCGAGCGCTTGCTGGCGGAGGTTTCGTGAGGCCGGTGATCGGGGCGGCCGGGCCCCTGGCCACCGCGCTCCTGGCGATCGGGTTCGTGGCGACGCTCGTCGGGGGGCCGATCATGGCTCTGCAAGCCGAGCTCGATCCCGCGGAGCTCGAGCTGCTCGGCGCTCCAGCCGGAGCGCCGCTCTCCGGCTTGGAGCTCGTCACAAAGACCAACGAAGTGGCTGGGTTGATGCGGTGCCCGGTCTGCCAGGGTCTCTCGGTGGCGGACTCGCCGATGGACCCCGCCCAGGCGATGAAACGGAAGATCGAGCGGCTCCTGGCCGCCGGCTACAGCGAGGAGCAGGTGCTCTCGTTCTTCGAGACCTCGTACGGCGAGTTCATCCGCCTCTCGCCCAAACCGGAAGGGTTCAACCTGGTCGTCTGGCTGCTGCCCCTTGCGATGCTGGCGTTGGGCATAGCCCTCGTCGCGCGCCGGGTACGGGCAGCGCCGCAGGACGCGCCGTCCGGCGAGGAGCTTGCCGCCTATCGCGAACGAGTTCGGCGCGAGCTCGGGTCGTGAGCTCGTCCTGGAATCTGGTGATTCCGGTGCTGGTCGCCGGACTCGCGTTGGGGGCGCTTCTCGTCGTTCTGTGGCGGCGACGCTCGACGCCGGCTAGCGGCGAGTCGAATCCCGACCTCTCGCTCCAGCTTGCCGATCTAGAAGCTCGGCAGCGCGACCTTTACGGGCAGCTCGGCAACGCCGGCGAGCCCGAACGCGAGACCCTCGAGGTGGCAGCCGCTCGCAACCTCATGGCGATCGAGAAGCTCCGCGGCGAGGTTT
>CALZKB010000157.1 GCA_945787575.1 Thermoanaerobaculia bacterium | reverse complement strand
CGCCCGAGGGCTTGCGACCGCTGGATCGTTGGCGCCTGTTCTGGACTTGGTGGAGCGCCTTCTGGCTCTACCTGAAGCTCCTCGTCTGGCCGGCCAAGCTGACCATCCTGCATCAGCTGGAGCTCGCGCGTGGTTTCTGGGCGCCGCGTGTTCTGGCCGGAACGGCCGCCTTCGCGGGCCTCGTTTGGGGGTGCTGGCACGCGGGACGCCGAGCTCCGGGTGTCGCTTTTGGAATCGCGGTCTTCTTGCTGAGTCTCGTGCCGGTGAGCAATTTCCTGATCCCGGTCTCCTTCCAGGGCGGCGCGGATTTCCCGGTAGCCGAGCGCTTCCTCTACGCTCCCTCGATCGGCTTCAGCCTCGTTGCGGCTTGGCTTCTCGCGACCTGGTTCCCGACCCGACTGCGCAACGCCGCGGGCTCGTCGCCGCGCGGCACGGTCGCCCCGCAGGCGGGTCGTAATTCAGCTCTCGGCGGGCCCGAGATCGTGGCCGGTGCGTTGGCCGTTCTCCTGCTGCTGGCAGCCACCGCCCGAACCGATACGAGGCTGCGTGACTGGAAGTCCGATCTCAGCTTGTTTCACGCAGCCGTCTCAGATTCGCCCGACAGCTATCTGGCGCACTTGAACTACGCCGCGGCAAGGGCGGAGGCCGCCGAAGCGACGACCGATCCGGATTCGCGGCGGGCGATGCTCGAAACGGCGCGCCAGCACTACCTCGAAGCCGCCGAGATCGCCCCCGAGAACTTCCGCATTCACTACGACCTGGGCAATCTGCTTCGATCCGCGGGGCAGGCTGAGGCGGCGGAGACCTCGTATCGGCAGGCCCTTCGGCTCAACCCCGGTCTGCACCAGGCCAGGATCAATCTCGGGACCCTCCTGGTTCGGGAAGGGGATCTGGAGGGTGCTCTGGACCAATTCGAACAGGCGGATCGCCTGCTTCCTCGCCTTACGGCAGCCAAGGTGAACAGAGCCCACGTGCTTCAGATGCTCGGAAGGCCCGCGGAGGCAATTCCGCTCTACGAGGAGGCTCTAGCCCTCGAGCCCGACCTCTTCGCTGCCCGCGACGGGCTGAGGCGAGCGAAGAATGCAGCTTCGTCCGGGAAGGTCGAGTGAGACCTCGGGCACCGGCACGGGGCGGTCCCGGTCGCTTACCTTGGGGAGCTCGACCCGAGCACGCTGGTGATGCCGGTACCCCCCTCGTGGCACTTGCTGCACAGCGTTGCCTGGTTGGGGCTGTGGTAGGGGTCGGGGATCGGATACGACGCCGAGACCACGCCATCCGCGCTCAGTAGGGCGACCCGGAAGTCCCAGCGCATCGCCGCCGGCGACGAGGTCGCGTGAGCGCGATGACAGGTCAGACACATGACCCGGCTGCCGCCACCCGCGCCCGACGTCGAGGTGGTCGTGCTCGACGGGTCCTCGAACGGCGTGGCAGCCAAGTAGGCGGTGGCGACGGTGGAGCCGGTCGGGTCGTCGTCGCCGTTGTAGGCGTTATAGCGGTCCCTCGTTCCACTGTTCAAAAGCTCGTTGTTCGGATGCACCAGCGGCTCTCCTCCGCCCGGAACCACGGGCGTCTGGACATCGTCGTGATAGCGCCCGTGGCAGTTGCCGCACCAGTCGCTCATCCCCTGGCGATAAGCGCTGTGAAGAGCGTTGGACTCCCCCACCGAGTCGAGGGCGATCCCTTCGGCATCGGGAGCCGGGTAGGAGAAGACTGCCACCCCCCCTTGCACCGGACCGACGCCGTGAAGGTGCCGGAAGTTGCTGTTGCCATGCGGATCATGGCAACTGGTGCAGCCCATCTCGCTGGCCGGGAACGTGCCGCCCGGCGACAGGCTGAGCCGGGTATCGGACGCCAGCCCGTGCCCAGGAGCCACGAGATTGTGTCCGGCCGTCTCGCCGGGAATGCTGTTGGTCGCGCCGTCGGGCGCATCGTTCAGGTTGGTCTCGAGCAGAAAGACGAAGTTGCCTCCGCCCTTCTCGGCCGGCGGCGCCAGTGGATTGGTTCCCAGCACCTCGCCGTCCTCGTGCGCGTGGCATCGCAAGCAGACGTCGCTCGGGGTTGCCTCGATCAGAAGACCCGGCTCGCCCGACGGCGCCACGGCGACGACCGACCCTTCGCTGCTGTCGTGCATGACGTGACAGGCGTTGCAGTTTCCTACCCCGCCGCTGTGAAAACCGAGGACCGGCTGGGTGGCACCCAGCAGAGCGAAGATAGTGAGAGGACAGAGAAGGGCGAGCTCACGGGCGCGTCGCCTCGTCCTCGCAACGCGGAGCATTCGACTACCTTGCCTCCTCCTTCGCTCGCTCATTCGCTGTGGCTCTCGGTCTCGAAGGACCACCGGTAATGGCCAACCACAGGCCAGCGGAGGAGCACGTCGGCGGCGCTGGGAGTGCCAGGGAACTCGTCCGTCGGACGATGGTGATGAACGACCAACAGTCGGCCGGAGGGTCCCGTTTGATCCGTGAGGACACCGACATGGCCGGCCACTCCATCCGAGTCCCTGTCCCAGAACACGAGATCGCCCGGAGCCCAGTCTCCATCGGGCTCGGTGGATAGTGACGTGCCCCGGCGTTCGAAGAAGGCAACGAGATTTCGTATCCGTCGGTGGTCGATGCCGGGATCCGGCTCGTCGATCCCGTAAGCCCCGGGATCAACGGAGATGTCCCGATGGACGGCTTCCTGGAGATCGATACCCGCGTGGCGGAAGGCGCGGACGACGACGTCGACGGAGGCACCGCGATCCAGAGGCAGGTCACCCTCCGGATAGGCGATTTCGGAGTAGGTAGGATCGTAGCGGGGGACCCGGTCGACGGACAGTCGAGCGCCCGCCACGAGAAGGGCACCGAGCTCGAGGGCCTTCACCTCGATCGTTGCGACAACGGGCTCTTCCGGCAGCGCAGGCACCGCTGTCGGCGGAGTGGGCGCAGGCTCGAGCACGGGGGCGACCGTCGGCTCCTCGACAGCCGGCGACTCTGGCACAGCCCCGCGCTCACCTAGTCCGACGTCGACGATCGAGGGTTCTTCGGAGGCTTCCGGAGACGGCTGCCGGTGGGACCTGACAACCCGTTCGGCAAGGATCTTCCACCCGGATTCTTCGCGTCTCAGAATGAGGATCTTGTCGACTTTGTCGGCAAAGAGGTTCGAGCGATAGGTCTGAACGAAAGCGACCTTCGCTCGGTCCTCGGCCGTCAACCGCGAGTCGACTCGAGCCAGGGAAACCTGAATCGAGCGGGGTCGGTCCAGACGAAGGCGTCTCAGCGCCTCCCAATCGGAGCGAGAAAGCTCGGGGCCCGTGTCGAAGCCTTCGGAATAGAAGGCGAGGTACTCATCGATTCGCTTGCTGGACCAGGCTTCGGCCCAAGCCAGGACGGTCTGCTCGATGGTGACGAGAACCTCCGTCTCGGGCTGGGGCTCTGACGCAACCGGACCCGCGGACGTATCAGCAGGCGCGGGCGGTCGCTTCGCTTGCTCGGCTGGAGCAGGCCCGCCAGCCGTGTCGGCGCGAGGTTCCGACAGGTCACTCTCCGCCGTTGCGACACCGCCAATCGCGGGTTCTCCGGCATCTTCCGGCGAGAGTAGCCGGGCCGCGAGTTGCATCGAGGCGGGCGGGGCTCCTTCGTAGACCTGGATCCGCCCCTCGAAACCCTGACTGACATAGAGGCGGCCGGCGGTATCGAGCGCGAGATCACCGGGTTGATAGAAAGCGCCGGGAGCGTTGCCGAAGCCGTAGTGTTCGGTGAGGCAGACGCCGCGCTCGAGGTCCCAGGTCATGAACAGAGCGCGCTGCTGGTCGAGAATGATCACTTTCCCCTCGTCGTCGAGCGCCGCCGCGACGGGGAACATGGTCTGACACTCTGCGGTGCCCGGCGTGCCGATCGTTCCTCTGGCGCGACCTTCCAGGTCAAAGAGATGCACCAGCCCGTCGGTCGGAATGGGGATCAGGACCGTGTCACCGTAGACATCGACGTGGCCGTACCGCAACTGCTTGATCTGCTCTTCTGGCCGACCGGTGGTCATGTCGACCGAGCCCCGGATGGCGCCGTCTCGATCCGTGATCCACAGGCGGTGGTTTACGGAGTCCATCAAGAAGAGCCGCTCGTCGTTCGAAGAGATCGCGATAGACGTGTACCTCGGGTTCTCGGCGTCTTCCGGCAGGCCGGCGAGAGGCATCCTGCGTATGAGTCGACCATCGAAATCGAGCATCGTGATCTCGGCACTGACCTGTCCCAGGACGAAGAGATACCCTTGCGAATCCACGGCGAGATCGATCGGCGCCTGAAAGGCGCTGCCGCCCGGTATCTGATAGCGAAACCTCCCCTTTTCGTCGAAGATGACCACGCGGCTCCGCAAGCTGTCGCAGACGAAGATCTCGCCGGTGTGCGGATCGGCAACGACCGCGCGCGGCTGCGCGAAGTCATCTCCTCGGACGGGGACTCGCAGACGCTGGCTGTAGAAAGGCGGGATCGAGCCCGGCGGCTGGGCCCAGGAACCGACGGCCGTGGAGAAAAACGCTCCCAACGCCACTCCGACGAGCCCTGTCCTTCTCCCAGATGCTCTCATGGTTCGAGGCGGCGGAAGAGCTGAACTCTCCCGTTTCCCAGATCGGCAACGATGACCCTGCCGTCCGGTAGCCGGGCGATGTCGGCGGGAAGACGCAGCAAGCCGGGCTCCCACCCTTTGCGCGAGCCGGAACCGATCCAACGGCCGCTCGTCTCCAGAACCTGGATCCTCCCTCCGTGGCGGTCGGCGACGACGACCTCGCCGTTGTCCTCGATGATCAAGCCGACCGGCCAAGCAGGTGCCGTGGTCGGGCTGGGGACGGCAAGTACGCTCAGCTCTTCGCCGTTGGCGCCGTATCTGCGGACCTGCCCCACGGCCGGGAGAGTGGCATAGAAGCCACCGCCGGAGCCCCGTGCCACGGCGGCGACCGCCTCTGTCACTTCGACGGTGACCCCTACTTTCAGTGCTCGGTCGAGGACAAGCAGCCGGCCGGACGCCAGATCGTGCACCAGGAGCTGATCGTCCGCGAGACAGGTGGCCGCGCCAGGTGTGATTCCCGACGGAAGCGAAAGCTCACGCACCGCGTAGTCGGTCTTGCGAACGGTCAGCAAGATTCCGGGCTGGCGGGTCGAGATCAGGTACTCCTCGGCGCCGCAAGAGAGGCTGTAAGCCGGGGCCGGCAGCTCGATCGAGGCGTGGACCACCCATCCTTCTCCGCCGCGCTGATCGCGGAAGATCACCAGCGAGGGTCCGGCGGCGTCGGCCACGGCGATCTCCTCGTTTCCACCGGCGGCCACCGCGGTCGGCCAGCGCAGCCGGAGGTCGTCGTCCCCGGCCACCGCCTCCTCGAAAGCGAACATCGTCGCGACCTTGCCCTGCGCGGAGGCGGGCCCGGTGCAGGCCACCGCAACGACCGACAGGGCGACAAGACACCGCCGGAGGAGGGGGTGGGTCTCGCGACTCAACGTGGCACTCCCTTGCTCTTGTGACAGCCGATGCAGAGATCGCGGGCGCCATCACCGTGGAGGTAGTTGTCTTCCGGCGCCTCGTGGAGCCCGTGGCAGGACAGGCAGTCCAAAGGCTGGCCGTTGCGCGGATCCAGCACCCCCTCACCCAGGGGATGGGTAATGGCGTGCTGGTGCGAGTGGCACATGCCGCAAAGATCCGCGGGATTGTCGGCCAGGAGCAGCGGACGGTCCCCACCGTGCGGACTGTGGCAGGTGTCGCACTCCAGATCGGCATGAGTCAGGAAGCGGCCCTCCTCTCCCGACGAGCCGCCACCCGGGTCATGGCAGGAGAGACAGAGGTCGTTCGTCTCCCTCTGAAGGAGGCTTCGGTCCTGGCCACCATGGGGATTGTGGCAGTCCGAGCAGCGCGATCCTCCGGCCGACACGTGCGGGAACGCGGCCGACCGGTTGGCCTCCACCGCCTCGTCGTGACAGTCGCCGCAGAGCTCGTTCTCGGCGACGCGAAGCGCGAAGGGATCCCCGGATCCCGCCGGTGCGTGACAGAGGGTGCAGTCGCCTTCGGTAAAGGGCACATGGGGGTGCCGCTGCAAGAGACCGGCCTGCTGCGAGGCGTGGGGATCGTGACACTGCTGGCAGTCCGCCCGCTCGACCGGATACCCCCCGTGATCGGAGCGAAACTTGGAGCTCACGGGGTGACAGCCAGAGCACACCTGCCCCTCGGCTTTCGCCGCCAGGCCCGTGTGCTCGCTGCCGTGCGACTCGTGACAGTCCGCGCAGCGACCGCTGCGGAACGGCGAATGCTGGTTGGCAAGCCCTCGCCAGCTCGTGACATCCTGGTGGCAGGTCTCGCAAAGGTCGGCGCCCGGGGCATGGAGCAGCTTGGCATGGCTGCCGCCGTGAGCTTGGTGACACCCTGTGCAGCGCCCTTCCGCCACCGGTTGATGGAGGACGGGCCTCGCCAGCTCCTCGGCAATATCCGCGTGGCACTCGACGCACAGAATGGCGGGACGCTCCAACAGCAGGCCCGCGTCGCGAGCCGCGTGGGGGTTGTGGCAGGAACTGCAGTCGGCCCGCTTGGCGGGTGGGTGCTCGACCGGCAGCGCAATCTCCGACGCCACGTCATCGTGGCACTCGAGGCAGACCTCTCCCTCGTCGACGGGGGTGGCGGCGGTGGCCGACCCCGCCGCCAGAACCGCGACGACCGTCGACGCGAGGAGCGCCACGACGAGGTCTCTCGAGAGACTCATGGCTCGGTTCCCTCGACCTGTCGATGGCAGAGCGAGCAGTCTCTTTCGGCAAACGGCGAATGGAGCCGCGGTAGCAGCATGCCTTCCTCCTGCGAGGCGTGGGGATCGTGGCAACCGCCACAGTTCATCGCCTGAGCTGGCAGGCCGAGATGCCGCCTCCGGAACTCGTCGGACTCGCCATCGTGGCAGTCGGTGCACATCACGTCCACCGCCTGCGTGAGCAGATTGCGATGAGGCGAGCTGTGCGCGCCGTGGCAGGTCAGGCAGCCGTCCTCGTCGACGGCCGGCAGGTGCGCCTCGGATCTCGAGAGCAGTTGCTCGATCTCGGTGTGGCAGCTGGTGCACAGCGGCCGAGCGGGCGCCTTGAGAAAGCCCCCGACCGCACTCCCGTGCGGCTGATGACAGGCGGTGCACTCGCCCGCCGCCACAGGCTGATGCGAGCTGCCGCCGGGCAGCGACTCCGCCTCGATCTCATGGCAATCCGAGCACACGTTGCCGACGGTGTCGGTCAGCAGGTTCTCGACCTCCGACGTATGAGCCTCGTGACAGAGCGCACAATCTCCATCCGCGAACGGCGGGTGCTGGTCACTCCCGGCTACCGCTACGAAGGTCGACTCGTGGCATTCGCGGCACAACTCCTCGCCGTCGGCCAGCAGGAGCTGTGAGCCGCCGGAATGCGGGAGATGGCAGGCGGAACACTGCCCGGCCGCGACCGGTGAGTGCACAACGGGCAGTCCGGAGCGATTGCCGATTCCAGGATGGCAGTCGCCGCACAGCTCTTCCTGGGTGGCGACCAGCAAGCCGCCGATCGAAGTTCCGTGCGGATTGTGACAATCCAGGCACTCCCCGGCCGCGGGCGGATGCACTACGTCGGCACCCGAACTCTCGGGATCTTCGTGACACTCGACGCAGAGAGAGCGAGCCTCCGCGAGGAGCAGCTTTTCCTGCTCTGCTGAGTGGCCGGCGTGACAGGAGGAGCACTCCACCGCAACCGAATGAACGCTCGCCAGAGTGAGAGCGTCACCCACGTCGCCGTGGCATTCCGAGCACAACTCACGCTCGGAGGCGATGAGCAGCGGCTGATGGTCGGTGGCGTGGGGATCATGGCAGTCGAGGCAGGCGCCCTCGGCCGCAGGCTGGTGCAGTGAGCCGCCTTCGCTCTCGCTCGGCAGCTCGTGACAGTCCTGGCAGATCTCGAGTCCGGTCAGAGGTGCCGTTGCATCGGCCGCATCGTGGCACGTTTCGCAGGCCATTTCCGGGTGCACCGAGGCCCGCATCAGCGCGGCTGTCGAGCCCGAGTGGGGTACGTGGCACGAGGAGCAGTTCGAGCCCGAGACGGGAAAACCCCCATGAGCGGGCGCAAAGTCCGCCGCAGGGCCAGCCATATGGCAGGTCGCGCAAAGTTCTCGCTCCGCCAGTTTGAGGAGGCGAGGGTTGGGGCCACCATGCGCCACGTGGCACAAAGAACAGTCCTCGACGGCGGGCTGATGGAGAACGGGCCGCGTGAAGTCGCGTTCCTCGTGACAGCTCAGACACAGCCGTCTCTCGGGCTCGTCGAGGATGGCCGGGTGGTCGGATCCGTGCGGGTCGTGACAGTCAGAGCACCTGCCGATACCAGGATGCTGGTGGGTTTCCGCCAGCTCGCCTTCCTGCTCCGAGTGACACTCGAGACAGAGGTCCGGCTCCTCGGCCTGGAGTCTGAGAGCACCCACCAATCCATGGGGTTTGTGGCAGGCCGCACAGTCGCCTTCCTGCACCGGGGCGTGAGGCTCCCGCACGTCCGCCACGACTTCCGAGTGACACTCGAGACACTTGTCTCCCTGCTGAAAGCGCGAACCACGCCTGAGTTGCGCCTCTGCCATCGGCGAACAGGCGAAGCCGAGCACCACGCCGACGAGGGCGAGCGTGAGCGTGCTCGGGAGGCGCTCACTCAAGGTCCGTGTCCCCCGTGACTCGAGTCCTCTTCCGCCTCTCGAGTGCCCGAAAACCGGAGAGCGGCCAGGACGTTCTCGTGCACTTCGATCTCGGACCTGCTCCTCGCCGTCTTGATGAAGCGGTCCAGAATCTCCGTGAACTTCCGCTTGAAGACCGCCTCTCGCATGTTGCCGGACACCTCTTCATACGAAAAGATCCCCTGCTCCTCGCGCGCGAGCACCTTGTACACGACCCACGAGTCCTCCTGTTGAATCGGATCGAGAGTCGCTCCGGGCTCTGCTCCGAGCAAGGCCAGGTCCAGCGAGTCTCCGTTCGGCCGTACGACCCTCCAGCCTTGAATCCCGCCGCTGCCTCTCAGCCCATCGGTCGAGTGCCTATCGGCCAGCCAGGCGAGGTCGGAGCCTCCGCGCAGAGCGCCGGCGACGCTTTCGGCCTCCTCGCGGGTCGGTACGGTAATCTGCCCAAGGCGCACGCGAGGTGGCCGCGTAAAGCTGTCCTCGTTCTCTCGGTAGTAGGCCTGCTTCTCCTCCTCGGACACCTCGATTCCGGAGGCGAGCACCGAGCTCAGGTACTTCGGAATCACCAGCTGGGTTTCGAGTCCGTGGAGTGCTCGCCGGACCGCCGGCAGCTCGTGGTAGCCGCGGGAGCGTGCTTCGGCTAGCAAAAGCCGTTCGTTGATCAGGCTCTCCAGGATGATCGGCGCCGCCGCCTTCGCCGCCTCCTCGTCGGGGATCGTCCGCCAGCGCCGCTCGAGAGCCACCGCGTACTCCTCGCCGGAAAGAACGATCTCGTCGCCGATGGTCGCGGTGATCGCTTCTGAACCTGGGCTCTCCGCCGTGAGCCGGCCGTCAGGGCGTCGGACGGG
>CALZKB010000156.1 GCA_945787575.1 Thermoanaerobaculia bacterium | reverse complement strand
TGTCCATTCGGTCGGGCCGGAAGGTCAGCCTGGCGGTGATGTCGAGTGGATCCGAGGCTGGGGTGCGACCTTTTCGCCTGACGGACAGTGGTTGGCCTATGCCAGCCTCGACACGGGGGTTTGGGAGATCTACGTCCGCTCCTGGCCCGCCGGCGACCTGGTTCGCCAGATCTCCACGACCGGCGGCATCGAGCCCAGGTGGTGCCCATGCGGCAAGCTCTTCTATCGTGCCGGCGACGTCTTCTGGAGCGTCGAGATCCAGACCGAGCCCGAGCTCGTCTGGCACTCCCCGAAGGTCGCCTTCGAGACCGACTTTATCGACACCCCCGGGCTGTCGTTCGACATCAGCTCGGACGGCAACCGGCTGTATGTCGTCAAGCAGGCCAAGCCGGACATCACCGATCGCGTCCACGTCGTCTCCGACTGGCTCGCCGAGCTGAACCGCCTCGTCACGGCCATTGATGGAGACGTTTCACGGAGGCCGCTTGGTGCCGGTAGAGACGAAGGACCTCGTGATGCCGACAGTGATCCACATCGTTTTGAACTGGCCCGAGGCGTTTGAAGGAAAGAATGAGGAATCTGAATGACGGTTCGAACTTCGATCGTAGCGTTGAGCGCCCTGGCTCTGACCGCCTTGGCCGAGGAGGCTTCTTCGTCCACGGCGCAGCGCTGGATCATCGACATGCACCTCCACACGGTTCCGGCGGCATGGTCCGCGGAAGCAACGCCTGTGAATCCCGCCACGGGTCTACCATCCACCGCAACGACGGGAGCTGATCTTCTTCCTCAAACCCTTCTGCAGATGGAGGCGCACAACATTCAGCTTGCCGTTCTCAGCGGGCCGCTCGAAAGCGTCGAGGAGTGGATGAGCGCGGCTCCGGGCCGATTCGTCGGCGCGCCGCAATTCCCCATGACCCATACCAGCGCCTTGGAGCTCGTCCGGTATTTGCCAAGTCCTGACGAGATTCGTCAGGCGGCTCAGGCAGGCGAAGTTGGCGCCATCGGAGAGATCACGGCTCAGTACGCCGGAATGATCCCGAGCGATCCCGCCCTGGAGTCCTACTTTGCGCTGGCCGAGGAATTGGATCTGCCGGTCGGCATACACACCGGCAGTGGGACCATCAAGATCCTGAGCCCCGAGCAGCAGAAGCTGTTTCGAGTGGACTACGGGAATCCCAGATGGGTCAACGACCTGGTCTCGAGGTATCCGGGCCTTCGGATCTATCTCATGCATGCCGGGTATCCGTTTTTCGATGACACTGTCGCGCTAATGAGGGTCTATTCGAACGTGTACGCAGACCTGTCCAGAATCAACTGGAGTTTCCCGCGGGCGGCCTTCCATGACTACCTGAGCCCCTTGATCGATGCCGGCTCAGGACGCTCACCAGGTACTCGAGGACGTTGGAAACGGCGATCGGCTGTGATTCCGTGCGCACCCAGCGCGGAGTCACCATCACTGGCAGCCGCTCGACCAGATAGCGGAGGATTTCGAAGGAGGCCGAGCCGGAGCCGATGATCATGGCCGCCCGCAGCGTGGTCACCGGCACTGTGCCGCTGGCAAGCTCCCGCTCGACCTCGCGGCGTGACGACAGGTGCTCGCTCAGGTCGGCTCCGGTTTCGCCCAAGCCGCCGAGGTAGACGATCCGCTTCATCGAAGGCGTTGCAGCGCGGCCGCGGCGAAGTTACGCGCCAGCTGACGATCGTGCTCGGCGTAGTCAGATCCGGTGGCGAGCATCGAGTGCACCAGGAAGAGGCAGCCTCACAGCTACTCAGCGCCCGCTCGGCTGAGCCGAGATCGTCGAGGTCGCCGGCGACGATGTCCACTTCCGGATGGCCGGCCCAGGAGCGGGCTTGGAGCTTCTTCGGGCTCCGCACCATGCAACGGACTCGGTATCCCGCCTCGAGAAGACGAGGCACCAATCGGCCGCCGATGTAGCCGGTAGCGCCGGTAACTAGGATGGTGCCTCGGGTCATGCTGACTGCCAACTTGTAGGGGAAAGCGCCAAAGCCCCAGATCCCCTCACCGGCTGGTCATGCGAATGCCGGTCGGTGAGGGGATCGGAACGTCGAAAGCGTTGACTTCGACGCTGGGGGCTCGTCGCACTGTCTTACTCGCTGGGAATGAGGACGGTGTCGATCACGTGGATGACGCCGTTCGAGGTGGCCACGTCGGTGGCGACAATGTTGGCGCCACCGACGCTTGCGCCGTTCTCATCGACCGCGAAGGTGAGCGTTTTGCCGTTCAGGGTGGCGGCCTTTAGGCCGTCCGTGACGCTGGCGGCCATGACCTGTCCGGAGACGACGTGATACGTGAGGATCGCCCGGAGCTGGTCGATGTTATCGGGCTCGAGAAGGCCCTCGACGGTGCCCTCGGGGAGCTTGGAGAATGCCTCGTCGGTGGGGGCGAAGACCGTCAACGGACCGTCTGCTTTCAGAGCGTCGACCAGCCCAGCGGCTTGAACTGCCGCGACGAGGGTGGTGAACGAACCATTTGCTACGGCCGTGTCGACGATGTCCTTCTCGGCGTAGCTGTTGGCAGCCAGCGGCAGGGTCAGAATGGCGGCGAGGGCGAAGAGTGTGAGTGCTTTCCGCATGAAAATCTCCTTTTGAGGTTGGTTGAAAACGTTCAAATCGTGCACAGTATGCACATCAGACAGCTCGATGTCAAGACCTTTTCTTGTACTCCGGCAGTGATCCTCCAGAAAACACAACCATAGATTGAGTTCTTCTTGACTTTCCCGACCCTGGCCCTGTAGACTTTTCTCGTGCAAAACGTCCACCCTGGAGGACCTTGTCGTTGAGATCGATCGTGAGCCCGCGCGAGCTGGCCGAGGCAATCGGCGTCAGCGAATCCTCCGTCAAGCGTTGGGTGGACCATGGAGATATCGAAGCCATGCGCACGGCGGGCGGCCATCGCCGGATCTCCCTCCAGGAAGCCGGGCGCTATCTCCGCGAGCGGTCGATACCGCTGGTGCGCCCGGATGTCCTGGGCCTATCGGACCTCGCAGCCTTCGGTGAGGGTGAATCCGAGGTGGGCGACACGGCAGCCCGCTTTTTCGACTACCTGCGTCGCGGCGCCGAACCCGAAGCGCGGGGCCTCGTCCTCTCGCAGTACCTGGAGGGCCTGAGCGTCGCTGAGATCATCGACGGACCTCTCTGTGCCGCCATGACTCGAATCGGAGAGCTCTGGACCCATGAACCCTCCGGCATCTTCTGGGAGCATCGAGCGACACAGATCGCGATGCAAGCGCTGGCCCGGTTGCGCCTACTCTTGAAGGTCCCGGCGGACGCTCCGGTTGCCGTCGGCGGAGCGCCCGCGGGCGATCGCTACATTCTGCCTTCCCTGGCGGTCGCCGCCGTACTCGAGGGAGAGGGCGTACGGGCAGTCAATCTGGGCGCTGAGACCCCCGCCGAGACTCTGGGTCTAGGCGCCGAGGACCACAATGTCCAGCTGGTCTGGCTGAGCGTGAGCTTCGTCGTGGCTCCCGATCAGCTTCGAGACGACATTCTCGGTTTGCTGCCGGCCTTGGCGGAGCGCGGCGCACCTTTGGTGGTGGGCGGTAGCCAGGCCAAGAAGCTGAGGCTACCCAAGAGCGATCTGCTCTATGTCGGCGGCTCGATGGCCGAGCTCGAGGCCCTGGTCAAGGGCATGAAGCTGGCTCCGTCGACTCGAGCAGTATCCGCCTGAGGACCGCGGGCTCCAGCTCACGCGGCCGACCGAGGGAGGTCCGACCCTGGCGGTGATTCCGGTCATGGGTCCGCCGAGGTGACGACCGCAGGTCCGAGCCCCTCAGACGTGATTGCGCAGCATCAGCTCCGCGGGATAGGGCTCGAGATAGGTCTGCCGAACGAGCCACTCATGGGTCGGGTGCCGGCGCAAGTGATGTCCCAGCAGCGTCACTGGCACGATGAGCGGCAACATCCCGAGACGGTAGCGATCTATGACCTCGACCAGTTCCTGCTTGTCGTCGCGGTCGATCTTGTCCTTGACGAAGCCCATCACGTGATGGAGCACGTTGGTGTGGCGCGGGGACGGCTCGCGATCTTTCCCAAGACCTCCATCAGCTGAAGTCCGTACTCGTCCATCACTTCGTCGAGCTGACGATCACCGGCAGCGGCCACGAGCCTGCCGAGCACTCGCTGGCCGTCGGGCGAGTGTGCCATCAGTGTCAGCTTGTGGTCGGCATGAAACTGGACCAGTCCCGCAACCGTTGGGTTGGCGGCGAGCTCGTTCCACCTGCGATAGGAGAAGACGCGTTCGATGAGATTCTCCCGCAGATGCGGATCGTTGAGGCGACCCTCGTCCTCGACGGGCAGAAGTGGCATCGCGCCCATGAGCTCCTGAGCGAAGAGGCCTCGGCCCGTGCGCGAAGGAACCGTGTTGTGATCGTAGACCTTGACCCGAAAGGGGCCGCGGCTCGGTGAGTCCTTCTTGAGCGCGAAGCCGTCAAGAGCCAAGGACGAAAGCTCCTCGATTCGCGTCTTCGACCACTTGTGCATCGACTCGGTGTGGTCGGTGCCTGACTTGGGAGCCACCATGCTCGGGTTCTTCCAGTCAGCTATGAGACGCAGATTCTCCCGTGGGACACCCGTGCCGACCTCAACTTCCGGGCAGACTTCGACCCACTCGATCCATCTCCCCAGAGTGTTGATCAGGAAGTCGTTTCGAACATGCCCACCATTGAAGCGAACCTCTTGACCGAGGAGGCAGGAACTGATTCCCAGCCGGACCTTTGGGGTGTCGGCTGATGTCTCCGAGCAAATCAGGACGTCATCTGATCAGCGAGTGCCGAAACACGCAAGGGCTGGCGTTTCGCGGCGGAGCGCCCAGCCTGTCTCGATCATCGGGAGTCCGGGTGCCGAGAATCCGTCGCGCTACGCGCTCGCGATGCCGGAAGATCCTCTCCAGATCGGGTCGGATGAGGAAGAGCTCGATCGGTCTGCCCGCTGACGCGCGGTAGACGACTTCGTCGATGACTCGAGTCCCCCCCGCCACTTCTTCGAATCGGTGCTCGTGACGAAATGAGCGGTACGGCCCCCGCACCTGCTCGTAGGTCAGCAGATGCGGCGGCTCCCAGTCGACGATCCTGCTGATCCAGCGCAGGGGTAGGCCGCGCCAGCGCAGCCGATATGAGATTTCGGCGCCTGGCGCGAGCGGTAGCGAGAAACCGGAAGTCGGTTTGAGCTCGAACCAGCTCGGCGTCAGCTTGTCGAGCAAGCGAGGATCCGAGAAGAGCCGGAAGGTCTCTTCGACGTCCGCGGGCAGAGAAAAAACGTAGGAGTAGGAGCTTGGTGGGCTCATGCGGCTTCCCTGGCTTCCAATAACCGAGCCTTTCCCAGCAAGCGTGCTAGAGCGGGCTCGAGGTTCGGATCGTCGAAGACGAAGCCCGCCTTCTTCAGTTCCGCCGGGACCACACGGGAGCTCGAGAGCAGCATTTCGTCGGCCATCTCGCCAAAGAGAAGCCGGGCGGCAGGTGCCGGGAGCGGGAAGACCGTCGGCCGCCCTAATACTCGTCCCAGAGTCTTGGTGAACTCGCGGCTGGTGACGGGTTCGGGAGCCACGGTGTTGACGGGCCCACTCAGGTTGTCGTCCAAGAGGGTCTGGTAGATCGCTCCGAGCACATCATCGATCGTGATCCAGCTCATGTACTGACGACCGTTTCCGAGAACGCCGCCGCCTCCGAAACGAAACGGGGGGACCATTCTGGCGAGCGCGCCGCCGGACGGCGTGAGAATGATGCCGAAGCGGAGCAGAACGACGCGGATCCCGAGCTCTTCGGCTTCGAGAGCGGCGGCTTCCCATTCGCGGCAGGTTTCGGCCAGAAAGCCGTCGCCGGCGGCGCTCGTCTCGTCGAGCACCTCGTCGCCGCGGGAGCCGTAGTAACCGATGGCCGAGGCGCAGACGAGAGTGTTGGGCGGACGCCGAAGCTCTCCGAGTGTGCGAACGAGGTTACGGGTGCCTTGGACCCGGCTGTCGCGAATTCTGGCCTTGCGCTCTTTGGACCACCGTCCCGAAGCGATGCCCTCGCCCGCCAGATGAACGACCGCATCGAAAGGCTCGGTGGGGGTCCAGCGAGGCTTGCCTGGAGCGGCCGTCTTGGATTTGTCGCGCTCGAGCGGCACCACGGTATGACCGCCGGTGCTCAAGAAGGCCCGCAGGTTCCTGCCCACGAGGCCGCTCGCCCCGGTGATCGCGACGCGCAACGCTTGGCGGTCGCGGAAATGAGCATGGCGAGCCAGGTCGCGCGTAGTGGTCGCGTGGCGATAGGCGAAGGTCGACTCGAGATCTCGGGCCACGGATCGGCCCGCGGCGAGGCGGCCGAGCGCACCGCCCGGGAGTGCGTAGTCGATGCGGTCACGGAGGAGAGAGCGACCTTCCGCGGTCGGTTCGAAGTCGTGCCGGTGGGTCCATCGCGCAAAGGGCCCCGAGATCTGTTCGTCGGTGAAGCCCTGGCCGGGGACGACGTCTCGATGCTCGGCCAGCCAAGAGAACCAGAAGGGACCCTTCTTCAGGCGTAGCCTGAGTCGGCTGCCATCCTCGACCGGCGCCGGTTGCTGGATCTCGATCTGCTGCCAAGGGGGGCGGAGGCGCTCAAAGGCACCCTGGCGCGCGTGCCAGGAGTAGAGCTCTTCGGCTGCTGCGTGGGTGCTGCTCTCGAAGGTGGCTATCGGCATGGCATCTCTCCTTTCAAAAACAGTCAAATCGTCCACAGAATACCAAGAATCAGCGGAAATTCAAGAGGCTTGACAGTGGCACTCGAGGTCGTGTAACTTCTACTTGAACGATTTGAACGTTTCACGCGAGGCCACTATGAAAGCAACTCTCAGCATCTTCTTCCTCTCTGCCACGATCGTCGCCCCCCTGCTGGCCGAGGTCGAAACCCGCCAGAGCTACTCGGCGTCGGCCTTTGCGCTCGACAGCGACGAGCTCCTCTATGTCGAAAGGCATGTCGAAACCTGGCGACAGGGGCGGTTGGCCGAGCGTGAGGTGCGTTATGAGGATCCCGCCGGTGAGCTGATCGCTGAGAAGCTGGTGCGATACGGCGAATCTCCGGAAGCCCCGTCCTTTGAGATGACGCACTTTCGCCTCGGTCTGCGAGAGGGCGCTGAGGTCGGCGGCGAAGAGGTCGAGCTCTTTTCCGGCCCGGCGACCAGGCGGCAGCAGGCTCGCACTGTCCCGAAGCCTGCCGGCGCGGTTATCGACGCAGGGTTTGACGCCTTCATGCGCGAGAACTTCGCTGACATTGTCGAGGGCGAAAGGCTGGAGTTCGATTTTGCGGTGCCCGCGATCGGCCGCTTCTTCAAGTTTCGACTGGTGCCTGAGGGGCGCTTGGAGTACGAGGGGACGCGAGCCCTGTTAGTGAAGATGAAGCCCGCCAGCCGGTTGTTGCGGCTGGTTGTCGATCCGATCGACCTCGTTTACGGCCTCGACGGACGACTGCTCGAGTTTCGAGGACTGGCGAACGTAAGCGATCCGGATGGTGATCGCTACAAGGCGCGGATCGTCTTCGAGTACCCAGACGAGGATAGACCTTCTGCGGTCGCGACGGTCGCCGCGAGGCCGGCACCATGATCGACAACATGAAAAGCGCCGAGGCCTTGTCGTCACTCACCAACGCGGTGCTTCACCAGGTCGGTTGGTTTGCCTGCGTGCTTGGCGCGGCCTGGGGTTGGGGGTCTGCAGGAGCCGCGCTGGCCTTGGCCTTGACGGCGTTGCACCTGTCGTTGGCCCGGTGGCCGGGTCGGGAGATCTTGCTCGTCGCGGCCGCCGCCTTGGTCGGTTTGACGGTCGACAGCCTTCATGCCGGTTTCGGCGTGCTCGCGTTCAACGGCCACGAGGCGGGCACGCTTGCCCCGCTTTGGATTGTCGCTCTCTGGGCACAGTTCGCGACCGCCCTTCACTTCTGCATGCGCTGGCTCTCGCAGCGGTACCTGCTGGCCTCGGTCCTCGGGCTGATCGGCGGGCCGATGTCCTTCCTCGCCGGCGAGCGTCTGGGCGCAGCCACCTTTGGCGAGCCGCGGACGCTGTCGCTAGCCGTGCTCGGACTCTCTTGGTCGATTGCTCTCCCTGCGCTCGTCGCGCTCGCTGATCGCCTGGGTGAAGGGGGCCGCTACTGGATCTTCATGCGCGCTGTGAGAGCGGATGCGAGCTAGGCGGTTGTCTTTGCGGGTAGTGAGGTTGCGCCGAGCTTCGAGCAGGTCCGCCGCGGCTCTAGCGCTAGCGATCAGCCTGGTGGCGTCAGGCGCCTGCGCGACGGCACCGCGTGGAGCTCCGGAGGAGAATTGGGCGGAGTACCTGGAGGGCTTGCGCTCGCTCGAAGCCGACGGAGCGGCGCTCGAGGCGGGTGGCGAAGAGGAGAGGCGGGCAATCGAGGAGTTCGAAAGCCTGCTGAGTGATTTCAAAGCGCCCGACTTCGGTGCGCGCATCCGCGAGGTCTACTCGGAGGATGCATTCTTCAACGACACGCTCAGGACGGTGCATGGGGCTGGCGCCATCGAGGAGTACCTCATGGCCACCGCGGAGGCGATCGAACACGGCTCCGTCGATTTTCTCGACGTCGTTGGCGTCAGCGGCAACTACTACTTCCGCTGGGCGATGACGATCCGCTTCAAGCGCTTCGCGCGCGGCGAAGACAAGCGATCGGTTGGGATGACGCACGTGCGCTTCGACTCCGCGGGCAAGGTCGTCTTGCACCAGGACTTCTGGGATTCGGCCGGCGGCCTCTTCGAGCACGTGCCGGCTCTGGGCTGGATGCTGCGGCGGGCCAAGAAAGGGCTTTGAGTTGTCAAGCATGAGCAACGCAGTCAGGCTAATTGTTGCCGTCGGCCTGCCACTGGTCGTTGGCGGCCTCTCGGGCTTTGCGACGGCCAGTGGAGTCGACACCTGGTATCCGACGCTGGCCAAACCCTCCTTCAACCCTCCGGCGTGGGTCTTCGGGCCCACCTGGACGGTGCTCTACATCCTGATGGGGGTGGCGCTGTTCCTCGTCTGGCGGCAGGGCCTGGATACTAGGGGCGTCAAGCTGGCGCTCATCGCCTTCGCTGTCCAGCTCGTGATGAACGGTTTCTGGTCGATCATCTTTTTTGGCATGCAGTCGCCGGGATGGGCGTTCGTCGAGATCATTCTGCTGTGGCTTGCGATCGTCGCCACGCTGTGGGCCTTCTGGCGGGTCATGCCAGCCACTGGCTGGCTCCTCGCGCCGTACCTGGCGTGGGTGAGCTTCGCCGCGGTGCTCAACGGCTCGATCTGGATACTCAACAGGTGACACGACCGCACCAACCTCGCGACTCGCGAGGGGTTTCCGCTGCGAGTGGTGGTGGTCGACGGACCGGGATCGACGACAGACTTACCAGGGAAGTGAAGATATGACCAAGGGTCTTTCGCTCTCACTCGTAGCCGTCCTCCTGAGCGGCTGCACCGCATTCGGCGCAGCCGCAGCCGAAGAACCGGACTTCGAGGTGCTGGCCGAGGACGGCAGAGTCCAGATTCGCGAATACGGCGAGTTGTTGGTAGCCCGGACAGAGGTCGAGGGCGACTACGACGAGGTTAGCAACGTCGCCTTCCGACGCTTGGCA
>CALZKB010000155.1 GCA_945787575.1 Thermoanaerobaculia bacterium | reverse complement strand
GTTCGCCTGCAAGCCGATCACCCGCAGGTCCTCGAGCAGCCACTCGTCGTGGTGGCGCTCTTCGTCTGCGTGTTTGGCGAAATAGGGGGCGAGCCGCGCGGCGGCCGGATCCCTTGCCGCTCGAGATCGTGCCTCTATCTCGGCAGCCTCCATGAGGGGAACGCTGGCGCGAACGATGTCGTACAACGAGAGAAGAAAGTCCGGCAGCATGCGCTCGAGTCGCGGGTGATGCCAAAACTCGTGCGCCACCGAGAGGAGGGCCGGCTCCGCGAAGCGCAGAGTCATCTTCAGTCGAGCGGTCGCTTCGTGGCGATTCGACAAGGGCTCTTTCGTCGCAGTCCGAGTGTCCAGACCGGTGGTCAGACGATGATATTGGGTTTCGCGGTATCGGAAGCCGGCCCGCCGTACTTCTCGTACATGTGCTTCAGGAACTCGACCTCCAGTGCGGTGTAGCTGTTGACGGTGTCCTTCTCGGCTTGGGTCAAATCGTTCGCGACGACGATCCCTTCGTCCTCGAGAATCTCGACGTTCGATGCCATGGCCAACCCTCCCAGGGGTAGTGAGGTGCAGATTGTCAGATGGGCTGCGCGAATAGTAGCAGGTTTCGGCGCTCTTCCGCGCCACCACTGGGGTGGTGGCTCACCGAAGGCGAATGCTGAGCTGCAACCGATTCCCGCGGCGACTGCCGCCGCTCTGCCGGCCCCGATATTCCGGCCCAACTGGTCGTCGTGCCCTGCGCGAGTCCGGCCGACTTCCATTCCTCGGAAGCCGCCATCCAGGCCAAAGTCGGCAACGCGGGCGGCCTCGGCTCAGGGCGGCGTCCTCGGCAAGGTCGAAGCCTAGCGCCGACCCAGGAATGCGCGCTTGGCCGACTTCCCGGAGGCTTGCCAGAGCTTGACCACTTCGAAGATCACGACGGTGGTGAAAGTCACCGCGAACCACACCACCACCGCCTCCAGCGGCAGGTCGAACCAGGCCTCGACGGCGATCCCCATCATCTGATCCTCTCGGTATCCCCACCAGCCGTAGGGGAGAGCGAGCGTCGCCTCCCAAACCAGGCTCACGAGGAGAATCAGGAAGAAAGTGAAGCTGAAGGCTCTCCAGTTGATGCAGGGTCGGGCCGCCGGGAACAGCCAGGCGGTGGGGACGATCGAGAAGAAGATCAGAAAGATCGCGTAGCCCGGGAACGCTCCCGCCCCTTCTCCCCCGAACCACCACTTGGCGACGAACGCGAGAAGCGTGAGCGCCACACCCAGAATCAGCGCTGATGGCTGAAGCCTGACGAGGCGCTCTTCGGTCAGGGCGGGGTTCTCGTAATCGCGGAGGTTGTATCTCTCGAGCCAGTACTCGTCGGCCCAGATGTAGGCGAGGAGGACCACCATGAATCCGCTCAGGTAGAAGACGAACTCCTCCACGGGGACGACGCCTCCCCGCGCCGGAATGCACAGCAAGCTCGCCGCGCTCCAGGCGAGGGGTTCACCCGCCGGGGAGGTGCATTCGCCCAGCACGGCACCGTGATTGGGAAACCGGAAGAAGGTGTTGGCGAAAAGCAGATCGAGGGCGAATCCCAACGGCACCAGGATCGCGATCGATCGCCAGAAAGCCCGTTTCTGGTAGGTGGTTTCGCGGTGCTGCGCGAACCACCAGGTGAGGGCCGCCAGCGGTGCCAGAAAGAGCACCAAGCTCTTGGTGTATCCGAGCGGCGAGGACCCGGTTGGATCGCCACTCTCCAGCGGTTGCACGACCGAGCGGACCGCGTAGATCACCGAAGCGGCGAGGACCGCCGCGATCGTCGTGAAGTTGCGAAACGCTCGGAACCGGGGGAACCTCTCTAGCATGAGATGACGATGGAGGTCTCCAGCGCCTAGTCGTGGCCTTCGGCGGGACTGAGACTCTCCGCGCCCGGCAGCCTGCCGGCGAGCCGCGTCGGGTCGTGAATCAGGATCGGCACGTGCTGGGGGCAGATCCACAGCCGCTTCCCTCGGTACTCGAGGGCAAGCAGGGGCGTGGCGTTCGAATCGCGGTCACAGGCCAGGCATGTCGAGGTGCTTTCCCCTCCACTCATCTCTCCTCCAATCGCTCGTGTAACTCGCCGGTGCTGGGCTCGCAGCGATGCCGACAGAGCTGCTCGGTCAAGGTCGATCGATGTCCTTCTTGGCGGGAGTCTACCAATCACGAGAGCGCCGAGGTCAGCCGCCGGAACCGCGCCGACACTCGATCTGTAACGGACATCCGCGCCGAAGCGCCTGAACATCCTGAATGGACCCGACGAACCCGCGGCCGGGTGCCTGCCGCTCTGAATCGAAAGGAAGCAAGATATGAGTCGAAAGACGACGAAGCAGCTCATCCGCGCCGCGGTCGTAGATGGCGCGAGCGGCAAGGCGCGCGTACTGGACCGACCCGGGTGTCGAGACTCGACCCGGAGCGGCTCGTGGCGGTGCTCGAGAGGACGGGCTTCGTGCCCAAGGACCATCATGTCGAGCTCGCCTCGCACGTGACCCTCTCGGCCCGAACTCCCTGGGTCGAGGGCAAGGGTTACCTGAACGTTCTCAATAACCGCACCTACTACGCGGACGGCCCCAGCATCAACTGGATTCCGGAGACCGGCCAACCGATAGGTCGACTCGCGACCAGGCTTACCTGGTCCGGCTCGAGGTGGGTTCGGTCGGTTCGAGCCCGTTCGATGTTCGCGCCGTGGCCCTGGGAAGTGGACTGGTGTCGCAGACCTTCCACACCGGAGGGGGCTTCGACACCCTGCTCTTGCAGTTCCCGTCGGGCGACGGGGGACTCGGCCTGATTCGAGTCGAAAGCGCCGACTGGAGCTTCTACGAGGCCGAGATCTCACGCTTCTAGAGCGCCGCCGCTCCCGGGGCCTTCACTCCAGTCTCGCGACCACCACCAGGTCCACGGACTCTTCGGCTTCGTAGGCGCCTCCGACCATGTCGCCGTGGATCGACTCGGGCTCGAACCCCGCGCCCTCGAGAGCGGTCGCCAACTCAGCCCTCCGCCAGGCACGTAGCCTCACCTCCCTGGCCGACTTCAACTCGACCGGCGGCTCGCGATCCGGTCGCAGCGCCAAGGTCGTGGGACAGAAGCGGATATGACCCTCGCCGTCAGGAGTCATCAGACGGACGAAGGCGATCTCACCGTTCGGCCAGTCGGGGTCGGCGCGAAAGTTCACGGGCAGGGAGCGGACCTGCTTGGCCAAGACGCGCTCGTAGTTGAGGAGCTGGAGCACGAGCCGTCCGCCCGTCACCATCCGGCTCGCCACCGCCTCGAGCGCGCGGGCCATCTCTCGATCCTCGAGATGCGGGACGACGTTGCCGAGGCAGAGCGCCGCACCGAAGCGCTCTTCGGTCAATCGAGGGAGATCGGAGATCTCGCCGAGAACGAACTCCGGGCCTTGCTCCCCGAACTCGTTCTCGTAGTCGCGTGCCTGAGTAATCTGCGCCTCGGAGCGGTCGATGCCGACCGCCCGGAAACCTCGCGAGGCGAGATGCCGAGCGTGCTCGCCGGTGCCGCAGCCGAGATCGACGACGACCCGCGCCGACGCCGCGGCCAGCGTCCTCTCGAGAAAGGGCCACTCGCGCTCGATCCGCTCCGGCCAGGCGATCAGGCGCCGGTAGCTGAGACGGCTGTACGGGCTATCGGGCTCGGGCACGGGTAGAGAATACTAGCCGGGGCATGCATGGAAGGCTGCTCTTTGCCGCAGACGGTCTCGTTCGAGGTTGCCGCCAGCGAGGAGTCCGAGGCTGAGGTGAAGAGCCGTGCCGGACCCGCCCCGGGATCTAGCGCGGCGCGATCGGCGGCGGTCCGGTCCCACCCAGCTCCTTGGACTCCGCCGCGTCCAACTGTTCGTGCCGATCCTCGATCGGCCGCGCTTTCCGAGCCTGCGAACGGTAGAGGCGTCCGACAACTCGCAGCGCTAACCAGCCCACCGCGACCAGCACCCAAATCCAGTCGCTCAGATCGATCATCGAGGGCGCCTCTTCGATGTCATGGGGCGATGGTACGCCATCCGAGGCGATCGAGGACACCGGAGAGCCGCCCGGAATCGAAGCGCTGGGTGCCGCCACCCGTTCGCGGGGTGGGCTCGACACCGCCTCGCCGGGTGTTTGCCCGGCGAGGCCTCCCGTACCATCATCGAAGTGGAGGTCTTTGCCCAGCCAAACCCGAAAGGGCATTTCTCGCCCCGGGAGACTTCCAACTCGCCAAGGAGGAGTTCCCCCATGATCGAGATACGCGTGCACGGCCGCGGCGGTCAGGGTGGCGTCACGCTCGCCAAGCTGATCGCCACGACTCGATTCCTCGAAGGCGACTCGGTGCAAGCCTTCGGTCTCTATGCGGCGGAGCGCTCGGGCGCTCCGGTGCAGGCTTTCTGCCGCTACGACGCAGAGCCGATCACCAATCGCAACCTGATCTACGAGCCGGACCACATCGTCGTCCTGGATCCCACCCTGATCTCAGCGGCGATCACCGGCGGGCTGAAGCCCGGAGGATGGATCCTGCTCAACGCTCCGGAGCCACCGGAGCGCTTCCGTGAAGAGTTCCCTGCCCACCGGCTGGCGACGATCGACGCCACCGCCATCGCTCGCGACAACGACCTCGGCACGCGCTCGGTGCCGATCGTCAACACCGCCCTCGTCGGCGCGGTCGGTCGCATGCTCGGATTCGAGCTCGAGTCGGTTCTCGCCTCGGTTCGCCATCTGGGCTTCGATGGGGGAAACCTCGACGCCGCCCGCCGGGCGTTCGAGGGACTTCGGACTCTCGACGAGTTCGTCAGCTCCGGCGAATCCGAGTCGACTCTTCCGGCCCCGACGCCGCCGCGCCCGCCGAGCTTCCTCGACGGCGCCGGAGGTGCGCTACCGCAGATCCGCACCGGGCAGTGGGCCAGCCAGCAGCCTCGCCGGCAGCAGATGGTACCGCCCTGCAATCACGTCTGCCCAGCCGGCAACGACGTGCAGGGGTTCCTCCAGGCGCTGGCCCGGGAGGAGACCGACGAGGCGTTGGACATCCTGCTGCGGGTCTCGCCATTTCCGGGCGTCTGCGGCCGAGTCTGTCCCGCGCCGTGCATGGACAACTGCAACCGCATCGGTCTCGATGGCGCGGTCAACGTGCGCCAGCTGGAGCGCTACGCGGCGGACCATGGAACGGCCGTGGTCGAAGCGATCGCCGAGCGCGACGAGCAGGTCGCGGTCGTCGGCTCCGGACCCGCGGGCCTGACCGCCGCATACCATCTCGCTCGGTTCGGCTACCGGGTGACGGTCCTCGAGGCGGGCGAAGAGCTCGGCGGCCTGCTGCGGACCGGCATCCCCGGCTATCGCCTGCCGGACGACGTGACGGATCGCGAGATCGACCGCATTCGAGAGCACGGGGTCGAGATGCGGACCGGCGTCGAGGTCGATCGCGAGCGGCTGCTCGAGTTGGCCCGCAGCCACGACGCGATCTTGGTGGCGACCGGTCTTCAGGAGCTGCGCACCCTATCGCTGGGTACGGCCGGAGCCGAAGGGGTGATCCAGGGGATCGAGTTCCTCGAGCGGGTGCATCACGAGGAGGTCCGCCTCGACGGGGAACGCGTGATCGTGGTCGGCGGCGGCAATACGGCGATCGACTCGGCCCGATCCGCCCTCCGGCTCGGCGCCCAGCGAGTGACCATCGTCTATCGCCGGACGCCCAACGAGATGCCGGCGATAGGTGAAGAGGTCGATCAGGCGATCGAAGAGGGAATCGAGATCGAGTCTCTCACTCTGCCGGTGGCAATCCGCGAGAATTGCGAAAGCGACGGCGGGACCGGGGGATACCTGCTGACCTGCCGCTCCATGGAGCTCGGCGCACCGGACGAGTCCGGCCGCCGGCGGCCCATGGAGATTCCGGATTCCGATTTCATTCTGCCCTGTGACCGGGTGATTCTGGCGCTCGGGCAGTCGCCCGATCTGAGCGTCTTCCCCGAGGGGACGGAGGTGCGGGAGGGATCTCGTCTGCTCGGCTTGATCGAGACTCCGGTCTTCGCGATCGGCGATCTGGCCACCGCCGACGGGACCGTGGCGGGCGCCATCGGCAGCGGCCGCCGCTCCGCACTGCACATCCACGAGACGCTCTCGGGTGAGCTCATGGAGGATGTCGAGCACACCGAGGCGCGCCGTCACGTCGACGTCTGGCGGGACGAGGTGGTGCATCCCGAGGCGATGCGGATGCACCTCTTCGAGCTCGCCCACAGAAGCAACGGAGCCGGCCTCTCGCCGTGGGAGCGAAGCTGGAACTTCCACGAGGTCCACCAGGGACTCGACAACGCCGGCGAGGCGAAGCGCTGCCTCTCGTGTGGGGTCTGCAACGAGTGCGATCGCTGCGTCACCTTCTGTCCCGAGGGGGTCCTCAAGCGGGTCGGCAACAGCTTCCTCTTCGATTACTCGTTCTGCAAAGGTTGCGCGATGTGCGCCAGCGAGTGCCCGCGCAACGTCATCTTCATGAGCCAGATATAGGGAGCACACGATGGCCGTCGAACTGGTCACTGGCAATCACGCCGCTGGCTACGCGCTGAGCGCAGCCGGCGAGGCGAACCGGAATGCCCGCGGCGCGGTCTGCGGCATCTATCCGATCACCCCCCAGACCGAGATCGTCGAGTACGTGGCCAGCTTCCCGTTCACCAAGGGAGAGGTGGTTCCGGTCGAGAGCGAGCACAGCGCCATGGGGGTCTCGATCGGCGGCTCGCTCGCCGGAGCCCGGTCGTTCACTGCCAGCTCCTCGAACGGCCTCGCCTACATGGTGGAGAACATCATGGTCGCCGGCTTCTACCGCTTGCCGATCGTGATGGTGGCGGTCAATCGCACCCTCGGCCCGCCGTGGAACATCTGGGCCGACCAGGGCGACACTCTCATGCTCCGCGACTTCCCCTGGATTCAGCTCTATTGCCAGGACAACCAGGAGGTCCTCGACACCACGCTGCTGGCGTTCCGCCTCGCCGAGGACCGCCGGATCCTGCTGCCGGTGGTGGTCTGCATGGACGCCTTCATCGTCTCGCACACTCAGATGGAGACTGAGCTCCCGCCTCAGGATCGAGTCGACCGCTATTTGCCCCCACTCGATCTGCCGCACCGCCTGCGGTCCGAGCACCCGGTCACCCTCGGCGGCCTGGTCTGGCCGAACGAAGCGATGTTCCATCGCGCCGAGATCGATGAGGCGATGGACCGCGTGCCTGAGGTCTTTGCGGAGTGCCAGAGCGCCTTTTCGAAGGTATTCGGTCGCACCGTGGACAGCGCCATCGAGACCTATGAAACGGGAGATGCCGAGTCGGTGCTCATCGCTTCCGGGACCATCGCCATCACCGCCCGCGAGGTCGTGCGGCGGCGCCGGGAGGCAGGCGAGAAGGTCGGCCTGGTCAAGATCAAGCTCTTCCGACCGTTCCCCGAAGCGCAGCTCAGGGCGGCCTGCCGGAGCGCCGCCCGGCTGGGCGTTCTCGATCGCAACTACGCGGCCGGCGCGGGCGGCATCTTCTGGCAGGACACGCGAGCGACGTTCCAGGGCAGTGCGACAACGGCTCTGATTCAGGGTTACCTGACCGGGGTCGGCGGCGGCGACGTCACCCCGGCGTTGATCGACGCGGTCCTCGACGACCTGATGGCCCGCAGCGAGGCCAGCAGGCCCCAGTGGATGGGTCTCGAACCTCCCAAGGAGGACATCGCATGAGCACGGCGACGACGAGCGACACCCCCCAGGCTGCCGAGCAGCCGGCGGCCCCGGGCGCCGAGGAGTGCCTGCTGCGCCCCGGAAACACCAACTGCGGCGGCTGCGGGATGAGCGTCGGTCTGACCCTCTTCGGCCGGGTGCTGGCCGAGGAGGAACTCGCCTGTCAAATGGCCATTCCGGCCTGCTGCGGCATCGTCACCGCCGGCGGCTTCCCGACGACCAGCTACAACGTGCCGGTGGTCGCCACCACCTTCGGCTCGGCGCCGGCCTACGCTACCGGCATGGCGCGGGTGCGCTCGCTCAACGAGGAGGGTCACCAGGTCGTGTGCTGGGCCGGCGACGGCGGCACCTACGACATTGGCATCGCGACGCTTTCGGCAGCGGCTGAGCGCAACGAAGAGTTGATCTACGTCTGTTACGACAACGAGATCTACGGCAATACCGGAGGCCAGCGCTCGTCGGCGACTCCTGCCGGAGCACGCACCACGACGACGCCGAGCGGCAAGGCGGAGAGCAAGAAGAACATCATGGAGATCATGGCGGCCCACGCGATTCCCTACGCCGCGACTCTGTCGATCGCCCATCCTGAGGACTTCGCGCGCAAGGTACGCACTGCTCTCGGAACTCGCGGCACCAAGTTCCTGCTCCTGCATTCGCCCTGCCCCACCGGTTGGAAATCCGAGCCCGGCGAATCCGTGGATCTCGTTCGCGTGGCCGTCGCCAGCGGTCTTTTCCCGCTCTACGAGGTGTGGGAAGGAGCGACCTACCGCCTCAACCTCGAGCCCGACGGAACCGACCCAGCAGAGTACTACCGGCGCCAGCGTCGGTTCGGCGCCGATGACCTTGATCTCGAGGAGGCGAGAGTCGCCTGTGAAAGGCGGATCGACCGAATTCGCACGCTTGCTCGACAGTTCCCGGCAGCCGACTGAACGACTCCGCCGGCGCCTCGACCGCTCGTTCACGGCACCGGCGCCAAGCCGATCTGCCCGGAGACGATGACGCGCCCGAGGCTGCTCTCGGTCTCAGGGTCGTAGGTGTCCCACTCGAGTCGCAGCCGACCGTTGATCGGCCCGCCACTTCCGGCGACGGACCCGGCGATGCTCGTCGAATCCGAGCAGGCGCGCAGCAAGCAGCGAGCGCCGGCTTGCATTCCTGCGCTGTGTCAACTCGAGCCGGTACTGGAGAGCGTGACGACCGCCGAGGAGTTGAAGCCCGGTCGTGAAGCAGTGGCCGCTCGGTGTCGAGCTGTCGAGGATCGCCTGTCCGGCGAAGGCGCCTGCAGCCCGCGGTGGTGCGGGAGGTTCGGCCGGCGACCTGGAGTCACAACCGGTCCAGAACGCACAGCATAGGAGCAGAGCACCACCGCCGGCGAGCCTCTTCGACACGACTCTTTGCGGTTTCAGAGAGACGGTGGACACCTTTCGTTTGCAGCCCTCGCCGGGGATCGCCAAGACATGATCGACCCGACTAGAGCGCACCCTCCGGATCGACGCCAACAGGAGAGGGCGGCGGCCCGTCGTCCTGGTGGCGTCTCCTCTGGGTACGGGTCGCTCTGGAGCCTGCGGCATGCTGACGCGAATTGCATAGCGACTCATATCGAGTCATAATGAGTCATCATGAGTCGCCGTTCCTCCAACAAGACCGAGCCTTCTTTGAGCCAGCTCACATTGCGCGGTTTTGATCCACTGCTCGAGCGGCGTCTTCGCGAGGTCGCCAGAGAGCGCGATCTTTCCTTGAATCGAGCCGCCCTCCTCCTCATGAGGCGGGGCGCCGGCCTGAGCGGTCCCTCGTCCGCGCTCCCAGCCGAGGTTGGGGAGTCCCTCGATCGTTTCATCGGTCTCTGGGCCGCCGATGAGGAAGCCGAGCTACTGGCAGCCATCAAGCCGTTCGAGGAGATCGACCCGGAGCTCTGGCGGTGAGACTCCTTCTCGACACCAACGCCTATGCCGCGCTGATGCGAGGTCATCGGGACGTCGCCGCGACCGTGCGCCTTGCGGAGCGGGTGCTCATGTCCTCGATCGTCGTCGGCGAGCTGCTCTACGGCTTTCGGCACGGTCGCCGATACGAGGAGAACGCGGCCCATCTCGAGGTCTTCCTCGATGCCGGGACGGTCGATCTGGTCCCGGTCACCTTGCCGACGGCGG
>CALZKB010000154.1 GCA_945787575.1 Thermoanaerobaculia bacterium | reverse complement strand
TTCTTCTTCCGCCGCAAGTAACCCGCGAGCTCGGAGACCTCGATCGCCTCAAAACGCCGAGTCCTCACCTTCACGAGAACGCGATCCATCAAGACAACTCGATGAGCCACCCAGACCGCTCCAAGCGACTGGCGATGATCGCCTCGAAGGGCACTCTCGACTGGGCCTACCCTCCCTTCATCCTGGCCTCGACCGCAGCCGCTATGGACATGGAGGTCGGGGTCTTCTTCACCTTCTACGGGCTGCCGCTGCTGAGCAAGGACCTCAAGGCCAAGGTCTCGCCGCACTCAAACCCGGCGATGCCGATGAAACTGCCTTTCGGATCGGAGGGATTCCAGAAGCTCTCGTGGCCGATCCCCAACCTCATCTCGGGCAACGTGCCGGGCTTCGACACGATGGCCACCACCCTGATGAAGAAGACGTTCGAGAAGAAGGGCATGGCGACGATCGAGACGCTGCGCGAGGCGACCCTCGAAGCCGGCGCCACGCTGATCGGCTGCCAGATGACGATGGACCTCTTCGGCTTCACCGAGGACGACTTCATTGACGGGGTTACCATCGGTGGTGCCGCCACCTTCCTCGAGTTTGCCGCCGACTCCGATATCAGCCTGTTCATCTAGAGAACCGATGTCCGGGATGCGGCCGGTCCCACATTCCGCCAACGAACCGAAAGGAAGCCTCATGTTTGCTCGAATCGCCACCCTCGTCTCCGTCGTCGTGACGGCGCTCTTGGTCAACGCCCCCGCTCTGGCCGCCGGAGACGAGCTCCCGAAGCAGATCGGCCTCTCGCCGAGATTCCAGACTCCCGAGACGGCCGTCGACTCCGGCGCGAGCCAACTTCCGGTCGATGGGATCGAGCCGGCGACGACGGTCGCGGATCTGCTTCTCAACGCCGTCGAGCCGATGACCGGGGTGTTGGCAGGTGGCCAGCCGACGGCGGAGATGCTGGTCCTCGCCGGAGACGAAGGCTACAAGACGGTGATCAACCTCCGGGACGAAGGCGAGCCCGGGACCGGTGAGCAGGAGGTCGAAGAGGCGGGGCTGCGCTACGTCTCCCTGCCGATCGCCGGGGCCGAGGGGCTGACGGCGGAGAACGCCCACGCTTTCGCCCGGGTGCTCGCGGAGGCCGAACTGCCCGCCATCGTCCACTGCGGCAGCGGCAACCGGGTGGGCGCGTTGTTCGCGCTCAAGGCCTACTTCGTCGACGGAGTGGGCGCCGCCGAGGCGCTCGAGCTCGGTCGTGCTTCGGGCCTGACGAGTCTGGACAGCGCCGTCCAGGTGGTCTTGGGGCTGTCGGAAGCGAACTGAGGGGCGGCCTGCGAGAAAGCAGCGGCGGTCACGGTTGCCGGATCCAGGCGGCCTCTTGGGTTGGCCGGGAGACCCGCACCCCTAGCAGCCCGTGGCAGAAGTCCTGTGAGTCGCGTTGCGAGCGCTTTCGGGTGTGATGCCAGGCGTCACGCCGGATGCAGCAGGTCGCGCGCCGGCTGCGCGGACTTCCTGCCGTGCAGCTCGTCCCACACCTCGCTCGGCAGCGGGAACCATCGGAGTCGTTCGAAGCCGGGCGTCGAGTGCTCTTCCACCGGACGCGGCGCCGACTCTCCGAGAGTTCTCTGGACGATCGTCCGAGCCTCGGTCAGATAGTCCTCGAGGACCGACTCGGGCAGCGTCACGTGGCGGTGTGAGCACTCCAGACGGCCTGACTCGTAGGAGATGTCGTCGAGGCTCAGGCTGGCGCCACGGTCGTCGTCGACGTGTCGCCATTGACCGGTGGCGGCGTCGAACCGATAGAGCGGCAGCAGCTTCCACCCTTCCTCGGCGACGAACTCGACCGCCTCCAGAAGGAAGTTGACGACGCGTTCCGAGACGAAGTAGTTGAAGTTCATTCTGACCCAGCCCGGCTTGACCCCCTCGTGCCCTAGCAGCACCTCACACTCGAACTCCCGCGAGGTCTCGAGGTCGATGCCGAGCAGCCGGTGGCCGTAAGGTCCAGCGCACGAGCAGCCGCCGCGGGCCTGAATGCCGAACAGATCGTTCAAGAGCGCGACGACGAAGTTGTGGTGGAGGAAGCCCTCGCCGTGACGCACCATGAACGAGACGATCGACAGCCTGGGCGCTTGGTGGTTGCCGAGGATGCGGAGGCTGTCGGACCGCTCCCAGCGGTCGATCGCTCGTCGAATCAAGCGGTGCTCGCACTCCTCGATCCGCTCCGCGCCGACCGCCTCCTTGAGCTGAAAGACGAGTCCGGCGCGGATCGATTCGACGATCGCCGGAGTCCCGCCCTCCTCGCGATGCTCGGCGTCCTCGAGGTAGTGGTGCTCGACCGGGTTGACGTAGGAGACGGTGCCCCCTCCAGGGACGGCCGGCACCTTGTTGGCGAGGATTCGGCGCTTGGCGACGAGGACCCCGGGGGTTCCTGGCCCGCCCACGAACTTGTGGGGCGAGAGGAAGACGGCGTCGAGCGCCTCCTCCTCGCTCTCCGGGCTCATCGTCACCCGCACGTAGGGGGCTGCGGCGGCGTAGTCCCAGAAGGCGAGGGCGCCGTGCCGATGGAGAGTGCGGGTGATCTCGCGAATATCCGATTCGACGCCGGTCACGTTCGAGGCCGCCGAGAAGCTCCCGATCTTGAGCTCGCGGTCGCGTGCCGCCTCCAGCTCCCGTTCCAGCGACTCGAGATCGATTCGACCGTCGGCGTCCTCGTCGATGACGACGACATCGGCGATCGACTCGCGCCACGGCAGCTCGTTGGAGTGATGCTCGTAGGGACCTAGAAAGACGACCGGCCGCTCGGCCGCGGGGATTCGCTCACTCAAGTGGTAGCGGCTGTCAAGATCGGCTGGCACGCGCAGATTGAGCAGATCGACCATCTTGTTGATCGCCGCCGTGGCGCCCGAACCGCAGAACAAGACGACGTCGCGCTCGTCCCCGCCGACTCCTCGGTGGATGATCTTGCGGGCGTCTTCGCGGAAGCGGGTGGTCTGCAGCCCGGTGCGCGAGTTCTCGGTATGGGTGTTGGCGTAGAGCGGGAGCACTTCGCGTCTGAGGAAGTCCTCGATGAAAGTCAGCCCACGTCCCGAGGCGGTGTAGTCGGCGTAGGTCAAACGCCGCCTGCCGAACGGTCCCCGCATCGCGCGATCATCGCCGATGATCGATCGGCGAATCGTCTCGATCAGTTCTCGCCCTGGCGCTTCGCTCACCGCCTCCTCCTCCATCCGGTCGGATCACTCTACACCGGTGCGGCCCTTCGGAGGGCCCCATGACGTCGGCGTCAGGGCAACGGGCGCTGTCTGCTGTCTCGAAGGAGCTGTTCGACCTGATCGGGCGCTCGAGGTCGCGGCCCTGACCACTGGGCATTCGACATCAACTTCGCTTCGCCTGCACCTCGGCTTCCCAGCTCCCTGACGGCCCTCGAGACCTTGCCCCGGCGTGGCCGACGCCGACCGGTGGTCGACACGGACCGGTGCCCCGGGCGGTCGGCGGAAACGAGCCGAGACGCCCGGTTGACGTGGGGTGAACCCATCAACCCGGACTGATAAGGTCTCCGCGCCGGGGCCGGTGTCGAGGAGGAGTCACGAACGCAGGGGAGGGCCGAGATGAGAGGGCCCAGGTCGGTGAGGTCTATCGCGCGCTCGCCGTCTTCGTCGAGCCGCCGTCGCCCGAGCACGAGCCCATAGCTCGAAGCCTCGGCTTGGGCGAGCTGCCGTCGGCCGCCGAGCACACGGACTTGTTCGACTTCCAGCTCTACCCCTACGCCTCGGTCTACCTGGGCGCCGAGGGGATGCAGGGGGGAGAAGCGCGCGACCGGATCGCCGGCTTCTGGCGCGTGCTCGGGCTCGAGCCGCCCAAGGACCCGGACCATCTGACCGTCCTGCTCGCGGCCCATGGCGCGCTCCTCGACCGCGAGAGCAGCTCGCCCGAGCCCGACCGCACCAACTGGCGCCACGTGCGGGAGGTGTTCCTGCACGAGCATCTGCTCGCCTGGCTGCCGCTTCTTCTCGACAAGCTGGAGCGCCGCCCCAGCGAGTTTCATCGCCGCTGGGCGTCGCGGCTGGCCGAGATTTTGGCTACCGAGGAGGTGGCCGAGGAGCTCGCCGGGGAGCTGCCGGCGGCGCTGCGATTGCTCGAACCGCTACCCGATCCGCGAACGGTCGGCGGCAAGGAGTTCCTGCAGGCATTGCTCGCACCTGGGCGAGCAGGCTTCATCCTCACCCGGGACGATCTCGCCTCGATCGCCTCCGAGGCGGGGCTCGGCAGAAGGGTCGGCGAGCGCCACTACGTGCTCAAGAACGTGCTCGGGCAGGACGGCCCCGGCGTGCTTCGCGGCTTGGCCGCGCTCGCCAGCGAGTCACCGCTCGAGGCGATGCCGGAGATCACCCGGCAGTGGTGGCAGGCGAGGGCGGCTCGATCTCGGCGCCTGCTCGAGGCGCTGGCAGCGGAATCCTAGGGGCGCCCGCGTGGTAATCTGGCGCTCGAAAATCAGAAACCTTGCTGCGGGAGTCTAACGCCGGGCGAGTGCCGAGCGCCGCTTTGGGCGGGCCTCCGGCAGCCGCGAGGAGGGGGGCGGCGCGATGAGATTGCGACAACAGATCGTATTGGCCTTGGCGACGACGGCGTTCGTCGGCTGCGGATTGCCGGTCGTTCAGCATCACACCGACCCGACGCCCGGCTGCCACCCGGAAGACGAGGAGTGCTCGCGAGCGTTCATCGAGGAGCGCGACGAGTACTTGCTCGGCTTCGTCGAGTTCGACGACCTCGGCTGGGCACACGACCGGCGGCAGCAGGCCGCGCTCGTCGAGCGAATCGAGCGCGAGATCGAGCAGCGCGATGTGTTGATGTTGGTGTTCGCACACGGCTGGAAGCACGACTCGCGAACCTGCGACAGCAACGTCACCTGCTTCCGCACGATCCTCCGCCAGCTCTACGAGACCGAGCAGGCGCTGGCGCCCAAAGGGGAGGCGAGGCGGATCATCGGCATCTACGTCGGCTGGCGAGGAACCTCCTGGGACAACCGCTTGCTCAAGCAGCTCACCTTCTACGGGCGCAAGGCGACGGCTCAGAAAGTCGGCTCCGGAGCGGTGACCGAGCTGCTCGTCCGCCTCAAGCAGCTTCGACAGCAGCGCCGCGACTTGGTGAGCGGGCCCTCGACCACTCGGCTCGTGATCGTCGGCCACAGCTTCGGTGGCGCGTTGATCTTCTCCGCCACCTCTCAGCTCATCATGGAGAGGATGGCGATCGCCGATCTGTCCGCCGACGACCGGCGGGTCGATGGCTTCGGCGATCTGGTGGTGCTCGTCAACCCGGCGTTCGAAGCGGCGCGCTACCAGCCGATCCACGCGGCGCTCGAGGACGGTGACTTCGTGGCCGACCAGAATCCGATCTTCGTTGTCGTCACGTCCCGCGGAGACACGGCCACCAAGAACCTGTTTCCACGCGGCCGGGCGATCTCGATTCAGTTCGACGACTATCCACAAGGCGAGCGCGGTCGCTTCCAGAAGCGAGCAAGCAAGCACGCGGTCGGACACTTCGACGAGTTTCGGACCCACTCCCTGGAGACCTACGACACGCCCGAGCCCGATCCGCAGGACAAGAGCAAGGTCGCTTTGTGCCAGTGCCCGTTCCTGCTGACCGGAGAGCCGACGCCCCCTGACCTGGTATCCGACAATGCGGCAGCCCTTCGTAGCCACGACTGGCGAAGCGACCCCGAATTCACCTTCCCGTCGTCGAAACTAGTCTGGGACGATCTGCTGCCTCCCAACGCCCCGGTGATGGTGATCTCGGTACACCCGTCGATCGTTCCGAACCACGTCGACATCTACCAACCGGCATTCGTCGACTTCCTCCGGCACCTGATCATCGCCGCTGGCGAGGAGCAGGTCTACCGGTAACCGCCGATTCCGCGCCCGAAGCGATCCCCAAGGGCAACGAGAACGCCGTTCACGGGTACCGTCGCGCGTCCGGTCGATTCGGGCGAAGGAAGCCCTCTCTAGGCGGGGGACTGCGCTCCGGACGGCAGTCGGCCCCGAGCCGAGAGCCCTGGTACGATGCTCCCCGAAATGGCACCAAGGAGATCCACGATGCGCCAGCCCCCTGCTCTCGCCTTGGCCGTGCTCGTGACGGCGATCCACGCCGTTCCGACCCGTAGCGAGGAGTTCTCGTACCCGGAAACCAAGAAGGTCGACGTCGTCGAAGACCACCACGGCACCCGCGTGGCGGATCCTTATCGTTGGCTCGAGGACGACGTGAGGGAGTCCGCCGACGTCGCGAGCTGGGTCGATGCGCAAAACGAGGTCACCTTCCAACACCTCGAGTCGCTACCGCGCCGGACGGCGATCAACGAGCGGCTGACCCAGCTGTGGGACTACGAGAAGTACGGCACGCCGTTCAAGAAAGCGGGGCGCTACTACTACTACAAGAACGACGGGCTGCAGAATCAGTACGTGCTCTACATGATGCCCGAGATCGGCGCCGAGCCGCAGGTTCTCATCGACCCCAACAGCTGGTCGGACGACGGCACCGTGGCCCTCTCCGGCACCGCCTTCAGTGACGACGGCCGCTACGTCGCCTACGGGATTCAGGAGTCGGGCTCAGACTGGCGCAGCTGGCGGGTGATGGAGATCGACTCTCAAAAAGTCCTCGAAGACGAGCTCGACTGGATCAAGTTCAGCGGCGTCGACTGGACGATCGACGGCGCGGGGTTCTTCTACGGGCGCTACGACGAGCCCACGGAGGGCGCTGAGTTCCAGAGCCTCAACTTGAACATGAAGGTCTACTTCCATCGGGTGGGCGCCCCGCAGAGCGCGGACGTGCTGGTCTACCAGCGCTCCGATCACCCCGACTGGGGCTTCGGCCCGGAAGTGACGGACGACGGCCGCTATCTCGTGATCTCGACCTGGAAAGGGACCGACGCCCGCAATCGGGTGTCGTACCGCGATCTCTCGGAGCCCTACGCCGGGATCGTCGACCTGATCGACGGCTTCGAGGAGGAGTACACGTTCATCGCCAACGAAGGAACCGACTTCTACTTCTTGACGAGCTTCGACGCGCCGCGACGCCGAGTCATCGCGATCGACGTCGCGAACCCCGCACCCGAGAACTGGCGGGAGGTCGTGGCGCAGTCCGAGGACACGCTGGTGGACGTGACGAGGGTCGGCGACAGCTTGCTCTGTCGCTACCTCCGGGACGCCAAGACTGCGGTCGCGCAGCACGATCTCGACGGCAAGTGGATCCGCGACGTGGTGCTCCCCGGCGTCGGCAGCGCGTCGGGCTTCAGCGGCGACCTCAACGATGACGAGACCTTCTTCAGCTTTTCGAGTTTCACGACGCCGCCGAGCATTTATCGCTACGACGTCGAGACCGGCGAAAGCACGATGCTGCGCGAGGCGGTGGTCGACTTCGATCCCGAGGACTACACCGTCAGGCAGATCTTCTACGAGAGCAAAGACGGCACCCGGGTGCCGATGTTTCTCGCTCATCGGAAAGGGATCGAGCTCGACGGCGAAAACGCGGTGCTGCTCTACGGTTACGGTGGTTTCGACATTTCGCAGACGCCGAGGTTCTCGATCAGCCGCCTCGCCTGGATGGAGATGGGGGGCGTCTTTGCTCTCGCCAACATCCGCGGCGGCGGCGAGTACGGCGAGGCGTGGCACAAGGCCGGTACCAAGCTCCGGAAGCAGAACGTCTTCGACGATTTCATCGCCGCGGCCGAGTGGCTGGTCGCCAAGGATTACACCCGGCCGGAGAAACTGGGCATCCAGGGGGGTAGCAACGGCGGCCTTCTGGTCGGCGCCGCGATGACCCAACGCCCCGGCCTCTTCGGCGCGGCGCTACCCGCCGTCGGTGTCATGGACATGCTGCGCTTCCACCGCTTCACCGCCGGCCGCTTCTGGGTCGACGACTACGGCTCCGCCGACGACCCCGAGCAGTTCGCGGCGCTGTATGACTATTCGCCGTACCACAATATCGAGGACGGCGTGGAGTACCCGCCGACCCTGGTGACCACCGCCGACACCGACGACCGGGTCGTACCGGGGCATTCCTTCAAGTTCGCCGCACGTCTCCAGGAGGCTCAAGCGGGCGACGCCCCGGTGCTGATCCGGATCGAGACCAAGGCGGGCCACGGTTCCGGCAAGCCGACCGCCAAGATCATCGAAGAGGTCACCGATCGCTGGGCGTTCCTAGCCCATCACCTCGACCTGGAGGAGCTCGAAGTGGCGGAACCGGCGGCGTTGAACTAGGGCGGTCGGTGACCCGGGCGGACGGCGCGCGCCCGAGCCCAGAGGGCAGAGGACTGATCGACTCTTTCGGCCGGCGAGCGGGCCGGCCGCTTCAGGAGGCGCAGACGGCTTCGCGAAGGGCTACCGGGGTGAGCCAGTCGGCGTAGCGCGGTTCTTCGCCGCGGATGGTGGCAAAGAAGCTCTTCTGGATCTGCTTGGTGATCGGCCCGGCAGTGCCGCTGCCGATCGGCCTATCGTCGACCTCGCGCACCGGGGTGATCTCGGCGGCGGTTCCGCTCATGAAGACCTCGTCGGCGAAGTACATGTCGTCGCGGGTGAGGATCGCCTGCTCGACCTTGTAGCCGAGGTCTCGGGCGATCCGGATGACGGTGGCGCGAGTGATGCCTTCGAGGACACTGGTCATGGCCGGCGTGCGAACGACGTTGTCGCGCACCACGAAGATGTTCTCGCCACTGCACTCCGCGAGGAAGCCGTTGGTGTCGAGCAAGATCGCTTCGTCGTAGCCCATGGACACGACTTCACGCTTCGAGAGGATCGAGTTGACGTAGTTGCCGGTGACCTTGGCCTTGGTCATGGTCGAGTTCGGGAACGGCCGGTTGAAGCTCGACACCTTGCACCGAACCCCGTTCTCGAGGCCCTCCTTGCCGAGATAAGCTCCCCACGGCCAGGAGAGAATCGCGAACCGAATCGGGTTGTCTTGGGGGTGAAGACCCATCACCCCGTCGCCGATCCAGGCTATGTGCCTCAGATAGCAGGTCGCCATGCCGTTGGCCTCGACCAGGTCGATCGAACCCTGGCGGACGGTCTCGCGGTCGCATGGAAGCTCGATGTTGACTGCGTTGGCAGACCCCCAAAGTCGGCGCAGATGATCGTCCAGACGGAAGATCGCGCTCCCCCCGGACGTCTGCTCGTAAGCCCGCGTGCCTTCGAAAATACCGAGGCCGTAGTGAAGCGTATGGGTCAGCAAGTGGACGTTGGCTTCCTCGAACGGGACGAGTCGTCCTTCCATCCAGACAAAAGCGGTCTTGAGGTCGTTCATCGAGCTCCTTCGGGTCGAGGCTCCTCGCGACGCAGGAGCGGGTTGCAGGACCCGTCATTATAGCGCACCGCCGAGGGCAGGCCGCGGCTGCGCGCCCACCGTCCCCTCGCGGGGTAAACTGACCCTCGCTTCAAGCTGAAGGAGAGAGAGATGAAGCCCCGAGGAACCCGAGGGATCACGGCTTGTGCAGGCCTCCTGTGGCTGCTGGCGACGGTGGCTGAGGGCCAGGAGTGGCAGGGCGTCGCCGGGCTGGAGATCAAGGTCTCGAGCCGCCGTGGCGGCGCGATCGAGGGCGCTCGCGTCGACCTCAAGTACCGGGGAGGACGGGAGTCGACGGGGCCACCACCGGTCGCGACCGACAGGCGCGGCCAGGCGGTCGTCTTGGGACTGGCCGCAGGCACCTGGCAAGTGGAGGTCCAGCACCCCGACTACATGTCGTTCGTAGCCGTCGTCGAGCTCGACAGCAGGGCCAAACCCGAGATCACCGCCTCGTTCCTGGAGGCTGCCTCGGGCGCCTCCATTCCGATCCAAGTCAAGCTCTCGAGAGCCCGCGGCGGTCCG
>CALZKB010000153.1 GCA_945787575.1 Thermoanaerobaculia bacterium | reverse complement strand
TGTCACTTCGCGATGCCGGTAGTTCTCGTCGAGCGCTCCCAGCGGGCTGCCGGAGAGGAGGATCTCCTCCACCTGGTCGCCGCGTATCAGATAGGTCGGAGGATGCCCGGCGTTCGTGATCTCGAGCCTGTCGTTGGCGAAGTCGACGACCGCGATGGTCGCCGTCACGAAGAAGCGTTGCCGGTTCTCGGCTCGGACCATCGCGTTCAGCCGACGCAGGATCTCGCTCGGCGGCTTGCTCTCCTCGACGAGAATCACGAGCGCGGCCTTGAGCATTGCCATTCGGAGGCCGGTTGGTAAGCCGTGCCCGGAGACGTCGGCGATGACCACCGCCAGTCGATCATCGTCGATTCTGAGGATGTCGAAATAGTCACCGCCGATGGCGGCGCTCGGCTCGAACAGCGTCGAGAACTCGACGCGCTCGGTGACCGGAACCTCGGTTGGGAGGAGGCTCTCCTGGAGGTCACGTGCGATCTCGAGCTCCTTCTCGAGAAGCTCCTTCTGCGCGGCGGTCCCGACGAGCGTCTCGAGGTTGCCCGTCATGTCGTTGAACGAGCGCTGGAGCTCACCGATCTGGTCGTGCCGCCGGACCGGGATTCGCTGCGAGAAATCGCCCGAACGAACCGCATCGGTCGCCTTGCTCAGCCGGTTCACGGCGCGGCTCAGACTGTAGATCATGAAGAGCGCCATGGCGACCGCCACGAGGTAGATCGAGGACAAGAGACCGTTCACCCCGATGAGGCTCGCCCATACGGTGGCGTTGAGCTCGGCGGAGGTGGAGAAGATCTGCTTCTGGAGGCTCCCGACCGTGCTGTTGAGAGAGGCGGTCATCCATTCATGGACCTCCGACCCGTCGGTCAACGAGAGGACGGGGCCGGCGACCTCGCCCCACCAGAGGATCGGGCGCTCCTTCCAGCTCAGATCTTGGTCCCCGATGCCGAAGAAATCGTTGCGGCTCTCCAGGTCGGTTCCGGAGGCCAAGTTGGCGAGCGCGTACTCGCCCGAGCCGAGTTGGAGCATGACGGTCGAGCCGGAGCTCTTGGTCGTCGGATCGACCATCGTCACCCAGACTCCGCTGCGCTCGGCCAGCTCCCCTGCGATCGGTCCCCGATGGAAGGCCAGCGCCGCGTAGCGCTCTTGAGCGGCGGTGCCGACGACGGTCAGCTCTCCGTCCGGAAGCTGCCAGAGCTGAGGCCGGTCGCCGACCTCGTTCTCGACCCAGCTCGGCCAGCTGTCCGGAGCCTCGTCCGAGCCGGCGACCCGTCGGCCCGAGACGTAGAACGCAAGGCCGATGTCGGGATTGCGACCGCCGTCGCTCGCTCTCCCTACCTCGAACTGCTCGAGCGCAGTCCTCGCCTCAAGTAGGAGGTCGTCCTGCATGTCGGCCAAGGCGTTTCGGTATTCGTGGCTGAGGAAATAGCCGGCGAGCAGATAGAGCGCGACCGCTGCCAGCGCCATGACCATGGGGATAGGCAGTACGCCGATGAGGAAGTAGGAGAAGGCGAGTCTTCGGCCAACTCTCCAGAGAAACCAACGGAGGAATCTCAACGAGAGCGCGAAGAACCCGAGCGTCAAGACGCTCAACAAGAGCGCTCGCGCGAGGCTCCGGAAGAGGCCGGAGTCGAGCAACAGGCTCAACCCACCGAGGACGAGAACGGCGACCGCCAGGGCGATCCAGAAGAGGCGGGCGGGTGTCGGCAAGCGCATGGATCGGATCGAGGGCATGGGCGGCCACGCCCCACCGATAACTACGCGACCGAGACGCGTCGAGTTCCAGGGGGCTTTGGGCCGAGCTCGGACCCGATGCATCCTACGCCAATTCGCTTGGATGAGTTCGATGAGCGGCGCTGGTCGAAGGCGGTGGGCGCGGCCACAAGGATGCCGCCGTCACCGCGCCGCCGGGATGATACGGCTCGAGAACCTGGAGATGTCTGCACCCCTCTGAGGTGACTTTGTAAGGGATCGACGGTCTGCTAGCATCATGGATGGAAGGCACGGGAAGCTGTGCCAACCAGCCGAGAGGTCCGTCCGACCGACAGCCACTTCCGGAGAATTCACCTAGCCTTGACGGCTAGGTTCTTTTGTACTCAGCTCGCTTTCCAAGCGCCCCACCACCCAAGAGCCGCTTTTTCAAGAGAGAGATCTGTGACGACCGAAACGACCGATCCCACCGAAATCGAGCCGAAGTCCGTCAGCCACGAAAACGTTCCCGATGTCGTGATCCGCTTCGCTGGGGACTCGGGCGACGGCATGCAGCTGACCGGGAATCAGCTGACGAGTACTTCGGCCCTCCTGGGCAACGACCTCGCTACGTTGCCGGATTTTCCGGCCGAGATCCGTGCTCCCGCGGGCACCCTGCCGGGAGTCTCGGCCTTCCAGGTGCGATTCGCGAATTACGATATCCACACTCCGGGGGATGCCCCCGACGTGCTGATCGCAATGAACCCGGCGGCGCTCAAGAAGTCGATCGGCGATCTCAAGGCGAACGGCATCCTCATCGTCAATACCGACGAGTTCAATGCTCGCAACCTCAAGAAGGCGGGCTACGAGGACAACCCGCTCGAGGGCCCTGGCCTGGCGAGCTATCGTGTCCACGAGGTGGCCTTGAGCACCTTGACACGGCGCACGCTCGAGGACAGTCCTCTCGATTTCAAGAGCCGCGATCGGTGCAAGAACTTCTTTGCGTTGGGGATGGTCTACTGGCTCTACAGCCGACCGCTCGACAACACGATTCGCTGGCTCGAGACGAAGTTCGCCAAGAAGCCCGACGTCGCCGACGCCAACGTCCAGGTGATGAAAGCGGGTTACAACTACTGCGATATCACCGAGGCTTTTCAGGTTCGCTACGAGGTCGAAGCCGCCCGGCTGCCCGCCGGGACCTACCGCAACATCATGGGCAATTCGGCAATCTCGATGGGATTGATCGCGGCGAGTCGACGCAGCGGCTTACCGCTGTTCCTCGGCTCCTATCCGATCACCCCGGCGAGCGAGATCCTGCACGAGTTGGCGCGCTACAAACACTTCGGCGTGACGACGTTCCAGGCCGAAGACGAGATCGCCGCTATCTGCTCGGCGATCGGAGCGGCCTTCGGAGGTGCGCTGGGCGTGACGACCACGAGCGGCCCGGGCCTCGCCCTCAAAGGGGAGGCGCTCGGCCTTGCCGTGATGATCGAGCTCCCCCTGGTGGTCTGTAACATCCAGCGGGGCGGCCCGTCGACAGGGTTACCGACGAAGACCGAGCAGGCCGACCTGTTGCAGGCGATGTTCGGCCGCAATGGTGAGTGCCCGCTACCGATCGTAGCGGCGGCCTCTCCCGCCGACGCCTTCGACGTGACGGTCGAAGCCTGCCGGATCGCCGTCGAGTACATGGTGCCCGTGATCTTGTTGTCGGACGGGTACATCGCCAACGGCTCCGAGCCCTGGCTCTTGCCCAAGATCGAAGAGCTGCCTGATCTGAGGATCGACTTCCACACGGACGCCGAGGGCTTCATGCCGTACGGGAGAGACGACGAGACCCTCGCTCGGCCCTGGGTAGTGCCCGGAACTCCGGGACTCGAGCATCGCGTGGGAGGGCTGGAGAAGGAGCATCTCACGGGAAACGTCTCCTACGACCCGTTGAATCACGAGCGGATGACGGAGCTTCGCGCCGCCAAGGTCGAGCGGGTGGCGGACACCATCCCCAACCTAGCGGTGGACGGTCCCGAAGAGGGAAAGCTGCTCATTCTCGGGTGGGGGAGCACCCTCGGTGCCATCACCGGCGCGGTGAATCTCGCGCGGGAAGAGGGACTCGAAGTCAGTCGCGCCCACCTGCGCCACCTCAACCCGTTTCCCAAGAACCTGGGAGACGCCCTTGCCCGCTTCGATCACGTGCTGGTACCCGAGATGAACATGGGTCAGCTCGCCCTTCTCCTGCGAGCGGCCTATCTGATCGATATCCAGTCGTATTGCAAGGTCCAGGGGAAACCGTTCTTCCGCTCGGACATCCTCACGAAGATCCGTGAAATCTTGGGAGCCGACCATGTCCACTGAGACCCCGACACTGACCAAGAAGGACTTCCAATCGGACCAAGAGGTGCGGTGGTGCCCCGGCTGCGGGGACTACGCCATCCTCTCGGCGATGCAGACGATCATGCCCCAGCTCGGGCTGCCCAAAGAGAATGTCGATCGGCGGCAACCACCTCATCCACGTCCTTCGTCGTAACGTCGGCGTCAAGATCTTGATGTTCAACAATCGGATCTACGGCCTCACCAAGGGTCAGTATTCGCCCACGAGCGAGGTCGGAAAGCGCACCAAGTCGACACCGGTCGGCTCGCTCGATACGCCGTTCAACCCGTTGTCGCTGGCGATCGGTGCGGGAGCGACGTTCGTCGCGCGCAGTGTCGACATCTACCAGGCACACCTTCGAGACACACTGCTTCGAGCGGCGGAGCACGAGGGCACGGCGTTCATCGAGATCTATCAGAACTGCAACATCTTCAATGACAAGGCGTTTGCCTACATGACCGAGAAACAGGTTCGCGACGAACAGAGCCTCTTTCTCGAGCACGGCCAGCCATTGGTCTTCGGCAAAGACAAGGACCGGGGAGTCCGGGTGGTCGGTACCGAGGTCGAGGTTCTCCGCTTCTCCGACGGCTTCTCGGCAGACGATTGCCTGGTCTGGGATGAGACGAACCCCAATCCGACGGCGGCCTTCATGATGGCTCAGATGCTGCCGCCCGAGATGCCGACCCCGGTCGGCGTGATGCGCGCGATCGATTCCCTGAGCTACGACCAGCGAGTCGTTGGGCAGATCGACTCCGAGGTCGAGTCTCGAGGCCAAGGCACGCTCGAGGAACTGATCTACTCGGGCGAGCTCTGGAACGTCGAGGCCGACGGCTCGGTGTCGGGCGCTTGAGCCCCGCCGGCTTCTGGCGCTCCTAGGTCGCCGTCGGCCTATCGCGCCGGATCAGGAAGGTGTCGCTGCCCACGACTTCCGGGTCGAGCGAGAACTCGTAGAGTTCGAGGCCGCCGAAGAGCGCTTTGACGAAGGGGCGGCCCTCCGCCTGCATTCTTCGTGCGTGGTCGAGTGCGATCGTGCCGTCGTCGTCGAAGAGCACGACCGGCTCACCGTCTTCGGAGTCCTCGAGCGCCTGCGATAGAGGGACCGATCCGGCGAGCTCGAGACTTCCGGGGTCGGGCCGCACGTCGATCAATCGGGTAGCCACGCCGTCCCTGAGCCGCTTATAGAGGGTGAAGGGCGAGATCTCGAGGGTCGGATCGAAGACGACGACGGGCGTCTCGTCGCTACGGCTATGGATCGGCATCCGGTGGCTGCTTCTCGGTCTCAAGGGCTGGAGACCACGCCGCATGGCCTCGCTCTCTCTGGACCGCTATCCTACCTTGAGGAGCGGAGGGCCGTGGCAGAAGCACCCATCCCTTAAGCGCTCGATCTTCATGCTCGATCTTCGATCCAGACGACAGCGCCACCTGCTGTGGGCTCTTGCGCTGACCGCGCCGTTCGGCTGGCTCGGTCTCGAGATCGTCGTCTGGCCGGATGTCGGTGCCCTGGCCTCGACGAACCCGTCGGAGACGGCGTTCACCCGGCGCTCGGCTCGCCCGGTCTCTTTCGTCTGGGTGCCTTACACCGAGATCGCGGATACTCTCAAGCACGCTGTGCTCGTCGCCGAGGACATCAACTTCTTCTCGCACGAAGGATTCGAGATGTCCGAGGTGCGTGGCGCGATCCGAGAGGCTCTGGCGAGTCGGCGATTGCCGCGTGGCGCTTCGACGTTGACCCAACAGCTGGCGAAGAACCTGTGGCTCTCCCCGGCTCGCTCCCCGCGGCGGAAGATCCGGGAAGCCCTCCTCACCTGGCAACTGGAGACGACTCTGTCGAAGCGCCGAATCCTCGAGGTCTACCTCAACGTCGTGGAGTTCGGAGACGGAGTCTTCGGCTGCGAGCCGGCGAGCCGCCGTTTCTTCGGAAAGTCGGCGGCGACCCTGAGCAGTCGGGAGGCCGCACGACTCGCCGCGGTGTTGCCGCGACCCGGCAGTTGGAGCCCCGATGGGAGCGACCCGCGGTTCCTTGCCGCAGTCGACCGAATCGAGCGGCGAATGCAGCGCTCCGGCTGGTTGCGGGGGGTCCTCTGATGGCCCGAGCAACGAGCTCTTGGAAGCAGCTCAAAGTCGTCGCCCGGGCCCTGCTCGAAGCCGTTCGGCGTGACCGAGTGACGGCCGAGGCCGCTCGCATCGCCTACTACTCGTTTCTGTCGCTCTTTCCGTTTCTGTTGACGCTATTCTCGGTGACCGGCATGGTCGGCGGCGAAGACGCGTTCCGGTGGATCATGAATCAGTTGGCGACGGCGTTGCCGGGTGAGGCGTACCGTGTCGTCGAGGACTTCGTGGCGGAGGTGACCTCGTCGCGGCGCCCCGGCGTCCTGTCAGTAAGCGTCGTCCTGACCTTCTTCCTCGCGTCGAACGTGTTCGCGGCGCTTTTCGACGGCCTCAACATGGCCTATTGCGTTCAACGTAGGCGGAGGTGGTGGCGCAAACGGGCCTTGTCATTGGTCTTCTTGGTGGCTGCCTTGATCGCGATGTTGGGAAGCGCCATCGCGCTGTTGGCGGGTCCCGAGCTCGGTCGCTTGGCCGGTGTCCCGTCGTTGGCGAGCGCGTCACGCTGGCCGGTGATCTTCTTCGTCGCCCTCGGCATGCTGTGGTTGATCTACTACTTCCTGCCTTTTCACGACCAGAGCCGGTCGAAGCGTAGAATCCTCGTCGGCGCTCTCGTCGGCACCACCCTCTGGGCGGCGATCTCGATCCTCTTCCGGCTCTACGTTCGGGGTTTGTCGGACTACACCCCCTACGGATTCGTCTGGGGAGGCATGCTGCTGCTTGTTTGGTTCTACTTGACCGCGTTGTCGATTCTGCTCGGTGGCCACGTCGCCGCCGAGCTCGAGCGCCGGGCGATCGGAATCTAGGGGCTGGCCTGCTGGGTCGGGTCGGCACCTGTGGCCGGCCGTCTTCTTGCCGCGTCGGGGGCACGGTTCGCCCGGCTGCCGATCGACCAGCGATGCCCCGCCAACAGGCCAAGGTGCGCCGCGACCGCCGTGCCGCTCGGAATCGGACCAAGAAAGGCCAGAGAGGTTCTCGCCGGTGTCCGATGAGCCGTCAGGAAAGCAGCCGGGCGTAGTCCGTCCAGTCGTCGAGGTCGCTGTGGATGCCCCGATCGTCGACCGGGACCTCGATCGGAGGGTGGCGGTCCAGCAGCTCCCGGAGCCCGACCTTCGGGTCGAGTGTCTGAATCTCGGGCACGAGGGCGCCGCTCAAGGCCAGCGGGTGGCCGCGGCGCTCGTCGCAGACTGGGACCGCCGTCGTCGGAGCAGCTCGCTCGTCGACGGCTGCGTAGAGCGCGCGGATCGTGGCCGAGTGGACCGCGGGAAAGTCGACCGGGCAGATGATCACGAGGTCCGAGTCGCGAGGCGTCGCGTGCCGGATCCCGATCTGGATCGATCCGAGCATCCCGGTCTGCGGATGGTGGTTGACAGCGACGTCGAGACCCCACTTACCGCATCGATCGACGAGCGTCTCGTCGCCCGCGGCCGCCACCGCGACGAGGCGCTCGGCGCCGCCCCGACGCAACAAGCCGGCGATGACCTCGAGGACCACCGAGCCACGAAAGGAGACGAGCGCCTTGGAGCGCCCCAAACGGCTGGATCTGCCAGCGGCGGGGATGATGGCCAGCCTCAAGCTCCCATTGTAGCCAAGGGCGGCGCAACGCCGGGATCAACGCTCCCTATTGAGACGCTCGATCTCGGCCTCGAGCTCGATCAGACGCTGCTCCATCAGCTTGAGCTTGGCGTAGAGCTCGCCTCGGTCCGATCGAATCCCCTCTAGCTGATGCAAGACCAGGGGGCTCTCGAGCTGGTCTCGCAGGTTGATCACGACCTCCTTGATCTGGTGTCCTTCGAGCGATTCCTCGGGACCCTCGCCGGGACGGATCCGCACGAGTTTCTCAGAGCCGACGGGTAGTCGGTGGGCGACCAGCGGTGCGAGGTCGAATCGGCCACGCTCCCCCTCCTCGAGGACGGCCGAGCCGGAGAGCTCGGCGCCGTCACGGACAAACGTGATCTCGACCTCGGTACCGGGCTCGCGCCGGGTGATCGCGAGCGCGAAGCCGAGAGAACTCGAGACCGGTTCGTTCGAGATCGCCGTCACGATGTCCGCGACGGCGAGTCCGGCGCGTTCGGCGGGGCTGTCCTCGAGCACCGACGAGACCATCACACCGTGGTCGTGCGGTGCGCCGAAGTGCTCCCGAAGTTGGTGGTTGAGATCGATGGTGGCCACTCCCAAGTAGGTCCGCGCCCCGAAGTTCTCGGTGATCTCGAAGGTCTGGTCGTCGGCTCCGCGCCAGACCATGACGCGTCGGACGGTTTCGGTTTGCGACTGTGCCACGATAGGTGGAGTCACGAGCGCGGTAGCGAGCGATAGTGCCAGCAACGACATGCGGCGGCGATCGAGGGTCATAACGGGCTCTCCAAGCTGTTCAGTGACGTTTCGAGGGGCCGAGCACCGTTGCGGGCTGAATCGAGTCGGCGGCGATCCAGGGCTCGAGACTCAGGACGACGTCGTAATCGCGGCCGGTGGCCAGATAGAGGGTCGGCGGACTGCTCACCCGCCGCTCGAGGTCGGCCAACTCCTGACGCAAGAGGGCGTGCTGGCGCAGGACCGCCTCTCGTTGGGCTCGGTCGGCGTGACGGCGGTATTGGACCGTCGTAACCACGATGGCGAAGAGCAGGGCACCGGCGATCGCCAAGCGCATCACCCACAGCGGCGAGGGAGAGGTGGTTGTGTTCCTTCGTGCTTCGATCACTCGCTCCGCCAGATCCTCGGAGGCACCCTCGCGAGGGAGGCGCTTGAGTGCTTCGATCAGTGGTTCGAACAGTTCAGGGCGTCGTCGCATCAGAGTCTCCATCCCAATGGGGCGCAACAAGCTCGCGAAGGGAAGCCCGACCCCGGTGGAGTCGGGACTTGACGGTGCCTTCCTTGACGCCGAGCACGGCGGCGATATCCGCGTAGGCCCAGTCCTCGATGTCGCGCAGAACAACCGGAATCCGATATCGAGAGGGAAGTTGGCGCAGCGCGCGCGTCAAGATCTCGCCGAGCTCCTTACGTTCGAGCGTTAGCTGTTGGCGAGGTTCGTCGGAGGTTCCGTTGCCGGCAACGAATCGCGGCTGGAGCAAGCGCCAACGCGACTCTCTCCGCTGGCGCGTTCGGACCAGATTGGTCGCGATCCGGTAGATGTAGGGGAGGAGTTTTCCCTTCTCGACATAGCGATCGCTTCGCTGGAGCAGTTTCAAGAAGGTGTCCTGGGCCATGTCCTCGGCGCGTTCACGGGATCCGCTCAGCCGCGTCAAGTAGTTGACGAGGGCGTCCTTGTGTCTCTCGACCAGGCAAGCGAGCGCCTCGTCGTCGCCGTCGCGCGCCCTGGCGAACAGGCTCGCGTCGTCGAGTGTGGTCAACATCGGCAAGGGAGCCTCCACACAGGGTTTAACGCCCGGCCGTCCCGGAAGTTCCCGACCTTCGGAAGGTCGGTGCCGAGGCGGTTTCCGTGCTGGATCACCGTGCTAGCATTCCCGTCGCAAAGGCTGAGATCGGGTAGCTCGGGCGTCGTCCCGGCCGATCGTGAGGAACCCCTGAATGAGACGAGACGCGTCGTGGATGATGGTCATGCTGTTGGTTGCCGGGACTCTATCGGCTCAAAGCTCGGAGCTGGCCCAAGCTCGCCAGATAGCGGCTCAGGGGCGCTTGGCCGAAGCTCTGCGATTGGTGGATCGAGAGCTCGAGAGAGATGCCGATTCCGCCCAAGCCCGGTTTGTGAAGGGGCTGATCCTGGCGCGAGCGGGGAGGGACGCGGAAGCCGAGAGCCTGTTCCTGGAGTTGACGCGGAGTCATCCCGAGTATCCGGAGCCGTTCAACAACCTGGCAGTCCTCTATGCCGAGCGGGGTGACTACGAGCGGGCGGCCGAGATTCTGAAGCTGGCTTTGAGCACTCACTCGAGCTATCGAACAGCATACGAGAACCTGACCAAAGTCTACGGCAAGCTGGCCAGCCGGGCCTACGACCGCGCGCTGGGACAGGAGAGTCCCGCACCGGTGCCAGGCCCGAGGCTTTCGCTGTTGAGAGATCTCGATTCCGCCGGCGACGGCACCCCGGCTGAGACGAACAGGATCGTCGTTCAGGAGCCGGTGGCGGACAGGATTGCTCCGAAAGAACCGATGGCCGCCGAGTCTTCGCCCCGAGCCGAAGAGATCGATGCCGCGGCGATCGCAACGTTGGTGCGCGCCTGGGCCGCCGCTTGGAGTAAGCAGCGCGCCGACGACTACCTCGCGTTCTATTCGGACGACTATTCGCCTTCAGGAATGAAGCGTTCCGAATGGGTGTCTCAGCGCAAACGAAGGATCACCGGACCCCAGTTCATCGAGGTCGGGGTAGAATCGATAGCCGTGAGGCCGGCCGGGGACGATCGGGTCCAGGTGAGGTTCCTCCAGAGCTATCGATCGGACAGCTATCAGGACGCGGTAACCAAGGTGCTCGACCTAGTGCGCATGGGAAAGGACTGGAAAATCGCCCGGGAGACTTCCAGCGACCTGTAGCGACTCGATGCGACGGACAAGGGCCATGCGTCGATCGACCGCTCACTGCATGTTGGCGCTCGCACTGGGCGCCGGCGTTGCGTTTGGGCTGGACGAGGCCAGCCACGTCAGCGACGCTGGAGCCAACCCGACGAGCGGCTCGGCCGTCGAGCAGCGGTTGGTGTGGACGTTTCTCGATATCCAGGCTGGCCGACTCGAGGACGCGCTCCTTCACACGACCCGGATTCTCGAGAAGACACCCGATTTCGAGCTCGCCCACCTCGTGCGGGGCGACCTTCTCCTCGCGATGAGGGAGCCGCTGGCAGGTTTCGGATCCGACCTGGGGAGGGAAGCGGACGTCGAGGGCCTCAGGGAAGAGGCTCAGGCGAGACTGGCGCGATACCTCGATGCGCCTCCGCCGAGGGCAATTCCGGCAGAGCTCGTTCAACTGCCGCCGGAGACCCAGCGAGCAATCCTCATCGACACCGAGAACTACCGGCTCTACTTGTTCGCCATGGTGGACGGACGGTTGCAGCGAGTGCTGGACTTCTACGTATCGATCGGGAAGGGCGGAACGGACAAGCAGTTCGAGGGTGACGACAAGACGCCGACAGGGCTCTATCGCATCGCTTCCTACCTGCCGGGTTCGCAGCTGCCGGACATGTATGGCCTCGGCGCTTTTCCACTCGACTACCCGAACGGTTGGGACCGGCTTCAGGGTCGGACCGGGAGCGGCATCTGGATCCACGGAACCGAGTCGGCACGATACAGTCGCCCGCCGCTGTCGAGTCGTGGCTGTGTGACGTTGAGTAACGAGGACTTTGGGGAGCTCCAGTCGAGAATCGAGGTCGGTTTGACGCCCGTGATCCTCTCTCGAGGCGTCAGGTGGGTCTCGGCGGAGTCCGTGCGCACGGTTCGCGACTCGATCGCCCAGGCGGTCGAGCAGTGGCGGCAGGACTGGGAGAGCCGCGATCCGGATCGTTATCTCTCGCACTACGCGCCCGGCTTCAGCACCCAAGGCATGAGCCGAGAGGCGTTCTCGCGGCACAAGAGGCGGGTGAACCCGTCGAAGCGCTATATCAAGGTCGGTGTCGAGGATATCGCCATGTTCGGCTATCCCGGGGAACCGGCGATGGTGGTCGTCGACTTCCAGCAGGACTACGAGAGCGACAACTTCCTAGCGAGCAAGAAGAAGCGCCAGTTCTGGCTCTTCGAGGACGGTCGCTGGATGATCGTCTACGAGAGCTAGCCCACATCCGACATCCGCTCCGCTTAGACCGGTGTCGTCGCCGTCTCTTTGGCGGCGGCGAAGGCTCAGATGCGGGAGTACGGAAAGCGAGCCGCAGGACTCGTGCTGCGGGCCGTCAGTGGCCGCCGCCGCCGGTCCGGGCACTGCGCGGGCCGATCGGCCGCGTCGGTAGCTTCTGCTTGAGCCACTTTACGAGGTCGGCCCAGATGTGGCGCTGCTCGGCGAGCGAAGGCATGGCACCGGCGCTGGCCAGCTCGATCGTCACGACCGGGATGTCTTTGTGGACACCGGCGTAGCGGCCGAGGGAGCCGGGGTAGGTGCCTAGAAGCTTCAAGTAGAGGGAACCCAGCTTCTCCGGAGCCGCCGCAGGCCCATCGTAGTCGACGATGCTGTGCGGAGCGTGGACCGAGACGATGACGTCGGGTGAGAAAGCCTCGATCTGGGCCGCGAGCCAGTGGGTCTCAGGCTCGCTGAGAGCCTGAGGACCGGGATAGCGCCGCGGATTCCTCGCGGTCCTGCGCACCCAGTAATCCTCGCTTTCCTCCTCCCAGTTCGGGGACGGGAAGTTGCGGTTGAGATCGACCCCGTGTGCGTTCATCCGCTGAGAACCCTGTCGAAGGAGGCCATCCGGGTTCAGCAGGGGCACGATCCGCCACTCGAACAGGCCGGAGTGGTACTTCTGGAGCACCGACATCCAGCGAAACACGATGCTGACCGAAGAGTACTCGTCGCCGTGAATGCCTCCGATGAGCAGAACGCGCCCGAGCGGCTCGCGTCCCGGCAGGCGCGGGTAGTCGCGAAAGAGGATCGGAGCGCCGCTGTTCGACCATGCTCCGGAGTGTGCCAGCCCGCTGTTGAGGCACTGCTCGGTGCTGACGCTACCGAGCTTGTTGCCGATCCGGTGGCACGTCTCGACGTGCTGTCGGTTCAACAGCTCCAGCGTCGCGACGACCGGAACGACGGCCCGAACGGGCGCGACGACTCCCAAAGTGAGGAGCGCACCGAGAAGAAATCGCTTTCCGGCGGGTCGATTCACCGGACGAGGCTATCAGAGGGAGCGGCGCGACGAGTGCGAAGTGTGCGACCCTACCTCGAGAGCGTTCGCTATACTGGTGGGGAGCAAGGATAGGCGAGGATAGGAGTGCGCCACCGTGCGGTGGGCAGGAGGTTGCCTGCAATCTCGGGATCCTGGAGCAGTCACATGAGTTTCGCTGAAATCGTCGACAAGACCTGGCAGAGAAACCACCTTTTCTCCGCGTTAGTCGAGTTGACCTATCGCTGCAATCTCGACTGCTTCTTTTGCTACAACGACCTGAGCCTCCGCGGCAAGCAGCTCGCGACCGCGCAGTACTTCGAGTTTCTCGAGGGACTCGAGAGACTCGGAACGTTGAACCTGATCTTGAGCGGCGGCGAGCCGCTGGCTCACCCCGACTTTTTCGAGATCGGCGCGCGTGCGCGCGAGCTCGGTTTCGTGATCCGGCTCAAATCAAACGGTCATGCTCTGCGGGGCGATATTGCGAAGAGGGTCAAGGAGGAGGTCGCCCCGTTCGTCGTCGAGACGAGTCTCCACGGTGCCACGGCGGAGACCCACGACCGACAGACGCGTGTTCCCGGCAGTTTCGTGAGACTCCTCGAGAATATCGAGGAGGCGAGGGGACTCGGTTTGCGGATGAAGGTCAATACGACGATGACCGCGTGGAACGAGGTCGAGATCGAAGCGATGATCGAGCTCGTTACCGGGTTGGGGATCAACTTCCAGATCGATCCGGAGGTGACTCCTCGGGACGATGGAGATACGGAGCCTCAGTCGATTCGAGCCTCTCGAGGGGCGCTGCTCCGGCTGTTCGAGATCCAGGCGGCCCGCGCGGCGACGGCCGCGCAACAGTCTGCCGTTGCCGTCTCGAGGGAAGGTGACGACATGCTTCCCGGGCAGTCCAGCTCCTCGAAGCACTGTGGTGCCGGTTCGGCGACGATCGCCGTTGATCCTTTCGGTGCGGTCTACCCCTGCGTGCAGTGGCGAAAAGCCGTGGGAAACCTCCACGAACAGTCGATCGAGGAGATCTGGCTGGGGTCGCGGGGGCTCGAAGAGGTTCGCGATACCAACGAAAAGGTCAAGGAGACGATTGCCGCACAGGGCCCGTACGGCTCGATGATGTCATTCTGTCCGGGAAACGCTGCCACCCAGACGGG
>CALZKB010000152.1 GCA_945787575.1 Thermoanaerobaculia bacterium | reverse complement strand
TGTTCGTCGGCCCGTGCATCCTCGCTATGCTCTTCGTCATCAACTGGATGACCTCACCGGGCGAGTGGTGGGTTCAGTGGGCGGCTCTCGGCATCGGCATCGCCTGGTTCATCAGTCTGGGCCGAGTACTCTTCGCGGTGGTGGTAGCCGGCGGTCTCGCGGCCTTCATCGCCTACGTGCGCGCGAACTAGCGCCGGTATACTCCCCTCCAATCGCCGAGCGCTTCAGCCGGCGGTTCTCGAGGAGGAGGGTCACCCAGCGACCGTCGCCGGCGGCGTGCACAATGCCGCCGCCGACCGAGAAGATCCCGCCATGTTCATTCTGCCGGTCGGCCACGAGCAGGACGAGCTCCGGCGCTGGCCGTGGGTGTCGATCGGCTTCGTCGCGCTGTGCTTTCTGGTGTTTCTCGGAATCCGAGTCGCCGAGGGCGGAGCCGAGCGGCGAGTGCTCGCCAGGGCCCGGGAGGTATTCGAGTACGCGGTCGACAAGACATACCTGGTCGTCGAGGAGGATCTTCTTTTCGGCGATACGGCCGAGCTCGCCGCCGAGGTCGGACTCGATGCGGACTGGGCTCCCGAGGTGGCGCCGCCGCCCGCGACCCAGCTGCGGATCGAGCAGGGGCGGCTCGAGATTCTGACCGCCGAATGGCGGCGAGCCCACGACGCCGTGCCGTTGCGGGCGCTCGGGCTCGTGCCGGCCGAGCTCGAGGCCACGGATCTCATTACTCACTTCCTGGCTCACGCCGGGTGGGTCCATCTCTTGGGCAACCTATTTTTCTTCTGGATGGCCGGGCCACCGCTCGAGGACGTTTGGGGTCGGTGGCTCTACGCCTTGTTTCTGCTGGCGGTCGGAGTGTCTGCGGGGCTGTTGTGGGCGGCTCGATACCCCCACTCGATGGAGCCTGTCGTCGGCGCTTCCGGCGCGGTGGCGGGACTGATGGGCGGTTTCATGATCCGGTTTTGGCGAACCCGAATCCAGTGCCTCTGGGTGGTGTGGATGTCACTGAAGATCTACACCGGATCCTTCAAGGCGCCCGCCTGGCTCATGTTGAGCGTGTGGCTCGGCTACCAGATCGCGTTCGCCACCTGGCTCGAGCCTCACACGATGCCGGTCGGAGGGGTCGCGCTGTGGGCTCACGTCTTCGGGTTCGGGGCCGGCGCGCTTCTCGCGCTCGCCATCCGGGTCGCGCGGATCGAGGAGCGCTGGGTGGCGTCGAGGATCCTCGCGGCGACCGGGGAGGAGCAGAACCGGGTGATCGAGGAGGTTCATGTCCTTCTCGAGAAGGGACAGCGCCGCCGCGCCTGGGAGCTTCTGCAGCAGGAGGTCGAGGGCGATCCCGAGAACTGGGACGCGATTCTCGAGTGGTGGGAGCTGGCGGAGACCGTCGGACGGCAGGCGCAGGTAGCTCCTCACCTCGTCGAGGTGATCCGGCACGAGCTGGCCACCCGCCAGTGGGAGGTCGCTCGCTGGCACTGGGCCGATCTTCGGCAGGGGGCTCCACGCCACGAGGTCCCCGCCGATCTCTACTTGAGACTCGCCGAGGTCGTGCTCGAGGAGGAGGCCGATCCGGAGGAGATCGCATCGCTGCTGGCGTCCGCTCGCGCCGAGCTCGGAGCCGATCCGCCGATCGGGCTTCTCGTCCGGCTGGCACGCGTCAGCGCCAAGGCTCGCATGCCGGGAGCGCGCGGACTGTGCCGTCGGGTGGCGGACGATCAGCGCGCTCCGGAACAGGTGCGGTCGGAATTCCGCGAGCTGTCGAACGCGCTAGACAAGCGCCGCGACGGCGATCGGCCGTGTCCGGTCGACGGTGCAACGACTGGGCGAAAGGAGGCGTCGTGAAGAGGACCGCAGCCCTATTGGGCGGACTGCTGTTGCTGGGAGCCTGCGGAGGCGCGGATCGCGCAACGCGCAAGAACATCATCGCCTGGGCGGAGGTCCTCCAAGTCCACATCGCGACGAGCGAGCACAACAAGTTCCCGGAGCGGCTGGGCGACGTCGAGCCGGAGCTGCGAACCATGGTGTCTCGCACCGACGGTTGGGGCAAGGAGCTGCTCTACAAGAGGTTGCGAACGGACTACTACCATTTGATCTCCGCCGGCCCCGACGGCCAATTCGGCAACGAAGACGACATCGTCGCCGTCACCGGCCACTTCGAGGATACGGCGACGGTCTACGCGAAACGGCCGCTGACGAAAGAAGAGAAGAGCCGCTAGCCGGCCTTCCTCACTGGTGGGCAGACCCGTCGGTGCGACGAGTCAGTCCGGCGGATGAAACACCCAGTAGGTGCCGCCGAGGCCGCTCCTGGCGGCGAGGGCACGCTCGGTGGGACTGCGGCCCGCGAGCAGCTGCTTGAGATCCTCGATCACCGTCGGCTGTTCCGCGAAGTAGGAGTGCCCCAGGTCGATCGCGGCGAGCAGACTCGTGTCGACGTTCGAGGCATCGATCGTCTCGACCCCGGTGCTGACGACGATGCCCGAGCTGAGATCTCCGGCCCGCGGATGTCCGTGAACTCCCTTCGACACCTTGAGCGCCTTGTCGTTCGCCGAGGCGTAGAGGGTCACCCGCTCGCTGATTGGACGGATGCGCGGTGCGATGTCCTCGCGAAAGACGTCGGCGTCGACGTCCGGTGCCACCAGGGCGATCTGGTTGAACCGGGGAGCCGAGCCGGGAGCGAGAGACTCCTCGGCCGCGTAGCGCAACAGCACCTCGGTCATCGCCCGGTTGCCCATGCTGTGCGCGATCAGGTGGATTCGCTGAGCGCCCGACTGCCGGGCGACGAGATCGAGGAACTCGCGCAGGTGCGGCACTGTCCACCGGATGTTGGCCTCGTCGACCGGGTACTTGGCGAGATCCGCCTGGGAGGGCCAGCTGTACATCACGGCGGCCCCTCGAAAGTCGAGATCGGAAGCCATCTGGGCGGTGCGCCGAGCGGCGTTCTCGAAGCTCACGTTGTAGCCGTGGACGAAGACCAGCGCCTCGCGCCCGAGGTCGGCCGCGACCCCCTGCGCCAGCTCACCGGCAAAAAGGGAGCGGCTCTTGGGCGTCACGCTGAGCAGGAGGATGTGCTTCGCGGGGTCGGGGCGCTCGAACCAGCTCGGACTCTCGAGCTCTCCGGGCTCGTGATCGACGGGAATCGTCACCTCGCAGGTGCCGACCTCGAGCGGTCCGCGGCCCGACCCGTAGCGCTCGGCGGGCTCCAGGCTGCCGGTGCGCTGCCGGTCGGTGCCGTAGAAGACGGTGACGTTACGGAAGGTCGCCTCGCCCGGGAGCACGACTTGCTGACTCATGGTCTTCAAACGAGGCTCGAACGGGACGAAGTAGTCCCGGCAGATCGGGTCCTGGAAGAGTCTTCCCCTGAACTCGCGGGTTTGGATCCCATCGCACTCCCAGTGAAAAGGGGGTTGCTCGGCCTGCCAGAACGCCGTCTCGCCGATCACCATGTTCTCGGCCCCGCCGGCGACGGGGATCGAGCCGACCTCACAGCCGGCTTCGACCGGGAGGATGACGGCAGCGGAGGTTGCGCCCACCTGACCCCGAACGTCGCGAAGCTCCGCGTAGACCTCGGCGGGCTCGAATCGGCTCGTCGAAAGCCGTTCGACGAGCCGCTCGAGGCGCTCCGGGTCGAGGGCGACCGAAGGGGGCGGAGGTGAGGACGAGGGCGCTTCGGCGGCGATGGCTCGCAGCCGCTGGGTGTGCTCGAAGATGAGCCTCGACTTCTCGCTCGAATCGCCCAACGCCGGCGATGCCTTGGGCAGCAGCGCCCGATAGACCCCCTCGTCGACGGGGCGAGCCTCGACGTAGTAGTGATCGGGACGTTCGGACTGAACCCGACGAAAGAAGACGAGCACTCGAGAGCCCGGCTCGTCGCCGGTGACGGTAGCGGTGACGACGCCGTTGTCGCCGACGGGAAGGCAGGCGGGCGCCGCGATTTGGATCGAGGCCGAGGGCAGGAGAACCGGCTGGGGGGGCGGGACGACGACGACCTCGAGGGGCGGGACGACGACGACCTCGAGGGGCGGCTGGACCACCAACTGGGGAGCCAGCTGGACGTGGGGGTTGGGGCTCTCCTCGAGTTGGGAGTGACCCTCGTCGGGGAGGCTCGGTCCCAGAGCGAAGCCGAAAAGCGCAGACAGGACGATACGCGGCGCGCGGGCGTGACTGCCGGATCGCAAACGTGAAAGGACCATGAGGCGATTCCTCCATCGAGGGCGCGACGCACGGGACGCGCAGATTCGGGGGCTCGGTAGCGGTCTATTCAGAGGAGGCGCCTGGAGCCTTCGCTTCGTTACGGGTGCGCCGCAGTTTGGAGGACAGCGTACCGCGGTAGCGACCGTCGGGCGCTCGAGCCGCCGGCGGGGCCCCTTCAGCCTTGGACGCCGGTACAGAACCGAGTGCTAGTCTCAGGTCGGTCCGCGTTGGAGCTTCGATCGATGCCGAGTTTCGTCTGCCAGGTCTGCCACTCCGCCTTCGAGGTACCCCAGACCGCCCTCGAGCGGTACCCGAACTGGGAGCCAAAGTATTGTCGCGAGCACTCTCCCAATCGCAGGCCGTCGGCGGGGCGCAAAAAGCCGCCTGGTAACGCGAAGCTCAGGACGTCGGAGACCTCGCGCCGCGAAGAGAACCTGACCCGGAGCGAGGTCTTGGCCAAGTACACGGCAGGCCCGCCCACGGGCGTCTTCACCGACGGCAGCGCCAACCCGAATCCCGGCCCCGGGGGTTGGGGAGTCGTGTGGGTCGAGGACGGGGAGATCCGCTTCGAGAAGCACGGCCACGAGGCGTCGACGACCAACAACCGGATGGAGCTCACGGCGCTCCTCCAAGCCTACCGGGCGATTCCCGAAGACGCTTCGATGACCGTCTACACCGACAGCCGACTCTGCGTCGACACGATCACCAAGTGGGCGCCTGGCTGGGAGCGCAACGGGTGGAAGCGCAAGGGCGCTCCTCTCAAGAACCTCGACCTCGTGAAGCCGCTCCTCGCCGCCGCTCGGGCTCGACCCAACTGCCCGCTCGAGTGGATCCCGGCGCACTCGGGGGACCGCTGGAACGAGTATGCCGATTCGCTGGCCACCGCATGGATGCGCGCCGAGCCGTGAGGAGGTCGGGTAGACTAACGGGTCCCACTAACGGCGCCCGGCAAGCGGGCAAGGAGGCATCGTGAACTGGTCGAAGGTTCTGATGGGCGGAATCGTCGCGGGTATTGTCGGCAACCTCGCGAACTTCGTAATGCACGGCTTCATCATGGCCGACACGTACGTCAGCAATCCGGCGGTCTTCACCCAAGAGGAGGCGAGTCCGGCGTGGTTCTTCCTCGTCTCGATCTGCCTCTGGGTGGCGGCCGCCATGCTCTTCGGCAGGACCCGTTCGAGCTGGGCGGCGGGGGCAAAGGGCGGCGCCACCTTTGGCTTCTTCCTGGCCCTCGTCGGCTTCTTCGCCCAGTTCATCAACCCGTTGGTGATCGCCGACTTCCCCTACTACCTCGCCTGGTGCTGGGGCGGGATCCTCGTCATCGCTCACGTCATCGCGGGAGCGGCCCTCGGCCTCGTCTACAAGGAGGCCTAGGGCTCTCGCCGGGAGGCGAAGAGTCATGGACGATCTCAAGCGGTATATCCGTGAAGTGCCCGACTTCCCGAAGCCGGGGATCCTGTTCTACGACATCACGACGTTGCTCAAAGACCCGGGCGCCCTGCGGATGACCGTCGATCGCTTCGTCTGGATGTTCGCCGCCATGCACGCCGACAAGGTGATCGGGATCGACGCTCGTGGCTTCATGTTTGCGCCGATCGTCGCCTACAACTTGAATGCCGGCTTCGTGCCGGTTCGCAAACCGGGCAAGTTGCCGGCTTCCACGGCCGGCAACTCCTACGACCTCGAATACGGCTCCGACCGGGTGGAGGTCCACGAGGATGCGATCGAGAGGGGCGAGCGGGTCTTGATCATCGACGATCTGCTGGCGACCGGAGGCACCGCCGGCGCCACCGCCGACCTCGTCTCCGATCTCGGGGGCGAGATCGTCGGGCTCGGCTTCATCTGTGAGCTCACCTTCCTCGACGGGCGCGAGCGGCTGAAGGGGCATCGCGTCGAGTCGCTGATTCAGTACTAGTGTTCGTGATGCTATGAGATGCGGCCTTCCGGCAATCCTTCTGGCTCTCGGCTGCGCCGCCCAGACGGCGCCCGAGATCGATAGCAAGCTCCGTGAGGTTGGTCTGACCTCGACCGCGGACTTCGCCGCCGTCGAGCTCGTCGAGACGGCGCGCAAGCAGCTCGACGAGTGGGCCGCCGCGGCCGCCGGCAGGCGCCGCGCGGGTGAGGTGCTCGCGGAGGACGATCCGATCGTCGACGGTCGGGCGGACGCCGAGGTCGAGCGCATTCGGACGGAGGCGACGGCGAGCGCCGAGAGCGAGGAGCTCGAAGAGATCTTCGCGGTCCTGGCGGACGCTCACGACGAGCGGCTCGCGGTTCTTCGCCACCCCAAGAAGTTCCGCGAAAAAGCCTACGAGCGAGCGGACCGGCGCACCACCGAAGTCGCCTTCGCGCTCCGGCACTGGCGTGCGCGGCGCTGAGCGCCCGACGAGCCCGGTCCACGGCCGTCGGGTGGCTCGGCCGTGCGAGGGAGGATCAGACGCCTGATGGAGACGGTGGTCAGCCTGCGCCGGACGATCGAGAGCGATCCGGTGTTGCGGCGGGTGCTCGACGCCGCTCGATCGTCGATGTCGGCCGACCCTGGTCACGACCTGGGGCATGCGCTACGGGTAGCTCGCTGGACGCTGCAGCTGGGTGGCGAGTCGCTCGACTTCCACAGCGCAGTAGCGGCTTCGCTGCTTCACGATCTGGTCAATCCTGCCAAGGACTCGTCGGATCGATCGCGCGCCAGCGCCCTCTCAGCCGCAGCCGCCCGGAAGCTGCTCGCCGAGCTCGGATTCGAGGCCGAGCAGGTCGCGGAGATCGCCGGGGCGATTCGCGATCACAGCTTCAGCCGCGGGGCGGTGCCGCGCACGGCGCTCGGCCGGGCGCTGCAAGACGCCGACCGACTGGAAGCGCTCGGCTCGCTCGGATGGATGCGAGCGGTCGCCAGCGGGGTTCGCTTCGGCGCGAGCTTCTTCGACCTCGACGATCCGTGGGCGCAGAACCGCGAGCTCGACGACCGGCGATTCACCGTCGACCACTTCTTCGTCAAGCTCCGGAGGCTGCCGGCGACCATGAACACGGCCGAGGGTCGTCGGGAGGCGGAGCGTCGCGCCGGATTCCTCGAGCAGATCCTCCGTCAGCTGGCCGACGAGATCGGCGTCGAGCCGCCACCCGAAGTGTGACAAATGTCACAGTCCCTGATACACTCGTTCTTGGGAGCCAACCCAACAAGAGATGTCGATCCAGCCCTGGGGGGGGCGTCGCTCTCGCACCCAGTGGAGGATCTGCATGAAGAAGTCCATCATCGTGTTGGTCGGTGTTGTCTGTCTCACGGCGGGTCAGCTGGCCTCGGCCCAATCCTCGATCGACATCCGGAAGCAAGGGGAGGGGGACGACACCCGGCAGCTACCGGCCGGCGACGTGCCCTTCGACATCGTCGTCAGCAACGACGGGGACTCGACACTGACCGGCGTCGTCGTCACCGACACCCTGACCCCCGATTGCGACCAAGTGATCGGTGAACTGCCCGTGGGCCAAGGGTTCGCCTACACCTGCGTGGCGCCCGACGTCACGGCCGGCTTCGTCAACGAAGCCTGCGTCGTCGGCACCGGCAGCGACGACTGCTGGTGTCCGCGGACGCCGGGATACTGGAAGAACCATACCGAGGCGTGGCCGGTGGACGAGCTCGAGATCGGCGGCGTGACCTACGGCGCGGACGCGCTCCTCGCCTTCCTCAGGCTCAAAGAGCGGGCCGAGGACGCGTCGTTGAAACTCGCGCGCCACCTCACGGCCGTGCTGCTCAATCTGGAGATGGGCTCGCACCCGTCGATCCAGCCGGTGGTCGACGAGGCCAACGCCTTCTTGGCACTCCATCCTCCGGGGAGCGACCCACAAGGCGCCGACAGGACGCTGGCGATTGCCATCAAAGACCTGCTCGACGCCTACAACAACGAAGTCGACTGCGAGAGCGACACGGTAAGCTGTGAGGTGACGGTTACGGACTGCGACAACTCCGAGGTCGAGATCGTGAGCGCCGGCAATCCGGCTATCGACATTCGCAAGCAGGACGAAGGTCCGGACGGCCGAGCGTTGGAGGCCGGCACGACGATCGAGTGGTTGATCGTCGTCAAGAACATCGGCGACGTGGAGCTGACGAACGTGACGGTGGACGATGCCCTGGTTCCCGGGTGCGCCAACACCCTCGGCACTATGGCGATCGGTGTGGAAGTGTCCTACACCTGCTCCTCGATTGCGACCGTCAATTTCGACAACCTGGCCTGCGCGTCGGGCGACGATGCGGGACGTACCGTGGAAGATTGCGACACCTCGTCGATCTCCATCATCGAGCGCTAGCAGACTGTCTCCCGAGAATCTCGACGGCCTCCCGGTGTTTCGGCGCTGGGAGGCCGTCGTTCTCGCCTGGCAAGACGAAAGTGCCCTTTGCTCTACTGACCGCCGACCACCGACGGTCTCGGTTGGTTTCGCCGGTAGATCCGCGCGCTCAGCACGAGGACCGTGCCGGCGAGCGGCAGCGCCCAGAGGTTCATTGCGCGCCAGCCGATGACCTCGTGCAGCACGCCGGCGGTGGAGGCGGCGAGGGCTACAGTGCCGAAGACGAGGAGATCGTTGAATCCCTGGGCGCGGGCCTTCTCGGGAAGAGTGTAGGTCCTGGTCAAGAGGGCGCTGGCGGCGACGAAGAGAAGGTTCCAACCGACCCCCAGCCCGGCCAGAGCCAGCCAGAAGTGCCACAACGAGTCGCCGAGGAGGTTGGCGATGGCGCTGCCGGCCAGGATGGCGGCGCCCACCATCATCACCCGGAGCGTTCCGTAGCGCTGCACGAGGCCGCCGGAGAAGAGCGCCGGCGCGAACATCCCGACGACGTGCCATTGGATCACCGAGGCTGTGTGGTGGAACTGGAAACCGCGGGCACCCATCGCCAGCGGCGTCGCGGTCATCAGCCAGCTCATCGTCACGGAGGCGACGAGCGCCACCCAGACGGCGAGCGCGTAGCGCGGTTGAAGGATCAGCTTGGCGAGGTTTCGGCCGCCGCGGCTGCGCTCCTCGGCAGAGGGGAGGGGGAGGGTGACAAAGGCCAGGAGAGCGAGCGCCAGGAGCTGCAGCCCGGCGAGAGCGACGAAACTACCGAGAAAATCGGGCCCGGCGAGGCTCTCGCGGGTCCAACTCGCGAGATTCGGCCCGACGAAAGCCGCGATCAGCCCGCCCGCCAATACCCAGGAGATGGCCCGCGGGCGCTCCAGAGGATCCACCGCGTCGGCGGCGGCGAACCGGTAGTACTGCGCGACGCCGGCGAGGACCCCGAGCGAGGCGGTGCCGGCGCAGAGCAAGACGAAGTCGGACCTGAGCAGGGCGAGGCAGCACAGAAGAGCGCCGATGCCGCCGACGAAGACGCCGAGGGCAAAGCCGGCGCGCCGGCCGATCCGCTTCATCACCAGCGACGCCGGCATCGTCGTCACCGTGGCGGCCAGCGCCTGAAGGCCGGCGGGAAGGGTCGAGAGGCGCGGGTCGGGAGCGAGTCCGAGTCCGACGAGCGCCGAGATCGCGACGGTCAGCGAGGTGCCGGTCACGAAGATCGCCTGGCAGCCGCTGAGCAGGAGGACGTTGCGGCGAGCTTCAGTCATCGGCGTCCGCCCAAAGCACCGAGCGGATTCCGGCGGGCACCGGCCCAGCGAGACCGAGTCGACGAGTCGAGCCAACGCTGTGCTCCGCTTGCCGATCCATCACGAGTGCGGCTGGGAGAGTAGCACGGTGCCCGCGCTCTCTTGCCTGAGC
>CALZKB010000151.1 GCA_945787575.1 Thermoanaerobaculia bacterium | reverse complement strand
GCATCGAGCGGACGAAGGAGGCCTGGTCGCACGTCGAGTTGGCGGCGGTCAGGAGCGGTGTCCGCCCGGCGACGATTCGGGTGGTTCACCCCGAGGCCCTGGCGACGGAGGACGGAGAGCTCGCCGGGTTGGAGGTGGAGATACTCGGCGCCATCGCGATCTCGAGCGACCCTTACATGTCGTCGGCCGGACCCCCTGAGCCTGGGGAGCCGTACGCGCTTCAGGTCGCCGTGGGATCGAGGATCGCCACGCGCGAACTGGCCGAGGCTTGGCGCTCCGGCGATCAAAGTGCGGTCGGGCTCCACCTCGGCTACCCGAGCTGCTGCCGCGAGTTCTTCCAGCGAGTCTGGGTAGACGAGGGACGCATCGACACGACCTGGGCGATGGCCGAGACGCACGACCGGAGCGGCAGCTCCGGTGGCTCGATCGACGTGGGTGGCCCCGCCGAGGCCAACATCCTGCTGCGGTGGCTCGGGGTGCGCGCGGTTCCCCACCTGCCCTGCCGCTTCGACTGTGAGAGGACCGTCTCCTTCGGGCGAGCCCTCGCCGACGTGTTCGTCGCGGAAGGTCTCGAGTCCGAGCGCGATATCTTGCTCGAGATGCTGGAGTGGCCCGTCGAGTGGTCGGCACTCCACGGCATCATGGAGGTCAAGACCCCCGTCGTCTCCATCACCGCCAACACCGACCCGACCGCTGGGCGGTTGCGTGTGCGCCGCGCGGGAGCGAGCTGGCCGGCATACGGAGCGCGGGGACTGCGCTTCCCATACCGCCTCCCACGAAGCGAAAAGACGCGAGACGCGATCTACGAGACGGTGAAGTGACCGGCGAATCCGACGCGCTGGCCGACTCCAGGTTCGACGGCTTCGCGACGGCCAGCGCTATGCGCGCGGCGCACGGGCCCATCGTCGACCTCGCTGCGGAGTTGTTGAAACAGCGACTCGGCCCGGTGCTGGATCTCGGCTGCGGCAGTGGTGCTTTGCTCGAGGCGCTGACACGCGAGCGCGAGGGAATCCTCCCTTGCGGTGTGGAGATTGATCCGCAGCGCGCCGCGTACGCGCGCATGCGTCTCGAGCCTTACGGAGGGACCGTCTTCGAGGGAGATCTGTTCGAAGTCAACGCGCCATGGACCGAGTTCCGCTGGGCTCTGGTGCTGCTGATGCCCGGCCGGCTCCTCGAGGTGGATGACCGGCGCGTGGCCAAGCTGCGCCGGCGCCTCCGCGACACGGCCGAGAACGTGATCACGTACGCCTATGCCGACTGGCTGGACCGCTTCGGCGACTTGGACGGCCTGGTGGCGGCGGCCGGCCTCGGAATCTCGCCCCCAGAGGTCGATGACGTCACGGGACACCCGCTCTGGCGTACCTGTGCACTCGCTCTCGCGCCAGGTGCGGAGGACCGGTGAGGCCGCGGATCTTGTCCGTCGCCAATACTCTGTTTCGGGCGAAGGGGGGGGTGCAGGGCTGGGCTTCCGGGTCCAGCTTTCGCTTTCGAAGTGGCTCCCAATTCGCTACAGACTGCTTCGACGGGTGGTGAGCAGATAATGGCCGGAGGCGGGGAGGTTCCGCCCACTGGGACTGTCACCGGAGAAGACGTAGCAGCTGTCGTCTTGGACGGCAACAGGATCAGGCGGCGCGTCGCTCGTAGCGGTAGTGGAGCCCACCGACTTGTGGAAGCTCTACGATCTCTCCGATGGCCGGCGGTTGGGCAGGCCGGGGGTCGGGCGAGTCCTTGCAAAGGCTGAGGTGGGTTCGGGTCCGGTGGTAGTAGCCGAGGTACTCGGCGACGATGCGGTAAAGGTGCCATGAGTTAAGCGCCACCACGTGATCGAGGCACTCCCGCCGGATGGATCCAATCAGGCGTTCAGCGTATGGATTCTGCCAGGGTGACCTGGGAGCAGTGAGCACCTCGGTGATGCCGAGTCCGGCTACGCGATGGCGGAAGGTGAAGCCGTACACCGCATCGCGATCCCGAAGCAGGTAGCGGGGTGCGGTTTCCCAGGGGAATGCCTGCACGATCTGGCGAGCCGTCCACTCGGCCGTGGGATGGTCTGTGACGTTGAAGTGGAGAACCCGCCGTCGGTCGTGCGACAGGACGAGGAGGCAGAAAAGCACTTGGAACCGGGCGGTCGGCACGGTGAAAAGTCGATCGAGACTAAGTCACCCATGTGGTTGTTGAGGAACGCGCGCCAGCTCTGGGAGGGCGGGTTGCGTTGTTTGGGCATGTAGCGAGAGACGGTGCGCTCGGAAACCACGATCCCGAGCTTGAGCAGCTCGCCATGGATTCGCGGTGCTCCCCAAAGCGGATTCGCGGTAGCCATGCGACGGATGAGTCTGACGAGCTCTGGATCGACTCGCGGTCTACCCGAGCGGCAACGAGACTTCCGAGCCCAATATCGCCGGAAGCCCTCCCGGTGCCAGCGAACGACGGTTGCAGGGTGGACGAGGAGAAGTGAATCTCTCCAGCGGTCCCAGGACCACCGCAGCGCGATCCAGAGGAGGCGATCGGCAGGGCGGAAACGGGGGCGACGGCCTGAGCGAGTCAGGACAGCGAGCTGGTGCCGAAGTGCCAAGTTCTCGAGGACGAGATCCTGGTGGGAGCCGAGAATAGATCGAAGTGTCTTCGCAAGTGTGGAGACGATCTCGAGCATTGAGCTGAGTCTCCTCGCAGTCACCGCGAGGCGTCAACGATTCCCTGGGTGGATCGGGTTTTGGCGAACGACAACCTTCTTCTCCACCAAGAATCGGGGCTGCCACCGAGGGCGGCGATATACTCACCCTATGAGTGTGTCCACGCCCGCCATCCGGTGGACCTACGACGACTACTGTGCGATCCCGGAGGACCGCCTACGCCATGAGATCTTGGATGGAGTGCATGTCGTGACGCCAGCGCCGTCGATCGCACACCAGCGCGCCGTCCTGTCTTTGGCGGCTGCTCTCAAGGCGCACTTCGAACTCGCGGGCTCCGGAGAGGTATTGGCGGCTCCTGTCGACGTCCTCCTCGACGAGCACACGATCGTGCAGCCAGACCTGGTCGTCGTCCTCGAAGACTCCGGGGCCGCGGTGACCGACGCCAACATCCAGGGCCCGCCCGATCTCGTGGTCGAGGTCCTCTCCCCCGGAACTCGAGGGCGTGACGAGGCGATCAAGCGTCGTCTCTACGAACGCTTCGGGGTCCGCGCCTACTGGCGCGTGGACCTCGAGGCGGCCGAAGTCGTCACCGAGGAGCGCACCGGCACGAACTTCGGCGACGAGCGGCGGTGGAGGCGCGACGAGACGCTGACGTCTCCCCTGCTGCCGAAGCTCGAACTCGAGCTCGACGAGCTGTTTCGGTAGCTGGTCGGCACAACACCCGACGCCAAGGACGGGCAACGCCTGGCCGTGCTGGGTGAGAGGACCCGAGGCACCGGCGGCAATGAGGCTCAAACTCCGGTGCAGCATTCCCTTTGAGGGACAGCACGATGTAGCACAAGAGGCTCCCGGAGCCGGGAGAGCAAAGTGTCGCGCAACGTCTCGAGCACGAGCGGATGCGAGTCTGGCGGAGAGATCGAAGCAGAGGCGGTGCGCCGGGTCGAGCAGGACGAGTCGCCTGGCTGGCAGCTGCTCGGCTACTCCGTGACCGTGAGCTAGGGTAGGCATGTCGACGAGTACCGCGCTTTCGTCGAGACTGACCCTGAGCTCGAAGCGAAGGGGAGCTCGAGGACGGAGGCGCTCACCAACCTCGCCGAGTTGCTGACACTCCCCCACCAGGAGCCGTCGTGAATAGGGACGACGAATTCCTCTTCGAGCAAGCGCACGCGCGCCTTGAGCGACGGCGCGCGAAGCTGGGCTTCGCTCCTTGCCCAGCGGCGACGGCTTCCAGAACGGCCCGAGCTGCTCGCGGATCAGGTTCAGAACTTCAGACCGGGTGTCCGCCCCGGCCATGACTCCGCGCAGGTCTGCTTAGTCCTTCTCGTCTTCCATGAAGGCGATGAAGTCGCCCTATTCGATCTCAATGGGGTTGTCGCGGGTCGTTCGCCCTGGGCACCATATGAGGCGAGTACTGGTGACAACCACGTCGCCCAGATGCCGCTGTCCCTCCTCAATACAGATCCGTCTGAAGATTCAACGGGTCGCGGTGCGGCCGTCTCGGGCTGCCGGAACGACTGGCTGTGCAGCCATGGACTTCTTCACGGTCCCGACCGCCTCGTTGCGTGTCCTGTACTGTTGGTTTGTCATCCACCACGAGCACCGACGGATCCTTCACTTCAACGCCACGTTCCACCCCACTGCCGCCTGGGTCATCCAGCAGCTGCGAGAGGCCTTCCCTTTCGAGACCGCGCCGAGGCATCTCATCTTCGACCGCGACTCGATCTTCAGCCCAGCCGTGATCGGCTTCGTCAAGTCGATGGGCACAGAGCCGTGCCGCACTTCCTATCGCAGCCCTTGGCAGAATCCTGTCGCTGAGCGGTGGATTGGCGGGTATCGCCGTGAGTTCCTCGATCACGTGGTTCTCTTCAACGAGCGCCACGCCGTTCGGCTCGCCCGCGCCTACATCGGCTACTCCCACGAAGATCGCACGCATCTCGGCCTCGGTAAGGACACGCCCTCTGGCCGGTCCGTAACACCGCCGCCGTCACCCACCGCGAAGCTCGTGGCGATGCCTCGCGTCGGTGGACTCCACCACCGGTACGGGTGGCGCAAGGCCGCCTGAACCCCCAGATCTCGACTCGGCCTCTCTCTCGCGGGCGCGCCTTCTCGAGCCAACGACTTTGTTGGTCAGCGACGCCAGAGTGCCGCGGAATCCTCATTCATCTGAGCCGTCTGTTGTCGTCGTCGGGGAGCTCAGGCCGGTTGCCCGCCGAGCTCCGCCGCCACGAAGCGCCCTTTCGCTCCCGGACGAGTTTTGAGGAACGACAGGTAGGAACGTCGGGCACCGCTCGCGGCGCTCTACCGAGGTCTACGCTCACTTCGCGCCTGATGCACTGAAGCGGGCCGCCGACGAGCGGGCTCAACGATGCGGACGGCCGTTGAGGAGACCTCGCGCGGCGAAGAAACTCGCACCGAGTGACTTCTCCCCTGATCTCCGCGGCGCCCAGTTCCTGTCCCTTCGAAGGCGAGCTCGTACGAGTCGATGCACGAGACTTGGAGACAAGAACCCTCGAGGGTCATGATCTAGGAAAGCCGTTTGCAATCTCCCCTGGTCTCCTTATACTGAGTGGGCATGACAAAAACCGAAATAAAGGAGCAAGCGCTCCAGCTCCCCGAGAATGAGCGCCGTGCGCTCGGTATGGCGCTGATCGACAGCACCCTGCCGCCTCTCTCGGCTGGGCAAAAGCGTCTCATCGACGATCGCCTTGCTAGCTACGAGGCCAACCCAGACTCTTGGCTCAGCCAGGAGCAATTCGACCTCGAGCTTGATGAGCGCCTAGCGCGTTCATGAAGCGCCGCTGGCAACCCGGCGTCCTCGATGAGGTCGTCGATGCGATCGTCTACCTTGAAGAAGAACGTTCCGGCCTAGGGTTGGCCTTTCGCGCTTCCTTGGAGCGCACACTGGCCTACCTCGAAGAGTTCCCACTCGGTGCGCCAGTAGTCCACAGGAACACGCGCCGGGCGCTTGTACACGGCTTCAGGCACATCGTGATCTACGAGCCAAGAGGCGACGAGCTCCTGATCGTCGCCGTACTCCACGCCGCGCGAGATCCTCAGACCTGGAAACGCCGCCTTTAAGCATAAGAGCATTAGAACGCTGTCGTTCGCCAAACCCCATCCGCCCAGCGAATCGTTGACGCCTCGCAGTGACGACGGGCAGACTGAGGCCGATGCTCGAGATCGTCTCCACTCTCGCGAAGACACTCCAATCTGCCCTCGACTCCCGCCAAGGTCTCGTCCTCGAGAACTTGGCACTTCGGCACCGGCTCGCTGTCCCGACGCGCTCGGACGGTCGTCCCGTTTCCGCTCGGTCGATCGCCTCCTCTGGATCGCGCTCTGGTGGCTCTGGGACCGGCCGTGCGGCGTGGCAGACCGTCCACGAGCTCATCGCCGAGGCCGCTGGTGACGAGGTGCGTCCCGGCATGGTCGCTGCCGTCCACACCGCGGCTTCGGACCTGCGCTGGCATCCGCAAATCCACGCAATCGCTTCACGAGGGGGCTGGGATCGTGAGGGTAGGTGGCATTCGGTAGCGAGCGTAGACACTCGCGCCGCCGAGCTTCTCTTCCGCCACAAGGTGATCTCGTTGCTCGCCGCGCGAGGCCTTCTCACCGAGGATCGGATCGAGCTGCTGGAGTCCTGGAAGTCGGGTCACACGGGCTTTTCGGCCCGATGGTGGTGCAGGCTCGGTGCTCGTATCGGGTCTATCCCACCGTGGACGTCTTTGTAGTCGGATCCGCGACGGCAACGACTAGCTAGTGTCCCGTCGCCGCCTTTGACGTCGCGACCGGCAAGGTCCTGGGCCGGGTCACCCAGAAACACCGGGCGAAGGAGTTTCTTGACTTCTTGCGGCAGATCGACAAGTCGACGTCGCCCCGGATCGATCTGCATCTCATCCTGGACAACAGCAGCACGCACAAGACGGACGCCATCCAGAGCTTCCTGAAGGAGCACCCCCGCTTCCATTTTCATTTCACACCCACGAGTGCGTCCTGGCTCAACGCGGTCGAGACCTGGTCTTCCCAGCTCGAGCGACGAGCGATCCATCGGGGCATCTTTACCAGTGTCCGCGAGCTGCGAGACGAGATTCGTCTCTACATCGAGACTCACAATCAGCACAACGCCAAACCCTTCCAATGGACTAAGTCCGCTCAGGCAATCCTTGACGCCGTCGACAAGGCGCGGGCGGCACATGTGTAAAGACATTTACCGCACGGGACACTAGTTCCTGTCCGGGAATCTCCGTCGCTGGTGGGTGTGAATCGGCTCTCATTGGCGGAGTCTACTCGCATGTAACTCTTTCTCTGACTGCAAGTTGCGAGACGATTCTGTTATCGGATAGCACGGGCTCGATCACGCGCCGCTTCGCACAAGACTCAGGTCGCCGGTGAGCTTCAGTGTGCTATGGTGGGCGCCAACAAATCGAGTTTGGGAGGAGACGAGTTTACACCCCTTTCCCTTCCCGAGAGCAAGAAAAGCAAATCTAATCGTGGGTAATGTTAGTTAAAGGAGATCTGTTTATGTTGAGCAAGCAAAGAGTCCGTATGGCAATGATTGTTGCCGCTCTGGCGATTGGCTTCTTTGGTTCTGGCTTCGGGAGCGTAGCCTTCGCCGATCATCTCGACACCGTCGACGCTTTGGTCGAGCAGGCTGACGCTCTGATCGAATACTCGGATGAGTTGATCGAGGCGGATGACCAGACCGTCGAGGCCGTCGACTCGGCAATAGAGAGCGTTGACCTGATCGTCGAAGATGCCATCGCCGCATTCGACGCCGGAGAAGACACTCTCTGTGAGGCGTTGATGGAGCATGCCGACACCGTGATTGAAGCCCTTGTCTCCGGGGACAGCTACGTCGATGTAACCGACCCAGACAACCCCGTCGTCATTATCGTCGATCCGGTCGTCGGGATCCTTGGGGGTGCCGACCTGCTAGTCGAAGCAGTCGACGCACTGGTCGAAGATGCGCTCGCGAAGCTCGGCGAAGCTCTGGACATATTCCCCCCCGGTGGGACAGGCGTTGAGGCTAGAGCTTTCAGAGCGCTGGAAGATGCGTATGACGCCGCAGATTTTGCGGACAGTGCGGTCGAAGATGCGGACGACGCGGTCGAAGCCGCCATTGAGGACATCGTATACGCAGATTTCTTGATCGAAGAGGCGAAAGGGTGCGTTGACGAAGATCTTCTCGATGACGCGGACGAGGCGGTCGAAGACGCGGACGAGACGGTCGAAGACGCAGATGCGGCGGTCGAAGACGCAGATGCGGCGATCGAATTCGCGGACCGGGAGATCGAGCACGCAGACAGGCTGATCGAAGCGGCAAACCACCATTAGGGCGGCCTGCGAAAGGTAGAGCACCTCGCGTGAGTCCCGCTCGGCTGCGCCGGCAGCACTGACTTGCTGATTACCAATCAGCTGCTCAGGCCAAAGGTTGATGGCATAAAGGGGGACTCCAAGGTCGAACAGGCGCAATCGATGTTCGGGATTGGCGCTTGCCGAAGTACGCCGACGCTTTGCGCAGGATCTCGTTGGCTCGCTTGAGTTCGAAGTTCTCGCGTTCGAGCTCAAGCTACCTCCTGCTGCACTGCTCTTTTCGAGGCCACGAGGGATGCTCCGTCTTGTCCTTCAGTCGGTGAATGCTACCGCTGTGCGATCCAATACGCTCTTCGCGGGGTGTCCCTGTCGTAAACCCGGTCCGGTGGGTTCTGGCTGTGATTCTCCGATGGGCGCAGGTCGGTCGGCGGCGCGGGCTGGGGTCGGAGTGGAGAATTCCGCGGGCCGGGTACGGGGCACGAGCGCAGCGATCCGGCCTTTGGGCGCGATCGATGGCGACGACCGTGAGCAGGCCGTCCGGCAGTTACGCTGCGCGGCGTTCGTAGCGATGATGGAGTCCGCCAACCTCGGGCAGCTCTACAACCTCGCCGATCGTTGGGGGTTGGACTTCTCTTGGGTCGGGAGCATCCTTGTCCAAGGAGAGGTGCGTTCTCGAGCTCTGGTAGTAGCTGATGTAGCCGCGCAGGACCCGGCGGAGATGGGCCTCGCCAAAGACGATCACGTGATCAAGACATTCGCGCCGAATGGAGCCGATAAGGCGCTCCACGTACGGGTTCTGCCAGGGTGCCCAAGGAGCGATGAGCACCTCGGTGACGCCAAGCCCGACCAGCCGGCGTCGGAAGCGATTCCCGTAGACGGCATCACGATCACGCAACAGGCACCGCGGCGCGGTATCCCATGGGCAGGCCTGGACGATCTGCTGGGCCGTCCACTGGGCGGTGGGGTGCTCGGTGACGTTGAAATGGAGCAGGCGCCGCCGATCGTGGGCGAGCACGACGAAGACGAAGAAGACCTGAAAGGTCGCCGAGGGGACGGTGAAGAAGTCGATCGAGACCAGGTCCTTGAGATGATTGTCAAGAAAGGCGCGCCAGCTCTGGGATGGCGGTCGCCGTCGTCGAGGCATGTACTTCGCTACGGTCGTCTCGGAGATCTCGATGCCCAGCTTCAGCAGCTCGCCGTGAATCCTGGGAGCACCCCACAGAGGGTTCGCAAAGCTCATCCGGCGCACGAGAGCTTGGATCTGTGGGTCGACCCGGGGCCGCCCACCGAGGGCGCGACTCTTCCAACGCCAGTACAGCTTGAATCCCTGACGGTGCCAGCGAACGACAGTCTCAGGCTGGACGATCATGAGCGCCCGCTTCCACTCACTCCATCGGTGTCGGAGCATGGTCCAGAACGCTCGATCGAGGTTGGTGAGTTGCAGGCGCCGGCGCGGCGTGGCCTGGAGAACCGAGAGCTGATGGCGTAGAGCGAGATTCTCGAGGACCAGCTCGCGACGGCTCCGCAGAGCGTCCGTAGCCGATCGGAACACTACTCCGAGAAAGCGAATCATCACTCGCTGAGGATACTCCTGGCCGGTGCACAGACCGCCAACGACGGAGCGGATGAGGTTTCCGATAGGGACAGTGGGCTTGCCCTACCCAAGAGGGTTGACTCTGTGGCATCATTCTGGCAAACACCGAACCAAGGTACCAAGGCAAGGAGACCGTACTGGAAGGGAGCCAATGCGGGTTCTTCTGGTGGAAGACGACCGGAAGGTCTTGAGCTTCATCCGAAGAGGGATGGTGCAGGAGGGCTTCGCCGTCGACGTTGCGCCTGACGGGCGCGATGCCTTTCACCTGGTCATGCACGAACCCTACGACATGGTCGTGCTCGACCTCGTGATCCCCTTCATGGACGGGTTCGAGGTGCTGGGCGAGATCCGGCGGCAGGGCTGCCAGGTGCCGGTCCTGATTCTCTCGGCGAGGGACAGCGTCG
>CALZKB010000150.1 GCA_945787575.1 Thermoanaerobaculia bacterium | reverse complement strand
CTGGGCAACGGCATGGTGATCGACCCGGATGCTTTCTTCGAGGAGCTCGAGGGGCTCCACCAACGAGGGGTGGCGACCGAGGGGCGGCTGTTCATCGCCAACCGTGCGCACGCCCTCCTGCCGCACTACGTCGAGCTCGACAAGCTCCGCGAAGTGTCGATGGGGAAGGCGTCGATCGGAACCACCGCCCGCGGCATCGGTCCCGCCTACGAGATCAAGGCCTCACGCTACGGGCTGAGGATGTGCGACCTGACGAGTCGTAACCTCGAGCAGCGCCTCGAGATTCAGCTGCGCCGCCTCTTCCCGGAGCTCACGAACCTCGGAGCCAAGGGCCTTCCGGCGCTCCCAGACCTCGCGGCCAGCTGTCGGGAGTGGGCTATTCGCCTCGAGCCGTACTTGACCGACACCGACCAGCTGCTCGACGCCGCGATGAGCTCGGATGTCGGTGTGCTCTTCGAAGGGGCACAAGGCACCCTGCTCGACCTCGACCACGGAACCTATCCCTACGTCACGAGCTCGAGCTCCACCGCCGGCGGCGCCGCCGTCGGCGGCGGTGTGGCCCCGACCCGGATCGACGGTGTCATCGGCGTTCTCAAGGCCTACGCCACGAGGGTCGGCAAGGGCCCGTTCCCCAGCCAGCTCGACGACGCCGACGGCGAGGCGATTCGCGAGAAGGGGCACGAGTTCGGCACCACCACCGGCCGGCCCCGCCGCTGTGGCTGGCTCGACCTCGTCGCCGCACGCTACTCGCGCCGCCTCAACGGCGTCGACACCATCGCGCTGACCAAGCTCGATATTCTCGACGGTTTCGAGGAGATCAAGGTCTGCGTCTCCTACCGAGTCGACGGCGAGGTCGTTACCGAAATGCCCGCGAGAACCGACGAGTACGAGCGGGCCGAGCCGATCTACCAGAGCTTTCCCGGGTGGACCGAGAGCACCGTCGGCATCACCAGCTACGAGGATCTCCCCCAGGCGGCCCGAGACTACATCGCCCTCATCGAGCTCGAGCTCGACGCGCCGATCGGTCTCGTCTCGACCGGACCGCGACGCGAAGAGACCGTCGTCCGCAACGAAGCCAAGCTCGTCGAGCTGACCGGCGGCATGCTCTAGGCCGAGTACACCTGTGCCCGGGCTTCACGCCTTGGCCGCGATCGGGGCCCATATCCCCCGGCCCAATCCGGGGTAGGGGCCGGCACCTGTGGCCGGCCTTTCCTCGGCGAAACGGCGGGTTTAGTAAGACGTCACATGCACCCCGGTGGGGTGTTGCGGGCTCGGCCGTTCGAAAAGCGTGACCAAACTGTTCACGGCCGGCAGATCGCCGGAGCCGAGTTCGGTGATCTTGCCGGACGGCCACATCACCCGCAGCTCGTCGACCGCCTTGACGGCGCCGAGGCCGACGATCAGGGTGCTGCTGTTCTGGGTCGCGAAACCCTCGCCGCACCGATGCTCGAGCACTCGCTGCCGACCGTCGGCCGTCACCTCGATGCGCGCGCCGCAGGCATCGCGCGAGCTCCACGAGCCATTCGGTGAGGCGGCGTCGTGACCGCCGACGAGCCGCACTGCGAGGAAGCGGTGGCGGCGGCCTGCGGGAGTCTCACCGATCCGGTTGCGCACTAGCTGCAGGCGGGGTGCGTTGGCGTTGGTGATCGCCAGATCGACGAACCCGTCGCGATCGATGTCGAGCCGGGCCAGGCCCCTGCCGTCTTCGCGGAAATCGAGGCCGGAGACCATCGACAAGTCGACGAACCCCTCGCCCCGCAGGTTGTAGAAGAGACTGTTCGGCTCGTTGCCGCTCGTCGAGTAGGCCGTTTCGACGTCGACCTCTTCGCCCAGCGGCCAGGCGAGCTTCCAGATGTCGGCTGAGAGACCGAGCCAGCGCTGCTCGCTGCTCAACCCCGAGAGCGCCTCGTCCTCGCGCACGACCGTGCGCCAGTAGATCGGTCAGGTGTCGACCGGCAGCGAGGTGACGACCTCGGGAGCGGTGTAGTAGCCGTTGAGCACCGCGATATCGAGCCAACCGTCGTTGTCGATGTCGGCGAACTGACCGCCCCAAGACCAACCGGTCTCCTCGACCCGCAGGCGTCCTGGCCCGGAGCCCGAGACCACCTCGAAGCGCTCGCCGTCGACGTTGCGCAGCAGCGTGTTGCCGCCAGCCATCTTCGCGAACACGCGCTCCAGCCGTTCGATCTTGCGCGTGATTCGCGATCCGGCGCGGCTGAACATGTTGCTGACGTAGAGATCGAGCCAGCCGTCGTTGTCCTGATCGCCCCAGGCCACCCCCATGCCGAAGCCGCGATCGGCCGTTCCGGTGGTGGCGGTCACGTCCTCGAAGGTGCCGTCGCCCCGGTTGCGATAGAGGTTGTTCGGTCCGTAGTCGTTGGCCAGATAGAGGTCGGGATCGCCGTCGCGATCGTAGTCGGCCCAGGCCGCCTGGTAGGTGTGGCGCCAGACCAGGAGTCCCGCCTCTCGAGTGGCCGGCCGGAAACGGCCGTCGCCGAGGTTGCGAAGCAGCACGTTGGCCGGCCCGGCGGAGTCGACACTGTTGCGCTCTCGCTCGATCAGTTGCCGCAGCTCGGCTTCGTCGGGTGCCGGCAGCGACGGGTCGATGGTGACGGCGCCCTCGACGCCGAGATTCTGGGTCAACTTCTTGGCGTAGGTCGAGACGTAGAGGTCGAGCAGTCCGTCGCGGTCGTAGTCGGCGACCGCCGCCGAGACGACGTGCATCGGTAACGGTCCGTCAACCAGGTCCGAGGCGTCGACGAACCGGCCGCGCTCGTTGCGCAGCAGCCGACTGCGCTCGAGCGTGCGACAGAGGAAGACGTCGGGGTCGCCGTCGTTGTCGAAGTCGGCAAACAGAGCGCACGAGGTGTGGCTGTCGACGTCGAGTCCCAGCCGCTCGGAGATCTCCTCGAACGTCCCGTCGCCCCGGTTTCGGTAGAAGCGGTTGCGCCCCCAGCGCGCCATCACGTAGAGGTCGTCCCAGCCGTCCCCATCGAGATCGACGACCGAGACGGCAGGGTGGCGATCGTGCGAGATCGCGTGAAAGGCGGGGTGGTCGGGCAGAAAGAGCTCGGGCTCCTCGAGCATCGCGCGCACCTTCTCTTCGTGTAACGATCGCCTGGCGAGCTCGGCCTCGTCGGGTCCGAGCGCCCGATCGAGCACCTCCTCGAACAACGTATGACGCGCCTCGATCAGGGTCGCGTCCGTATGTGGCCGCAGCTTTTCGAGCTGCCAGTTGCCCTCGGCGGTCAGCTGCCAATCGAGCTCGAGATCCAGCTGGGCGACGAGCGAGCGATCGCGCACGACGACGCTGGCTCGAGCTCGGTAGCGATCCTCCCCGGAGCCCGTGAAATCGCCATCGTCGAGGTGCAAGTGCACCGAGGGTTGGCTCTCGAAGTGGCGCCACAACGACGGCCACGGTCGGGCGTCGCCTGCCTCGAGCGGCTGGGTGCGATCCGTCATCGGCAACAGGAAGCGGCGAATCCCGAGCTCGGCGAGCGCCCCGGAGGCAGACCCCTCGAGCGCTCGCCTCGACGGTGCGAAGCCGCCGATTTGGGCTGCATCGGAGATCAGGCCTGCGGGTAACTCGCCGCCCGCCATCCAGCGCTCGAGTTGGGTTCCGGCCTCCACCAGGTCGAGCAGCGCACCCTCGCTGCGATCGACCTGCTCGATCTGCTCCAGCAGCTCCCAAGCCGGCCGCTCGACGCCGCCGGCCGGCTCCTCGGAGGCCCCGACGAAAGGCGCCAGGAGCAGGGCGCAGGCCAGGAGGATGCTAACGGCTCGCAACGGCACGGCCGCAGGTGCCCACCCGTGCGACCACGAGTCGCAGGGTCTCTTGGTGCGTCCTCGGGACGCGGGCATTCGCTCCCTCGAGCAACGAACTAGGACCTTTCATCAGCGTCGGTGGGAGTCTACCCGATGTGCATATCGGCGCTCCCAGTCTCGAAGCGGATACGATGCCTCCTGGGCCGAGCCAGAGAACCAAGAGCGGCAAGAGGATCGACGTGAGAACCGGATCCGCCTGACGCGCCGCGCTGACCTGGGAGGCTCCGCCGCAACGCCTTGCAGAGACCGGAGTATGATTCGGGACTTCCGCAGGCGGTGCTCGGAGGAGCGCCGGCTGCCGTATCTTCTCGACTGCCTCGTCGGTTTAGCGAACCCATCACCCAGATGACGCACAGGACCCACTTCAACCTGGCCTGCCTCGCTCTGGCGACGGCGTTGCCGGCAATGGCTGTCCCGCCGTCCAGCGCGCGGGAACCGGCGGCATGGGAGTGGAAGGGCATCTCGCGGGTGGTCGCCGTCGGCGACCTCCACGGGAACCCCGACAAGGCGATCCGCCTGCTGACGGGCGCCGGCCTGGTGGACGGCAATCAGCACTGGGTCGGTGGCGCCGACCATCTCGTGGTGGCCGGTGATTTCATCGACCGAGGCAGCGGCGATCGGCCTCTGATGGATTTGCTCCGACGATTGCAGCGGGAGAGCGCTGCGGCGGGTGGGCGGGTCCACGTGCTGCTCGGCAACCACGAGGTGATGAACCTGCTGCGCGACACCCGCGACGTCAATCTCGAGGCGTACGAGAGCTTCGCGGACGTCGAGAGCAAGACGGCTCGCAAGAACGGCTGGCGGGCCTTCTTCAGCGCATCGGTCGGCCGCTCGCCGGCGGATAGCCTCTTCGGCCGCCAATTCCCGCCGGGCTTCTTCGCCCGCCAGGAGGCCTTCGACCCCGACGGCGAGTACGGCAACTGGCTGGTCGAGCTGCCGGTCGTCGTCAAGATCAATGACGTCGTCTACCTCCACGGTGGACTGAGCGAGGAGTTCGCGGCGCTCGGTCTCGACGAGATCAATCGGAGCGTGGCAGCGAAGCTGCGAAGCCACCTCGACGCGCGCGAAGTGCTCGAAGGCGAGGGGCTGGTGACGCCGGTCATGCGCTTTGTCGAGATCGGCGAGACGGCTCACAGGATGATCGAACGGCCAGGCCGCCGGTCGCCCGAGACGCTGGCGGCTGCCCGAGCTCTGCTCGCCTCGGCGGACAGCCCGATCCTGCGAGATCGCGGACCCTTGTGGTACCGCGGCAACTCGTTCGAGGACGAACGCATCGAGCGCCACACGATCGAGCGCTCGCTCGAGCTCGTGGACGCCAGGGTGATGGTGGTGGCCCACAGCCCGACCCGGGACGGCAAGATCACGTCGCGCTTCCACGGCCAGCTCTTCCGTATCGATCACGGCATCGGCGAGAGCGAACGTCCTCTGGCTCTGGTGGTCGAGAAGGGCGAGGTCCTGGTGCTCGATCCCTCGAACGGCGAGAAGATACCGCCGGCGAGCGAGCTGCCACCCGGCACCTATCACCGCGCCGAGTCCGCGGCGGTGCCGGACGCCAAGCTCGAGGAGTTCCTGGCCGAGGCGGAGATCGTTGACTCTCGCGAGCTCGGACGCGGCGGCACACGCCCGCGCCTGGTGGTCCTGAGGCGCCACGGGCAGACCCGGCGAGCGGTCTTCAAGACGGTGCAAACGGAGAGTGGAGCGAACGCCGCGGCGGACCGTTACCAGCACGAGGTCGCCGCCTACCGCCTCGACCGGCGGCTCGGTCTGGGAATGGTGCCGGTCACGGTGATCCGCCGGATCGAAGATCAGACGGGCTCGCTGCAATGGTGGATCGAAAGGGCGGTTGATCGAGAGGCCGCCGGGGCCTACGAGCTCGAGCTCTACGAGACCGCCAGCGCCCGGGCGCAGCTGGCGAGGGGCGAGCTTTTCGACGCCCTCATCGGTAACCCCGATCGCCAGCCGACCGACGTGCTGCTGTCCCTGAACGGTGAAGGCATCCGGTTCATCGACCACTCCGAGGCCTTCTCGGCCTCCCCCGAGCTCCATTGGGAGGGCGCCGAGCTCGCCGCCGTCGATCGGCGACTGGTTGCGGCGTCGCGCTCCCTCGACCACGCCTCGCTCCGCCGGGACCTCGGGGAGCTCCTCAGCGAGCCGCAGATCGAGGCGTTGCTGGCTCGCCGCGACCAGATTCTGGCGCGCCTCGAGGCCGCCGCCGGCACCGGGAGCGCAGCGCAGACCGTCAAGCTCTCTCAGTACGACTCGGCGATCACTTCTCGGCACGGTCGGTCCGCCTGCGGCCTGTTCTCTCTCGCCTCCGCGCTGGGCGGGAAACGATCGCAAGAGGCGCTCAATGCCGAGATCGATCGTCTGCGCGCCATCGCCGACCGGGACGATTCGTACGACGAGAGGGCCGGAATCCAGCCGAGCTTCCTGCTCTCCGTGGCGGAGAAGGCGTACCCTGATTGGAGCGTCGAAGCCTGCCGCGACCTGACGCTCGGTGACCTCGGAGCCGCTCTCGATGACGGTCACCGGGTCATCGTCGATATCCAGGTTGGAGTCGCCTTCTCCGAGGGAGAGCGGCCTTCCTCCGAGCACCCGAATCTCGCACACTTTGCCCGCGTCCTGGGCCTCGACTCCCAAAACCGGCGGGTGATTCTGGAGAACTCTCTACGGGGGGGACCTTCCTGGGAGCTTTCGACCGACGAATTCCTCGCCGTCTGGAAGCATCCGGAGACCGCGGTGTCGATCCAATTTGGACAACGGCATCCAAACCCCAAGCTGCGGCCCGAGGACGTGACTCACTGGGCGCTGATCGGCGGCCGCCGAACCGTCACCTTCTGTGATTAGGCTCGAGCCGAGGATTCACTCTTCCGCGCCTCCGATGTGCTTGCTCAAGGTGACCCTGAAGGTCGCTCCCGGGAGCGGTCCGTCCGCGAGGAGCTCGAGCGCGCCGTCGTACCCCGCCGCGGTTTCGCCGACGATCACCAGTCCGAGGCCCACTCCGTCCGGTTTGCTCGAGAAGTAGGGATCGAAGATTCGGCCCTCGATCTCCTCGGGAACGCCCGGGCCGCTATCGGAGACGATCATCCGAAACTCGGCTGCAACCCGTTCGGTCTGCACGACGATTCTCCGTCCCCGGCGGGGCGTTCTTTCCAGCCAGTAGAGAGCGTTGTCGAGGAGGTTCCAGATGATCATCTGCATCTCGACCTCGTCGACGATGAGAGGGATCTCCTTCTCCGGCAGCTCGACGTGGACACCCAGGCGGTCGACTCGTTTCCCTTGAAGCTCCAGCGTGTTCTCGAGGAGTCGGAGCGAGGTGGTCTCGACCGGCCGGCCGCGCTTGCGGCCGCTGAACGGCTCCAAGCGCCGGAAGAGGAGCGACAGGACGCTCGCCTGCCTGTCGATCTTGTCGAGACCCGACGGCATCCGTTCGAGCACCCGGCTCGGCTCGGCCTCCTCGGTGGAGCGCCGCAGTAGCTCGATCTCTTTGGAGATCGTGGCCACCGGCGTTCGGCCTTCGTGGAGGACGACGTCGAGGAGCTTGCCCAAGGTGGCGAGACGACGGTATCGAGCGACGACCTTCTGGACTTCGACCACACCGTGGGAGAATTCCTTGGCCGTTTCTTCCAGGTACTTCTCGAGCTTTTTGTTCTTCGGGTAGAGCTTCCGAAGGTGCGATCGTACCGGCGCGAAGTCGAGCTTCTGGAAGAGACCGCGGTCCGCTTTCTTGGGTCGCAGGTGGCGGCGGGCGCTGTAACGTCTCGTCTCGAGGTGCGCCAGCACGGCCAGCAGGCTCTCCTTGAACTCCTCGAATCGAGGGCTGTCGACGATACCCTGGCGGCTGCTCTGGTCCTTCATGCCCGGGTTGCGGTCCGCGGAGATCGAGACGAAACCGGCGATCTGATTGTTGCTGACCCGCATCGTCGGATTCTGCACGCGTCTGAGGTTGAGCCTCAGCCAGTCGTCGTTGGGAGGCATGAGGATCCGAAAGCGATCCCGGTAGATGCTGATCCCGCAGCCGGCGTCGAGATCCCGCCGCAGATCGTAGATCGTCGAGCCCAGCTCCGTCGCCAGCGGACCCAGATCCCTGGGCTCGCGGTCCCAGACCCTGAATTCGAATCCGAACGGACCGCATCCGGATTTCTTCCCCCCTTTCAACCGGACCTTGGGTTTCTTGCCGTCCTCGAGCAGCCGTTGTTCCCTGGGCGCCTGAAGAGGCTCGTCTCGGTTGACCTGCGCGTAGGTGGCGTCGATCACTCCCCCGGCGGTTACCTTGCCGGCGAGTTGGTAGTGGGGAAGAGCGAGAATCCGAGAAGCAACCACCGAGCCGGCGTACTCGCTGAAGCGTTCCGGGAGGAGAAGTCGGACCTCGAAGGTGTCGGGGGATTGGACCGGCGAAACGAGGCGCGACAGTTCCGCTCTGAGGGTTGTGAACGACTTGTCCGTCCAGGTGTCGTTGAGCCCGACGAGGCGGAGCCTCGTGCCTGACTTCGTGCCCCTTCGCCGCGGCTTCTCCTCCCACTCGCACTTGACCTGGTCGAGGAAGAGTGACTCGTCGTCGAAGACACCCCAGTCGAACTGGACGTGGACGTCGGCTTTCCCGCCTCGGGCACGAGTCTCGAGGTCGAGGATCCTGGCGACTCGGGCCGAGGCAAAGCGGCCGATCCCCTTTTCGCCGGTGACCCGTCTGCCGGTCCGAGTCTGCGGGCTCTCGACCTTGGCAACCGTCGCCGGCTCCATCCATGCCGTGCGGATGGTCTCGAGCGTCATGCCGTCACCGTTGTCGGCGACCTCGATGAAACCCGCGCCGGCCTCGAGCGGTTCTTCGAAGGTGAGGGTCACCCCCGTCGCATCCGCGTCGTAGGCGTTCTTGACGAGCTCCTGGAGGGCGACGATCTCGTTGGTGATGAGGTCGCGACCGAGAGTCCGAATGATCCTCGCGCGCGGCCGAAAGGTGGCCGAACCCCGTTGGACCTTCGCCTTGCTCATGGTTTGCTCAATACCAACCCTCCGCCGACGGCAAGCAGAATGCGGGGGGCGGCTCGATCGTCGGCCATCGGCGAGAGCTTACCGAATTGAGGATCGACTGGGTCGCGGCCCCGGCCTTCGCAGGGCTCAAACGCTCGCCGAGACCACCGCCGAGGCGCGGCCAGCGTTGCCGTCTGCCTGCTCGAGCCGGCGCCGGAAGCCGAGGTGCCGGCGGCGGCTGAGCTCGATCAGCGGACGCCAGAGTGGTCCGGTGAGGCGGTGCCGGATGAGAAACGGCCACAGGAAGTTGGTGCGCTTGTAGAGGTAGCTCATGGCGAGGTAGGGCGTTACGGCTGCGAGGTCGGTGGGTCGCCGGCGCCAGATCGAGCGATGGGAAAAGAGCTGCCGGTAGCAGTCGCCGTAGCCGGCTGCGAGTTGCTCGACGCTCATCCGCTGGGGACGGAAGACGACGTGCGCGGTGTCGTAGCGTGACCAATCGCGGTGCAGCAGTCTTCCCTCGGCTTCCAGGCGAGAGAAGAGCGGTGTGCCCGGATAGGGAGTTAGGATGTGGAAGGTGGCGCACTCCAAGCGGTTGTCCTCGATCCAGCCGACGGTGCGGGCGAAGACGTCGGGACGGTCGCCGTCGAAGCCGAGCACGAAGCTGCCGTTGACCTGGATGCCGTTGTCGTGCAGCATCCGCACCCGTTGGGCGTACTGGCCGGTGAGCGGAGATCTCTTGCGGGCGCCGCGGATGTTGGTGTCCGAGAGCGATTCGAAGCCGACGAAGACCCCGGTGCAGCCGGATCGCGCCATCGCCCGGACGAGAGTCGGGTCGTCGGTGACGTCGATCGACACCGCTGCGCTCCAGATCTTCTCCAGCGGCTCGAGAGCGGCGCAGAGCCGCCTCAGATAGTCGAATCGCGACCCGAGGTTGTTGTCGGTGAAGACGCCGTAGGGCTCGCCGGTCGCCATGAACTCGGTGGCGATCTGCTCCGGCGTTCGCATCTGATAGGGCATGTGCAGACCCTCGGTCGCCAGGTAGCAGAAGCTGCAGCGGTTGTGGCAACCGAGGGTTGCGATCAGACTGGCCGTCGTGAGAAACGACCGTCGCGGCAGAATCGTCCGGTCCGGCGCCGGCTCGCTGCGGTAGGAGGAGCGGAACGAGCCACGGTATTCGCTCTGCAGCCGCCCGCGGGCCACATCGTCGAGAATACGGGGCCACAGCTGCACGCCCTCGCCGACAGCGAGGGCGTCCGCGTGAGGGCGCGCCTCGTCCGGACAAGAGATCACGTGCAGGCCGCCGAGCACGACCAGCGCTCCCCGCCGGCGGTACCAGTCGGCCAGGGCGTAAGCGCGCGTTGCGAACGTGAGGTGGACCGTGATGCCGACGACCTCGGGGAAGGGGTCCCTCGGCGGCGGTCCCTGCAGGAGATTCTCGTCCCAGTAGCGTACTCGCCAGGGTGACGGCGTGGCACCGGCGATGCTGGTGAGAGCCAGCGTCGGGGTCAAGACGTGCTTGCCAAAACTGGCGCGCGGGTCTTTGGGGTAGAAGGGGTTGATGAGGAGAGCGGAGTAAGGCGCGGGTCTGGAGGTCTTCGCCGCACGGTCCAACGGAGGGGCTTGGCGCATGCAACGAGGGATGCGGCCTTTCATGGTCTTGTATTCTAGTAGAAAGTACTTTGCAATGCAAAGTGATTTCCCCCAGGGCGCTGTGTCCTGCGCCACAAACCGAGCTTTCTCAGTAAGATACATTGCTTGGTCAACCCTTGTTGAGGGGGCGTCATGAGGTCGAACAGAGGAACCGATGATCCCGAGGCAACACAGATCGTCATCAAGCGTCGGCTCGAAGCCGTCGACGAGGAGCAGGCGGCAGCCGCGGCCACCGAAAAGCCGCAAAGCGATAGCCAGCCGGAACCGGTGTTGCCGGCCGGGCGCCGAAGGAAGGTCGTGATCTACAGCGCCGGCCTGGCGTTCGCCAGCACCGTGGCCCTGACGCTTCTGATCTCCTACGCCTGGTACTTGCAGCCCGACCAGTCGCTGACCGGACTGAGCGAGCAGCTACAACGCTACGCTCTGATCAACACCTTGATGACCATGCTAGTCGCCGGAGCCGCCGGTGGGGCGCTCGCCAACCTGCGCGAGTTCCTGCTTTTGGGCCGACGCCAGAACGGCGTGCCGGTGCGGCTCGAGGTCCCGCTCTACCTGCGTCCGCTGAGCAGCGCAGTGATGGGTGTCCTGATCTTCTTCCTGTTGCAGTTCTTCGTCGCCGTACTGTCGGTCGGCGGGACGACTCAAGGGTGGGCACTGCTGCACGGACGACTGGCGTACGTGGCCGTGGCGCTGGTCGTCGGCTTCGGAGTGCGCGACCTCGAGCGAGCTCGCGACGTCGCCGCGACGCTCATAGCCCGTCGTCGCTGAGCGCCGCGGAGCGGAGTCCGCACCGGCCAGCGGCAACTGTGGACGTGCCGCCAGGTACCGGCGCAGCAGAGGCTCGATCTGAGGTGCTCAAAGCGATTCGAGGGTTGGCGATCTTCGTCGGCCCCGACAGCGGCGAACAGGCGGCGACGCGATCCCCGGCGGTGGATTGGCGGCCGCGTGACCGGAGAAACGAGACCGCCCCGGACAGAGCCCGGGCGTGGATGGCGTGCTTCTCGCCTTGAGCAAGACCCTCGTCACTCTCCCAGCCGGACCCGGCCTTTCATGAGCCACTCCGTAGTGACCATGAACTCCTCGCTGACGTTGAAGACTCCGTGCTTGATCTCGAGGGTTCCGCTCATGCCGGCAAAGGCCCCGGTGCCCCCGTCGATCATTAGCGTTGATTCCAGGGCGTACTCTCCCGGCCCCACGAAGGGCGGACTGAGTGTGGCGAGGTCTTGGGTCGTGAAGTAGTCGCCCGATCCGAGGGTGAAGGTGTGACTCGTCGGAATCGTTCCATCCGGATTAGGCGGACCGGTCGTGACGACCTCGACTGAGGCAGTCTCGGGCGGACCGGTGACGTGGACCCAGGCGGTCCCGACGAGCGGCGGACCACCGAAGAGCCCTGATGTTGCCCCACGGGCCCGTAACATGAACTCCTGGGCCGCACCTGCAGTTACAACGTTGGGGCTGCCTGCCGCACCAACCGTGACACCGTCCGTTATCTCTTGTGTGGCGGTCGGCTCCGTCGGGGTCGCTGAACCATCGCAGCCGAGAAGAACGAGGAATAGTGGAAGAGCAACAGCCAAAATCAAGCGTTTCAAAGGACACCTCCCTCTTGGGTTGGCAGGGTTGGAGTCAGTCCAGACCCTGTGCCCTTCGGCAGCCCGGCAGCCCTGCGGCCCTTCCGATTCCTGCGCCTGCCTGTCAGAGAAGGATCGCGAGGGCCCGTTGCGTTGCGGCCCTGGGTCTCCCTCAGGTGTGCCTTTTCGGGACTGGCCCAAGGCTACTGGATAGGGTCACGGGGGGGAGCCACCCGTTGAGGTGGGCAGGTCATGCAAGCCCCCCGCTAGCCCTGCCATACATTAGAGGCTCGGTTGCAGGTACCGCTAGAGGGTCCTACCGCTAGAGGTGCCAGCCACTTAGTCGGCCACTTCGTCGACGTCGCAACTTTGTCGACGTCTCCAAGGCGGCACGGCTCTTGCACACAGAATGAGTTGGGATGGCTACACGCAACCTCTATCTCTTGGAGGATGACGCCGATCTGCGGAGCTTGGCGGCGAGGGTCCTGAGTGGGCTGCCCAGTGTCGAGGTTCTTGAATTCGACCGGGCCGAGACCGCCCTGAGTCGGCTCCCTACCCTCGCACCGACTTTGGTAATCGCCGATCTCGAGCTCCCCGGAATGAGCGGCGTCGAGTTCATCTCTCGAGCGCGGCTAGTGTGCCCGCGGGTTCCGGTCCTTGTCACCACCGGCAGTCGATCGAGATTCGATCGACAGCTGAGATGCCTCTCGTTCGTCGAGATCTGGGAGAAGCCTTTCTCGATTCAGGACCTGAGGGACCGCGCCCGCGAGGTGCTGAAGGCCGAAGCGGCCTCCGGGCCCGCCGCCTTCACTCCGTTCGGGGTCATCGATTACCTCCAGATGGCCAGCTTCGGTAACCGCGATCTGGTGCTTCAGGTGTGGTTGAGCGATGGCCGGACCGGACGCCTGGAGATCGTCGGTGGCGAGATCTGGAGCTGTCAGCTTGCCGAGCTGAGAGACCTGGTCGCATTGAAGGAGATCTTGGAGCACCCCGCTGCGCGGGTCGAGTTCTTTCCGCTCACGGACATCCCGAACGAGCGCGAGATCACGAGCTCCACGTGCCAGGTCCTGCTGGAGCTTGCCGTCGCGCAGGACGAGGAGTGAGGCGTTCCGGCCTGAAGTCTCCGACTGAGCTCACGGCTCGTATCTAGAGACTCGAGAAGGCACTGAAGACTGGCCAGGAATCGGGTCCCGTGGGCGACGAGTTCCAGGTGAACAGCTACACCACGTCCATCCAGCGCTTTCCCCAGAAGAAGTGCCGTCCCAGAAGAAGTGCCCCAGAAGAAGTGCCACCAGAAGAAGTGCCACCCTTTTCTCCAGAGGGCAGTGTTCACGTGCCGAGCCTTGGTTTCTACACACGGGCGCGCTGCGTCTCCCCGAGAGGGAGGTGCCCGCGCCGAGAGGGAGGTGCGCCGAGAGGGAGGTGCCCGAGAGGGAGGTGCCAGGCGAATACTGAGCGGAGAGGGAGGTGCCAGGCGAATACTGAGCGGGCGAATACCCCGAGAGGGAGGTGCCAGGCGAATACCCCCGAATACCCCCGAGAGGGAGGTGCCAGGCGAATACTGAGGGCGGAGAGGGAGGTGCGGAGAGGGAGGTGCCAGGCGAATACTGAGGGCGAATACTGAGCGGGCGAATACTGAGCGAGCCGAGGGCGACCACTGCGAGCGATTCGTTGTTCCCGTCGTTCAGGGTCCAATTCCTGGTCGAGAAGTCGCGCTTGAGGCCGCCACCGTCCGCGTGGGGGCAACGTGGACACTGCTCGAGCCAGCGGTACTCTCCCTGGATAGACTCGGAATTGGGAACCCGGAAGAACCCGCGCTCGGGGGTGCGACGCAGTGGCGAGGCGCCGGTCTCGGTCGAGTCGATGATCTCGCAGAGCGATCGCTCCGATGAGATGCCTGATGCGTCTTCGGGCGGGTAATGGCGCGACCTTCCTTGATGCTAAGCTCTTCCCGCAGCAGAGCGGAGCGACCGCGACACGCTGGGGACATTGGTCATGAAGGCAAGACGACTCCTCGCGTGGACGGCTTCATTGCTCCTCGGATCCGTGATCCTTGCGACGGTGGCGGGATTGACCTTTCGAGTGGCTCTGGGTCCGGTGGCTCAGAACTCCGCCCCCGACGCGGTCTATGCGCCCCATGGCGTGGTGGCTACGAGCCAACCCCTTGCGAGTCAGGCCGGTCTGCAGGTCCTTCAGCGAGGAGGGAACGCCGTCGACGCAGCCGTTACCGCCGCCGCTGTGCTGAACGTGGTCGAACCGTACATGACCGGATTGGGCGGAGATATGTTCGCCATCCTGTGGTCTGAACGGGAACAACGACTGGTGGGGATCAACGGGAGTGGTCGAGCCGGGGCGTTGATGACTCGAGACGCGCTGGGGGGAAGCGTGCGGGAAACGGGCGCGATGTCGATTACGATACCCGGTGCCTTGTCGGGCTGGGCGGTGCGTCTGGAGGACTACGGCACCATCACTCTGGCCGACGCTCTCAGACCGGCCGTGGTTCTGGCCGAAGAGGGATTTCCCGTATCGAGAACCACCGCCAACGAGTGGGCGCTTTTTGCAAACGATCTCAAGTCGCATCCGGGTGCTCGGGACACCTATCTGATCGACGGGGAACGAGCACCGCA
>CALZKB010000149.1 GCA_945787575.1 Thermoanaerobaculia bacterium | reverse complement strand
GGCCGCTGCCGCCACCAGTCGGCGTCATGGATGAGGCCGTCGTCGTCGCGAATGATGCCGATCGCTCGTGGGCGGACCAGCACGACCTCGTCCACCGAGGCTGAGCCCAAGTCGAGGATGAACCGCTCGTCCTTCTCTTCCGCCAGGTCGCCCAAGACCTCGACCTCGATCAGCCCGGCCGGCTCTCCAGGCTCGACGACCAGTGTGCCGCTCGTGGCCAGGTAGTCCTCGCCGGCGGTGGCCGACCGGTCCGAGGTGAAGAAGTCGATCGCGACTGGCTGCCAGTATGGACAGGCGAGCTGAACCTCGAACGTCATCGTGCCGCTGCCGGAATCTCCCTCCGGCAGCGGGGCATCCGCCAGCGAAACCGTGGGTAGGCGCACCGAGCGCAGCGCCAAGGCGTCCACCAGGGCATCGGTCCTCGGACCGCTGTTCCGCACACCGAGCAGGCGCACCCGGAGCCAGCGGGTTCCCGGAGGGGCGGTGCGACGGTCCGACACCGGCAGCCAGTCCGCCACCTCGACGATCTCGCCGCTGTCGAAGGAATCGAGAACCGTGCTGTTGGTCTCGTCGCGGTACTCGACGACCACCCTCACCGTGTCCGCGGGAGTCTCGTCGCCGCTGCGCACCCAACCGTCGAGAGCGAAGATTGCCGCGGCGAGGTCGATCTGCGGCGCGTAGGCGTCGACGGCCACGTCCTGGAAGATCTCGGCTCGCGGTGAGCCGCCGGCGTAGAAGTAGAACTGTCCATCGTACGAGTAAGCCGGCGTCTCGCGTACTGTCCAGGCCATCGACGGTGACGGCGTGCTCCAACCCGGAATGCCCTTGGACCTACCGAGCTGCTCGGCGCTCGCGTTGACCAGGAGGTTGGGTCCCAGACACAGCTCGTCGTCCACGATGATCGCCTCTCCGACGTCGTCTCCGAGCTGACCTCCGACGGGGTCGAACAGCTCGAGCGAGAAGCTCTCCCTCTTCGGCTCCAGCACCTGATCGTCGACGATCGGCACGAGGATCTCGGCCTCGGTCTCGCCAGCGCCGAAAGTCAACGTCCCCTCCACCGGCACGAAGTCCTCGCCTTCCACCGCCGTGTCCGGCACGGTGTTATACGCCACCGTCACCGGACCTTGCGCGGCAAGCGACAGCCGCACTGGGAACCCGGCCTCGGCATCGGACTCCTCCACCTCGACATCGCCTACCGAGATGATCGCCGAGCCACCGTAGCTGGCACCGCCGAGAGCCACCTGGTGCGGAGACCCCGCAGAGTCACTGAACACACTCAGAGTCCCCAAGATCTCGTCGCTGACGGTGCGTGGCGCAAAGCTGACGGAAATCTCGCAGCTTGAAACGCCGGGGAGCAGGGAGGGACAGGCCGAGAGGTAGCCGAAGTCGCCTCTCACCTTGATCGCGTCGATCACCAGACCTGCCGTCCCGGTGTTTGTCAGGAGGACCGTCTCCTCTTTGCTCACAGTCCCCACGAGCTGGTCCGGGAAGAAGATCGAGCTCGGATTCAGGGCCACGCCGGGCGACACGAAGGCCACTCCGACCAGCTCCACCATCAACGGCCCGCCCCAACTGATCTCCACCGCCAGATCTCCCGTTCGCCATCCTGGCCTCCGGGGCGCGAAGCTCACTTGTGCGGTGCAAGAAGCGCCGGCGTCCAGGAACGCCGGGCAGTCGTGGACATGTGAGAAGTCTCCGGTCGTTGCGAACCGCAGGAGCCCGAGGGGACGTTCCCCACTATTCGCGAGCACCACTGTCTGCCAGGGACTCTTCGAGCCCACGCTCTGGTTACCGAAGTCGAGAAGCGTCGGGGCGACCACGCCGGCGGGGGGGGCCGGCGGAGCCGGAGGGTTCGCGTCGGTGCGGAAGACCTGCAGACTGGAGGAGTTCGTCGATGCCACGACCAACCGGTCGAAGTCCCTCGCTACGGTCAAGCCCGTCGCGGTCTTGAACTCGCCGAGGCCCTCGCCGTAGGTGCCCAGCACCTCGCGGAGCGTGCCATCCGGCTCGAAGCTCTGGACCCAATCCTGGAAGGAGTCGCTGGCATAGATGATCCCGTCGTCACCGACGGCGACGTCATCCAGCTGCACGAACTCGCCGACACCGCCGCCCTGGCCCCCAAAGACGTTGACGAGAGTACCGCTCGCGTCGAATACCTTGAGTTGGCCGTGCCCGGTGTCCGCGACCACCCACCGTCCGTCCGCAGGCAGTGCGCCCTTGGCGGCGACAGCCAGCCCATGAGGGCTCTTGAACTGCTCGGGATTCTCTCCCGCGGAGCCGAAAGTCAAGATCTCCTTGCCTTGGTCGTCGTACACCCGAACCGTGCCGCTGCGGCGATACAGCATCGCGTAGAGGTGATCGACCGAATCCACCACGACGTCGGCGACGTCCATGCCCGGCGAGCCTGCCGCCAGGATCTGCAGCAGCTCGCCCGTGCGCGAGATGACTTGGAGCCCAAATGACCCTCCGACCAGAAGGTCGTCGTTCCAGTCGACATCGACAGCCGTCACTCCCGGGAGCGGAAGGCGGTAGACCAGCTCGCCGTGCTCCAGATGAACGACGGCGAGCCCCTGGCCGGCGTCAACCACGTAGAGGTTGGCCATTGAGTCCGACGCCAGGCGTTGCGGGGCTTCCAAACCTCCGACCAGGGCCGCCTCGGGCTGGGCGCCTCGAACGGACACGAGCACGGTGGCGGAGCCGAAGGCTTCACCAGGGTCGGTGGCAGTACAGACGATGGTCGCGATCCCCGGCTCCTCGGCCGAGAATGCTGCGGTTCCGGACCCCTCGGGGGTCACCGTTCCCAGGTCGGTCTGCCAGCTGTAGCTGAGCGGCTCCTCCTCGGGATCGGTGGCGACACAGCTCAGCTTCGAGACTTCGCCGACGAAGACCACGGGTGGCGCCGCCGTCAGCGAGTCCACGATCGGCGGCTCGTTGGTGGAGGTGGTGACCTGCATCAGCAGGCTGGCTGAACTGCTCTCGCGGCTGCCGCAGATGAACGTGCCGCTGTCGTGCAGCTCGACCGTGACCGTGTAGGTCCCTTCGATGCCGGGCGCCTGCCATTCGGCCGAGGCCGTGTAAGGCGAAGAGGACGTACCGTTGTCCTGGCTGGCGAAAGAGCCCCCAGAGGCCGACCAGGTCGTGAGGTCGCTGCGGATGTACAGGCCGCACCCAGAAGTGCAGCTATCGGGGCAATCAGGGTCGTGGGCCTCGACGGTGATGGTCGCGCTCTCGCCCGGTAGCACGACGGCGGGCGAGGCGACGAAACGATCCACCAGCGGCGCCTGGTTGGCGCCCGCTACCCCCGACCACGACAGCAGGAAGAGCCAAACCATGCCCAGGTGCGGTGCTCGCCGCCGCGCCCGCAAGGAGATCGGTCGAGGGGTGCGTGCGAGCGTAGGCGCGCGACCAACTCTGGTCGGAGTTAGTAGTTGGTCGAGCATCTCTCTGCCGAGTGTCGTCAGGAGCGACGGTGGAGTGCAACACCCGGGTGGGTAGGACGTGCCTGAGCTCGGGCCAGGGGGCATCGCCAAGATGCCCTCTCGCTGGAGGCAGGTGGTGGCGAGTTGTCGAGGTCGAGGCGCGTCATGATCGCGAGAGTCGGCGGGTTGGATGCGCCGATATTCTGGCGCATTATGGCATAATTAACGTCATGCGCGCAACCTCCCAGGCGCCGGCGGGACACACCGATGCTGAGCCCCTACTGGGACCTCTCGCGCTCGCGATGCAGGACTACTCGCCCGCTCTGATCGAGTGCACGAGGCTCAGGAACTGCTCGCGATTGGTCTCGACGGTCTCTTCGGGGCCGGTCAGCTTGTAGAACCAGTTGGCGTCCGGCCCCTGTGCCACCGCGCCGAGCAGCATCGAGCCGGGGCGCGGAGTCTGCGGCCCGGTCCCGGTCATGCCGCCGCTGTAGATGCCCCTCACCTCGGCGACGAGGACCGGGATCCCTCCGACGTCGAGCTGCTCGCTCACCAGCACGTCGCGAGACGAGCTGCCGTCGGGCTGTCCGAATTGGTCCGCCCAGCGCAGCACGTTGGCTCGCGCGTCGCCCCCCTGGCCGGGCCCGAAGTAGTAGACGACGCACTCGGCGTCGCCGGCTGAACCGGGGACTCGGTACTGGGCGCGCCGCATGCTCGAGGAGGGGGTTTCGGCCAGCCAGTCCGAGGGTTGATCCCAGGTCAGGCCTTGGGTGCCTTGCCCGCTATCCGAAGGCGGTGGAACGACCACCGGGCCGCTCTCCGGGGAGATCTCCGGGTGACCGGCCGGCAGCTCCTGTTCGGGGTTGACCTGAGGTTGCTCCTCGGCTTGACCGCCACCGTCGGCCGCGTCGCCAGCGCATGCCGCGAACAGCAGAGCCACGAATAGACCGGCTGCATAGTCCATCTGTACTCGTCTCATTGAATCTGACTCCTCGTGTCGACTCGTCTCATCGTCGTCGTTGCAGTCTCCGGATCGACTCCGTAAGACTCCGGTGCGTGATCGTATCCGTGGCAGGTGAGAAAGCAACTCCCCGAGCCCGGCCCGGATGAGGTGAAGCCGAGACGCCCCGACGCGATCGACGGACCGACACCGCCGACGAACACCTCTTCGCCGAAACGGATGAGCGCACGGTTGTCGAGCGAACCGTGAGCGCTGTGGCAGGTGGCGCAGGACGCTCGCTCGTCCACCACATGCAGGCGGTGGTGCTCGAAGGATGAGTCGTCCAGAACCGAGGTGCGGTCGTGGCACTCGTAGCACAACCTGTAGGCCGCCTCCGACTCCTCCACCCCGTCGATCGTCTCGTACTCCGCTCGCAGCAGGAACCGGACCGCGGAACCGTGCGGTCCCCGGGGTCCGCTCGGGTCGCTGTTGCCGTGGCAATCGGTACAGTTGATCTCCCGTCCGGTCAGCTCGCTACGCAGCGATGGTGAGCGGTCTCCAGCCGGCGCTTCCACCGGATGATAGGAGGCGTTGTTGGGATTGGTCAGACGGCTGAGATCGAGAGGGCTCTGGGTCTCGATGCCGGCCGAACCGTGACAGCTCTGACAGAGATCGACTTCGAAGCGGGCAGGGTCGCGAGGCGAGAGTCGTCGGGCCGCCTCGCCCCCGATTCCCAGGTCGCGCTGCGACATCCCCCGGTGGGGGCTGTGGCACGACGTGCAGGTCACCACCCCCGGCTCTCGGCGGGAGAACGCCTCCCCGTTCATCGGATGCAAGAACGGCTGAGCGAGAACCCGACTCAGCAGCGTCGGACGCGCCTCGGGCGAGAGCACGCCCGCCGCGATCTGGCGATCGACGCCGCTCTGCGAGTCGTGGCAGCCGAGGCACACCTCGGATTGGGTCGCCGGCAGCATCGGCGAACGTGAGACGCCATGACCCTCGTGACAGGAGCTGCAGCTCGCCGGCAGCAGACTGGGATCGACGTGCGGATCCACCGCCCAGGCCGCCCCCGCCATCGAGAGGACGACGACAAAGACTCTCAGCGCAGGGCGTGACATGTGAGGCACACCTCCTCGACGGTCGGTTTGACCCAGAAACGGGGGACCCGTCCGGGACTGTAGTAGCGGTCCGCGTGCGGATCGTGGCAGGCGGTGCACTGCATCTTTCCAGCTTCGTCGAGGACGACGTCCGGGTCGCCTCCGATGGCGCTGAGTGGTCGCAGGGTCATGTCACTCTCCGAATCGTCCGCCAGCGTCATGCCGTCCGGGACCACGAACGAGACCGGATGGCTACCGCTCAAGTCGGTTCCGATATAGCCCGGACGGCCGGGCGTCAGGCGATCCCCCGCGGTCATGGGGATGATTCGGGGCTCGCTCGTGATGTCGCCCAAAGCGACGGTGCCGTCATGACAGGAGAGGCAGAGGCGCGAAGCGCCGTCGGGTTGCGGGGCCGGAGCCGCCGTCCCGCCCGTTCGAATCTCGGGTACCTCGTATTGAGCTTGGGAGAGCGCGTGCCCCCAGAGCGGCACCGGCGTCTCGGCGTTGTGCGGGATGTGACAGAACTTGCAGACCTCGGTCTCCGACAGGGAGCGGACTTCGCCGGGACCCGAGACCGACAGGTTGTGAAGGGTGCCGGCGACCGACTCCTGCTGCCCTGCAGCAGGAGCGGCTCCTGCCAGCGCCGTGATCGCGGCCGCAACCGAAAGACAGCTCTTTCGCCGCAAGCTCATCAAGGGGCGCCCTCCGGCGGGTCACTCCCCAGGATCCGGTAGATGGCCATCCTGCGATTCAACGAATCGACGATGGCGACCCGACCGTCGGGATGGGAGGCGATGCCGGCCGGGAAAGAGAACTCCCCGTCTCCCGAACCGGTCGCCCCCAGACTCATGAGGAACGTGCCGTCTTTACGATAAACCGAGACCCGGTCGGTCTGCCCGTCCGAGATCCACAGCTGCCCGAGACGGTCGACGGCCAGCCCCTTGATCCGGGGCATCTCGCCGGGCGCGTCGCCCAGAGCTCCGAAGGTCTTCAAGAACTCGCCCGACGGCGCCAGCTGCTGCACCCTGAAGTTGAGGGTGTCGCCCACCCACAGCGTTCCGCCGGCCATCGTCAGCGCCGTCGGGAAATTGAACTCCCCCTCGCCCTCTCCCCGCCGTCCGACGTTCGCCACCGTCGCCAGCGCCGAAGAACGCCCGCCGGAAAGCTGCACGATTCGGTGCCGACCCGTCTCCGCCACGAAGATCCGTCCCTCGCTACAGGCGACTCCGGTCGGTCGACTGAGACCGTCGGCGAGTCGTCGAACGAGTTTCAGATCCTCACTCAGCAAGAGGACCCGGCCGCGACGCGAGTCGGTGACGACGATCCCCTCGGTGCAGACCGCGACGCCGATCGGCCCCTCGACGAGATCCGGAGCGGTCGTCCGAAGCCGACCTCGCGAGTCGAGGCGGACGACCCTCCGTGCCCCGGGATCGGTGACCACGAGGGCGTCTCCGTCCCAGGCCGCGCTGTACGGTCGATGGAAGACGGTGGGCGCGGCCTCGCCGGTGATGCGCCGCCAGAATCCGCCGCCACCGAGCCGGTTGCCGATGATCTCCTCGAGCTCGACCCGGGGATCCTCAGGGGGCCATCGCCAAGCGGGAGCCGGGCGCCGCTCGACCCTGCGGTGACCGGAACAGGCGAGCGCCAACGCGGCGATGGCGAACACACCCCACCGAGTCGCGGCTCGCCTCATCGGATGACCCCCCGCCGCTGGGTCCCGGTGACGATCGGCAGCCAACCCGCGAGCCGGCGAGAGATCGACCAGCGGAGACCTCGGTTGCTGCGCTCGAAACCGCTGGCGAGATTCTCGTTGGTCTCGAAGGCGCCGGCTAGAAACGTGATCTCCCCTACCCTCAGCTCGAGCGAGAGCTCGAGCCGATCGCCGTCGATATCGGGCGCCAAGACAAACTCGCGGACGTCGTCTCGAAACGACCCGGTGAAGCTGACCAGCCGCCAGGGCCGCCACCGCGCGTTGGCGCCCTGGAAGCGGATCTGCTGATCGCCGAGGAGCGGCTGGTCGACGTTGGTCTCACCGATGTTGGCTTGCACGGTCAACCGCCTACTGCCGTACTGAACAGTCGCCGTCGACGTTTCGCTACTGAAATCGCCTGCGACGATGCCGTCCGAAGCCTCTCTGCGGCTCCACTCGCCCCACCCGCTCAGCCACTTCGAGTCCCAGCGATGAGCGAGCGTCGCCCGCAGGCGATAGAAGTCCTCGTCCGTCAATACCGTTCCGGGCAACCCCAGATCCGGCAGGTCGATCAACAGATTCGACCGATCGAGACGCAGCTCGTTGCGTCCCGCCTCGACCTCGAGCTCCTTGCGCAGACGGCTGGTCTCGCCGTGGCCGACCGAGGCGTTGAACGAGAAGCTCGAGAGCGATTCGTCGCTGCTGGCGGTCGCGTCCCTGCGCTCGAGGCTTCCATAGCTCGCTCCCCCACCGACGAGCCAGTCCAACGCCCCTTTCTTCCCGTTGAGCGACACCCTCAAACCGGCGCGCGGGGATTCGACCTCCAGGCTCCGGGTCGTCTGCCGCGCGTAGCTCACGAAGGGCGCGATCTCCCACCGCGGCCGCGGTCTCCAACGATAGGCCACGGCGAGTCCCAGGCTCTCCAACGAGTCTCTGCCCTCGGGGCGGCTGAGGCCGAGGTTGGCGTCGAGATCGAGCTGGTCTGTCCCCTGGATGGGGCGGTAGAGGCGGGTACGTAGGCGGTAATCGTCGGTCGTGCGCCGCGGGTCGTCTCCCACTCCGACCTGGCGCTGAATTCCTACCCCCGACAGCTGCCAACGCCAGACCTCGGCCGTCTCGCCCCGCTGCTCGAAGTTGAGCGTCAGGTCCTCGATCTCCAGATCGACGGTGCCGTACTCTCGTAGCCGGTGCTCGAGTCGGAGGTGATGCTGCAACCGATCGCTCGACTGGCTCCAGTCGACGAACTCGCGATCATGAATCTCCTCGCGGGTGGAGCCGCCCAGGAAGTCGTAGCCCGTGTGGTTGACCCCGAACAGGGTACCTACCAACGGACCCTTGCGCACGCGGAACCTACCGCCCCACTGCTCGCTGGTGTCGGCGACCCCGACGAGCGGTGAGGTCTCGTCATCCTCTCGGCGGGTGTAGTCGTAGAGCTGGCGCCGATAGAAGAGACTGAACGGGTAGCTGCCCCTCGGAAGGAAAGAGAACTCTGCCGAGTAGCCGCTCCTTTCGGTGTCGAGGTCGCGCCCTCCCTCGAGCTCGGTGACGGCCAGGTCGAGCCCGAGTCGAAACCGCCCGATGGCGGGGTGGACGACGAAACCGTTCACCCCGAGAGCCGCTCTCAGCTCCTGTTGGTCGAAATCGCTGAGCACGACCCCGCCGGTGGAGTTTTCGGTTCCGCGTTGGGCGAGACCCAGGGAACCGTCCCACCACCAGCGACCGAACTGCTGAGCGTCGACCGGAGCGCTCCACCCCAAATACAGCGACAGCCCGAGCGTGGCGACCAGCTTTGCGGCCGCCGCGCCGCGATGACGGAGATCACGACTCGGGCATGTCGTCCACCGAACCGCCTCGTCATCAACCTCCACGACTCTCGCCCCCCAACTTCGGCCCCTCTGAAAGAAAAGCGGCGGGGACCGAATCCCCGCCGCTTGCTGACCCGTCCGGCGTCATGCGGGCGCTACTTGATGTGGCAGGTCCTGCACATGGCGCTTTGGACGTTGGTGGCGTTGAGAAAGGGAAAGAAGGTGTTGTCGTGGGGGTCGTGGCAAGAGGCGCATTGCACCGTGCCCGCAAACAGCCACCCTTGGATGGTCGGATCCGTCGCCGGGTCGACCAATTCGCCGTCGGCGGTGGCCAGCGCCGTGTCGTACGTGAAATTCACCGGATGGTCGTTGGAGAGGTCCGTACCCATGTTGGAGTTGCCCGACATCATCGTTCCTTGGTTGGTCGGGACCTCCTCGTTGCCGGCAGGCGGCGGCGGCAGGTTCGGGTTGTTATAGAGGGATCCCAGGCCGACCGTCCCGTCGTGGCAGGACATGCACAGGTTGGAGACCGTCTGGCCGCCCCCGATATCGGCGATCGTGCCCGAGCCGTCGAAGGTCGGACTGTCGTACACGCCGTACGAAGCGGTGACTGACAGCGTGTGGTTCCAGAGGGGGTCGGTAGTGATCTGCGGTGGCCCCTCCGGCTGATGAGGCGTGTGACAGAAGACGCAGACACGTTGCGATGTCGGCAGGGCCGCGCTCATGTCGTGGTTGGTACCAACGACGCTCTGCGCCGTGACGGCTCCCCCACTCAGCAGGCTCCCGCAGACTAGGACGAAAAGTAGCTTCTTCATGGTTGGATGTCTCCCTTGGACGATGATGCCCGCTGAGGTCCCCTAACGAGCGGTATCTCCGGCTTCTGTTCCCCCACGTTCAAGATAGCTTGGGTTCGATAGTGTCTCCTATACCCTGACGGACCGGCTGAGGACCACCCTGACGGGTAGCTCCAAGACCGGCTACTGTTCCAAAGCTCCCTCTCTGATTATTCTCCATTC
>CALZKB010000148.1:16433-26317 GCA_945787575.1 Thermoanaerobaculia bacterium | reverse complement strand
TGACTCCTGGCACGTCCACCACGGTGGCGAGGATGCCCTCGGGGCGGTCCTATAGCACCACGTCGAAGCCCCGACCCGGTTAGACGGACGGGGCTGGAATCAGTCACTCTCACGTAGGAACGGGTTCCGATTCAGTCTTTGGATCTCGAGGCGGCGGGGGACACAGATACCGCTCTGCGGTGCGCTCGGCGGTGGTGTGCTGGCCTGCACGGGGAGAGTGCAAGGCGACACAACGTTTGTCCCACCCTCACGCGTGTGTGGAAACGTGCTCCGATTCAGCCTTCGATCTCGAGGAGGCGGCGAAGACGGAATGAAAGCTGCTCGAGAACCGCCTACTCGACCTCGAACTCCAGCAGCTCGACGGGGATGATGATGTCACCGGATACCCGGACCATGACGTTCTGTCCGGGAAGAGTGTTGCTGACCGCGCCATTGAAGCTCCGTTGAATGCCGTGGAAGCCTTGAGCGTTGGTCGAAGCCGAGCGCAGGCCCACGCTGCCGAAGGGCCCGTTCGGCGGCCCTCCCGCGTAAACGCGGGCCAACATACCGACGAAGAAAGGACCGCCGACCGGCCAAGCTACGGAAATCGAGTTGAATGCGTTCGGTACGATACCAGTGGCCGTAAACTGCAGGCTTAAGGGGCCTCCCAGCGGCGCAAGATCACCGATCGCAAGGGGGCCAAGGGTTCCCAAGGTCGCCTGGTACCAGGAAACCCTGGTGAGCGTGCCGGGAAAGCTGAGTGGGCTGCCATTGCGGGTGTCGAAGCGGTTGCCGAAATAGTCGGTTGGCAACTGCGCGATCAGGAACCCGTCGGCGGGGGCTCCAGGATCGTACTGGACCGTGCCGGTGCCTTCGGGCACGCCGCTCACCTGGCGGGCCGGCACCCGTGGCTTGTCTTTGATGCTCTCCCGAGTGATGTGCTGCGCTTGGCCGCTCGCGGCAATCAGGCAAGCCGCTGCAAGTGCTCCAACGATCCTTCCGCTCATCTTGAGCTCCTCCTCCTGACTGGCTCTTTGGCTCAAGGACGGAGGAACTCTACCGCACTCGGCGTGCCGCCAGCTCGAGAGCATGCGCTTATGCCCTCGGCTCCGAAGTTCGCGCCGGTTGGCGAGGGTGCAATTTTGGGTGCATCGCTGCCCAATACTCGCCTGAACCAGTCAGACTTCAACCGTAGTCAGGACCCTGCCATCACCTACAGTTGAGCACTGAGGAGCACTGCCCTGAATTGGCTCCGGCCTGACCTAAAATCACCCGGCCTTCGGGTCTTCCGGGTTCAAGTCCCGGCTCCGGCACCAAGCCTCACTTGCTTTGCGCCCGCGCGGCATGCCGAAACAGCCAGGCCGAGCCGGCAAAAAGTGCGACGAAGAGTCCATTGAGGATCAACATCGTGCCCGCGGACGGGCCTTGCTGCATCTCGGTGCTCAGCACGATCACGGCGACGAGCGCCTGACCGACGGCCGTCGCGAACAACGCGCGTGCCATCCCATCGGGCCGGAAGCGCGCAACGACTGCACCGATAGCTCCGACGGCGAGTACCCCGACGTACATCAAGTCGGCGAGGTCGCCCGGGTCTCCGAGGATTCCGACGCCAAGCGCCATCCAGACGATGAAGAAGGCTGGTGCGAGCGCAAGGCCGACCGCGGATCGGTACTCGGTACCCGGTTTGATCGGCTTCCCCCTGCTCTGACCTTGCTTGCTGCAGCTCGCGATCGACCGTCTACGGAACCGTGCTCGACCACGCAGAGGTATCGCCGGACTCAAAGCCGTCGGTGAAGATGATGTCGTCGCTACCGCAGACGGTGCACTCGCCGAGTGGAGGCGGAGTGCTGAGGAGCTCCCAGTCGATGATCGAGCCGGTGTCCTGGCCGGCGTGGTCGCTGACGATCAGGGTACAGATGCCGAGCATCGATTCGCAGTTGAAGGCGGCTAATGAGGCAACGGGGGCGGTAACACCGGTGTACCAGGGGTCGGTCCCGGCGCAGTGGTCCTCGGGGTCGAAGCCGGAGGCGTCGTCGAAGGTGACGTCCATGTTGTTATCGCCGCAGCCGAAGGTGGAGCCGGGAACGCCGGGGCGATCGAGGAGGAGGACCTCGGTACCCGTCGGGCTGCGCAGCGTCACCATCAGGTCACCGACCCAGGAGTGCTGGATGACGACCCGGACGTCGACGTCGGTGAGGATGTCGCTTTGGTTGACCACCAGGTCGCTGGTCGCCGGGTTGCCGGCGCCCCCATCGTCGGGAATGGTCACCGGCACCTCGGGGGTGGGGGAGGCTCCGACCTCGTCGGCGAAGGCGAAGTTGAAGGGACCTCCGTCGGTGGCGGTGATCTCGAGCTCGAGATCGATATCGTCGAAGCAGGGGATCGCTTCCTCGAGACCGATCGTGAAGTGAGGCGGATCGGTCGTCGCCGGAACGCCACTCGTGAGATCGGGCCAGGTCGCCGTGCCGTCGAGGATGGCGACTCCCGGAGTCAGGCTGGAGAGCGTTCCCACGACGTTGGTGAAGTCGCCTGAGGCCACCACGTCCACCGCGACCTCTATCGTTTCGCCGGGCTCCCAGATCCCGTTCTCGTTGCCCGGGTCGGCGGCGCACTGGTCGTCACCGAGGTGGGCAAGGTACAGCACCGCCGGTGACGGATCGGCGCCGTCGATCACCATCGGGCCGAGGCCCAGCGGATCGAGCCAGTCGGAGAGGCGACTCGAGCTGCCGCCGCCGCCGTCCCAGGAGACCGAGAACCGTCCGTACCAATCGGAGGAATCGTTGCCGCAAGCGGCGAATCCGCCGTGCAGCTGACCGACGACCCGCTGGTCCTGGTTGAACAGCGCCGAGCCGGACGAGCCGCCCTCGGTGGTCCCCAGATCCCAGTCGATGACCCGGATGTGGGTGCCGTCGCCGGGCACGGAGGTGCCCAGGTACGAGGTCGTCGTGGTCGGATCGTCCTCGAAGCTGATCCGCTTCTCCTGGCCGCTGGGGTGGTGTATGCCGACCGCGGAGGACGAGTCGCCGGAAGTGCGATCCCATCCGGCGAAATAGCCGAGTGCGTCGGGCAGCACCGGATCATCGAGCTCGACCAGCGTGAAGTCCGAGGGGGAGAAGGCGCTGCGGAAGAAGGCACCAGTGTTGAACTGGCTGAGCGATCCGTCGCCCGGGCCGCCGGAAGAGCCAACCGGCCGGCAGGTGGAGTTCTCGTAGTTCCAGTAGGCGACCAGCGACGCCGCGTTGCCGCTGTTGATGCCGCAGTGATCCGCGGTCATGAAATAGGGCGTGCCGTCGATGGCCGTGTTGTTGACCAGGAAGCCGCTGCAGAAGATGCCGCCGCCGAGACTGATCGCCGCCGCCGAGCGGATCTGATCGCGCCAGAGGTCGCCCTCGGGGCAGATCACGTCGACGTTGCAGTCGCCGGAGCCCTCGGGGAATTCGCCGAAGCGTCGATAGCCGTGGTTGACCGAGGCGAGGCGCAGCTCCCAGTCAGCGTTCCGGGGAACGCTCATCCGCACCACGATGTCGTCGGTCTCGAGGAGGGGAGTCCAGAGCTCACCGTGCGCCTCGTTGTCGGCAGCGGTGAAGGGCCCGCGCGAGGTCCGCCCGTTGCTCGCGAGGACCGTCAGAGAAGCGCCCTCCGGCAGCCGGTAGGCGGAGAATCCGAGGCTGAGAGACAACGCTCCGGGCGACTGAATCCGCAGCAGCCAGACGCTGTGAGTTCCCTGGTCCTCCCAACTCCCGTGGGACGTCGGATCGACCTGTACCGGCAGGGCGACGGCGAAGCGCACCGGCACCCCGGGTCCGGCCGCGGCGGCATCCTCGGCGAGGAGCGCCTCGTGGTCTACCGGTGGCACGACCAGCGTCTCCACCTCGGAGAGGCGAAGGCCATGGGTAGGCGGGGCGACGAGAGCCGCCAGAGCGATCAACGGCGGCAGCCAGCGCGTGGGCTTCGAGGAGCTCATGGAGTCCCCCTTTCGAGAAGGATCCAGCGAAGTCTGGTCGGAGCAACGCTATCAGAGTGGAACCCGAGCTATTCGCGTCCTTCCTGGCTGGACCGCCGCGCCGCAAGGTGGATCCGGCGAACGGCCATGGGACTCAAGAGGTCGGGATCGCCCGAGGCCGCGACCACGTCCGGTCTGGCGGAGCGGCGCACTTCCTCCAGCGTGGTCGCCGCCCAGCCGGGATCGCCAGGGGTCGACTCGGCGGCGGAGAAAAGGACGAGGGCGTGCAGCCGGGCCTCGACCTCGACGAAACGATGGGGCACGCCGGCGCGGATGAAGAGAATCGAGCCGGCCGCGACGGGGGCCTGCTCCTCGGCGACGCTCAAGACCGCTCGACCGGCCGTGATGACGTAGACCTCGTCGCGGTCATGGGCTGGTTGATCGTTGACGCCGCCTGCGGGCAGCACGTAGACACCCGCCTGAATCGAGACTTCGTCGAGGAAGCCGAGGTAGCGGCGCCCTTCGGTCTGGCGCCTGGCCTCGAGCTCCTCGTGGTGGAACCGTCGCCAAGTACCGTCTCGCGAGCTCGTCTCGGACCGCGCGGGAAGCACCGCAAGTAGCGTAAAGCATCATCGCCGCTAATGGCGGGCGACGTCTGGGGTCTGCAGGGCTGTGACGGCTCATTGTGATCAGGGCAGTAGGGGTTGCCCTCGAGTCTACGCGGCTGACGAGGGCACCGGATGGCCGCCGGACCGTAAGCCACGGTAGAGCGTCTTCGCCACGCCCAAGATGACGAGGAGTGCCACGAACCAGGGGAGGAGAGTGACGAGGCGAACGAACATCTCTGCGACCGCCTCGGGCACTCCGCCGCCGACGAGCGTCGCCTTGCTGGCCGCCACTTCGCCGGCGATGGTGAACAGCACCCAGATCCAATAGAGATCGATCGCCCAGTCGAAGAGCCGACTCGGCCAGGTCCAGCGGCCGGTGCGGAGCAGGAGGATGTTGAGCAGGATGCCCAGCCCCAGGGCCACGTTGACCAAGGGCAGGTTGGCCTGGAAGACGTCGTTGAGCAGGAGCTCTCCGCTCGGCTCGACGCGGACGCCGAAGTGGTTCCTGAAGAGGTTGAGCAGGGCGAGGAAGACCAGGGGCAGCACGATGCCGAAGATCGCCTCGCCGCGGCCGACGAGGTCGGCATCAGTTGCCTCCGGTAACTGGCGAGGATCCCAGCTCTCGTCTTCCGATTCGTCTTCCGCGAACCGCTGCAGCAGGGCAAAGACCAAAACGATGAGGGCAAAGGCGGAGAGGGCGGTGTCCCAGAGTCCGGTCAGCAAGCCGAGGAGCCAGCCGAAGACGCGCCCTCCCACCGGCGGCTCGAGCACTAGGTCGAGGCCGAAGCCAACGACGGCCAGGACGACCAGCACGGTGAAGACGACGCTGGTCACTGTCTTGAAGGTAGGGTAGAGGGCCGGCCCGATGAGGTACTGGTCTTGCGGTCGGTATGAGGCGGCCACTGTTTCCGGCGGGCCGAACTCGCGCAGCAACTCGACGACTTCGTCTTCGCTCGCTTCGCCCTCGACCCGATTGTCGAGTGCGTCGCCGAGCGCAGAGCGCAGCTCTCTCCGCACATCGTCGCGCTGGCGCTTGGGCAGTCGGCGCGCGATCTCGTTCACGTACCGTTCAATCAGGTTCATCGCTGCCTCCTGGAGTCTCGTCCAAAAGTTTCCGTGTCGTGCGCACGAGGTCCCGCCAGAGGCCGGTCATCGCTGCAAGCGCCTCGGCTCCCTGACGACTCAGGGTGTAGTACTTGCGCGGCCGCGAGCCGGCGACGTCCCAGCGGCTGTTGAGCAGACCCTGCTCGTCGAGACGCCGCAGGAGGGGGTAGAGCGTTCCTTGCTCGACTTCCAGACCACGCTCGCTGAGGCGCCGGACGAGCGAGTAGCCGTGCCGGCTCTCACGAAGCTGGCTGAGCACGGCCAGGGCGAGCGTCCCGCGCCGCAGTTCGAGAGCGAGTTTGTCGACGGCACTTGCAGGCTGAGGCTTCTCGGCCATGAGAAGAGTATACTGTATGATCTACAGTATTATCAAGTACTTATTAATGTTACTGCCTTGGGCGTGAGTGGACGCGGCCAATCGCCTGGCTGGGCGAGAGCGAGTCTTGTCTCCGATAGGCTCGGACCGTCATGGTGGCGTGATGATGATCTGGCTGGTAATCCTCCTCGCGCTCGTTTTCCTGGGACTCGCGCTCCTGCGTTGGGGCTCGGCGTGGGGCTCGACGGTCGAGGAGCGTGGCCGGGAGATGCCGGGTGACGAACTGCTGGCCGGCGGGCCACGCTCGCGAGCGGTGATGACCCGGGCGATCTCGATCGATGCGGCCCCGGAGCGCGTCTGGCCGTGGATCGCCCAACTGGGTCGTGGCGCCGGGTGGTACAGCGTCGATTGGCTCGACAACGGACGCAAAGCCTCGGCCTGGCACCTCGTGTCGTGGATTCCCGAGCCGCGGCCGGGAGACGCGACTGCCGTCGGCTATCTGCGGCAGGTCGATCCCGGACGGACTCTGGTCTGGTGGCTCGACGGCGGGGCCTTCGTCGGATCCACCGCCCGTATGGTGATCTGCTTCGAGATCTTCGCCGCGGGAGAGGGTACTCGCGTGGTGAGCCGGATCTCGGCCGACACGAAAGGGCCCACCGCGCGCCTCGCGGTGCTGGTCTTCCGTGCCATCGATTCACTCATGGCGTGCCGTCAGCTCATCGGGCTGCGCAATCGAGTCGAGTACCTCGAAGGACACGGCGCCGAGCCACGAGATCCGGAGATCGGGAATCGAGCGCAGTACCAGCTCTACGAGATTCTCTACGCCGACGGGAGTAGCGCGGGATCTCCGGGGAAGGAGCGAGGCGCCAAGTGGCGCCGGGCGGCGATCGCGGACGGCGTCATCGAAGAGATCGAGTAGGGCCTCCTCCGGGCGGGCTCTGTTCCGGGTCCGCGAACCGTTGGACCAGGGTCTCTTGTAGGGGCGCTGGCTGGTGAGAGCGTCGAAGGCGACGGCGACGATGCGGGCCTCGATGGGGATCTCGGGACCGCGCAGGCCGTGCGGGTAGCCGGAACCGTCCGGGGACTCATGGTGGTGCTGGACGATGTTGAGCAGCATCTGGACGTGCTGGAAGCTGTCGAGGCCGCCTTGAGGTTCCCCCCGCCTTGAGGTTCCACACGAATCCGGCCCCACCTTGGCACCGGCGCAAGTTGCTCATTCGCCCCTGCGAAGGCCCCGTGGCGAGCTCTCGATCGGGGTCACCCGCAAAGGCGAGCTCTCCCACCTATTTCGGTCGGGATCAGGAGCCGATCTTGGACGCGGGCGAGGTGATCAGTCAGTATCCTAGGGCCTGCACCCGCCTCCCATGACCAAGTCTCAAGCCATCCTGCTGACGCTCGTGGCCTACAAGGTCTGTCTGGTGGTGATCGGTCTGTGGGCGGCGAAGCGAACGCGCGACACGACGGATTTCTTCTTGGGGGGGCGACGGCTCGGAGGCTTGGTGGCGGCGGTCAGCGCGTCCGCGAGCTCGTCGTCGGCGTGGACGCTGCTCGGGGTCAGCGGCGCGGCGTATGCCTGGGGGTTGTCGGCTCTGTGGCTGTTTCCGGCGACGGTGGGAGGGTTTCTGCTCAACTGGCTGTGGGTCGCGCCTCGGCTGCGGCGATTGAGCACCGAGGCGGGGGCGCTGACGTTGACCGAGCTCATCGCGGGCCAACGGGGCGAGCCGCTTCGCCTGGCGATCTCGCGCTCCGCTTCCTTCATCATTCTGTTCTCGTTTCTCTTCTATATTGCGGCTCAGTTCGAAGCTGCCGGCAACGCCTTCGCCGGCACCTTCGGGCTGTCGATGACGACGAGCGTCTTGATCGGCGCCGGAGTGATCCTCGTCTACACGCTGCTGGGTGGGTTCTGGGCGGTGAGCGTGACCGACACCTTGCAGGGCCTGCTGATGGCGTCGACCGCGGTGGTGCTGCCGATCGGGGCTCTCGCCGCGGTGGGCGGCTTCGAGGGGCTACGGGCCGGGCTGGCGGCGACCGGCTCGGCCGAGGCACTGCGACTGACCGGCGCCCACACCGGGCTGCTCGGCGTCGGCTTTGTGCTCGGCACGCTGGGCATCGGGCTCGGCTATCCGGGGCAACCGCACGTCGTCAATCGGTTTATGGCGCTCCGCGACGAGGCCGCGCTGAGGCAGGGTCGTGCAATCGCCGTCGTCTGGGCGGTGATCGTCTACGCCGGCATGCTGTTGCTCGGCCTGTGCGGCCGCGTGCTTCTGGCCGACCTGGCAGCGAACGAGCAGGTGTTCTTCGCCGTCACCAACGAGCTGTTTCCGCCGATCGTCGCGGGAGTCATGATCGCCGCCGTGCTCTCGGCCATCATGTCGACCGCCGACAGCCAACTGCTCGTCGCCGCCTCGTCCGCCGCGTACGACTGGAACCTCGATCGGGAGCACCGCGAGGGTGGCCTGGCGCTGTCCCGCCTCGTCGTGCTGATCCTCACTGCTCTCGCCACCCTCCTCGCGCTTCTCGCCCCCGAGGCGATCTTCACGCGCGTTCTCTTCGCCTGGCACGCCGTCGGCTCGGCGTTCGGGCCGCTGGTGCTGATGTGGGCCGCAGGCTATCGGGTCGTGCCGAAGGCCAGATTGGCCACCATCGCCGTCGGCTTTCTGTTCACCGTCCTGTTCCACCTCCGAGCCGACGCTCCCGGAGACTGGATCGAGCGACTGCTCCCGTTCGTCGTCGCCCTCGCCATCGCCATCGCCGGCGCCAAGCGCGACCGATAGCCGTTTGGACAAAGCACGCAACGGCGAACAGAGCGCACTCGGCTTGACTGACCCGCTTCTCGCAGTCAAGATCACCGTCGAAGGGCGGTGATCCACGCCCAACCTCTCAGGCTCTCCCCCAGCGAGGGTCCGCGTGAGGCAAAGGGGGGCACACTCCCGGGTCGGCAATCTCTGGAACCCTTCGCATCGCCGCGGGTTCGCTGCTGGGGGGCGTCGCCGACGGCCGAACCGAAGGAGTTCGAGATGCCAAAGAACAAAGACTTCAAGCGCCTGACCCGTTCTCGCATGAAGAAGACGGGAGAGTCCTATACCAGCGCGCGGGCACAGTTGCTCGCCAAGGGGGACAACAGCCCCGAGCCCGCCGATTTTGCCGCGCTCACCGGGATGAGCGACGAGGCGGTCCGCAAGGCAACCGGCTGCACCTGGGAGCGGTGGGTCTACGGTCTCGACCGGAAGAACGCCGCCTCCTTGCCCCACCGAGAGATAGCCCAGCTCGTCCACGACGAGTACGAGATCTCGGGCTGGTGGGCGCAGACGGTTACCGTCGGCTATGAGCGTATCAAGGGCCTGCGCGAGATCGGTCAGCGCCGCGATGGAAGCTACGAAGCCAACAAGAGCAAGACCTTCCCCGTACCCGTCGGGCGGCTCTACCGGGCCTTCAGCGTCAGCCGCGCCCGCAAGCGCTGGCTCCCGGGCGTCGAGCTCACCGTGCGCAAGGCGACGCCCGAGAAGTCGATGCGCATCACCTGGCAGGACGGCAGCTCGGTCGACCTGTACTTCGCCACCAAGGGTGAGGCCAAGAGCTCGGTGGCGATCCAGCACCGCAAGCTGCCGAGGCAGGACGAGGTGGCGAAGATGAAGGAGTTCTGGGCCGGTCGGCTCGCGGCGCTCGGCGATCTGCTGGAGCCGAAATAGCGGACCGGCCCTTTGCGCTCCTCGCGAGTTAGAGTCTCCGCTCATGAGCCCGGGCAGCTTCCACGACCTCGACCAGGCGGTCCTCCGCGCGGCACTCAAGGTCCGAGTGCTGTCGGCGATCGCCGTCGGCCGGCGGCGCCGGATCGCGCAGCGTGTGGTCGCCGTCAAGAGCGCGCTCGACGGCGCCGACTTCATCGAGGTCTTCGAGTCGTTCCTCGACGCAGGCCAGACGGAGGGCGAGGTCT
>CALZKB010000148.1:0-16392 GCA_945787575.1 Thermoanaerobaculia bacterium | reverse complement strand
GTTCACCAAGGACGCGGTCAACCTCACCGGCGTGCTGGAGGTTGACGCCTTCCTGCGTATCGCGATCCGCGACAACCGCCCGGAGCTCATCCGCCTCCTCCTGGCCGGCCGCCTGACGCTCGGCGACACCGTCCGCCTCGCACCGCTGTTCGAGTCCGGCGAGCTGCGCGAGCCGACCTACGTGGTGCCGTGGGCCCGAGACATCCGCCGCCTCGCGGCGACCATGACCTACTCGGCGTTCCTCTCGGAGCTCAAGATCAAGTCGGTGGATCTCGAAAGCATCGTCCGGTTCGAGGACGAGCGCCTCGAGCGCCTCCGGCGCTGACCGCAGCGCCGCGCAAGGACTCGCGGCCCTGTTCCGCCGCAGGTGCCCAAGCCGGAGCCGAGCGCGACGAATTGATTCGCTCTGCCCGCCACTGGGCGAAGCATGCGGGCGGCGAAATCGGAGCGCTCCGAACTGCTGGCCGCTGGTTGGGAGAGGCGGCGCGCCGAAGAGGTGGGCACAGTCGGTAACAGCTGGTCGGCGAAACACGCCTGTAGACTATGTTCACGGACTCCGCCAAGACCCGCCGGCCGGTCTCGTACTCTGGGGCCGTAGCCGGTGACCGAGTGCCCATGACCAAGCCCGCCAGCCCTCAGTTCGAGCTCGTTCCGCTCGAGACCCCGCCGGAGCGCAAGGGTCTCGTCGTCTTCGTTCACGGGATCCTCGGCAGCGCCGCCTCCTGGGGCCGATTTCGCGAGCTGCTGGCCGAGGACGACTGGGTGTCGGCCAGGTTCGACCTCGGGTTTTTCTCCTACTCGTCCCGCTTCCACTTCAATCCGCTGAAGCGGACACCGTCGATCGAGACGGTGGCCAAGCGGCTCGCGTCCTCGCTCGACCTCGAGACGCGGGATTACGAGCGCATCGTGCTCGTCGGTCACAGCCAGGGCGGGCTGGTGATCCAGCGCTTCCTGGCCGACCGGGTGAGACGCAACCGCGGCCGAAGCCTGGCGCGCATCCGCCGGGTGCTGCTGTTCGCCTGCCCGAACAACGGCACGGAGTTCGCGCGCAGCGCGCGGAGGCTGCTGGTGGACCGCCTTCTGCCCCATCCCCAGGCCCGCTCGCTGCAGCCCTACGACGAGGAGATCGCCAAGGACCACCTCACCGTCCTCGAGCAGATCGTGCGCGCCGACACCGTCACCGAGGGCACCTGCCCGATCCCGGTGGTCGCCTACGCGGGGAGCGAGGACAATGTCGTTCAGCCCCCTTCGGCAAGAGGCGCCTTCTCCGATTACAAGGTCATCACCGGAGATCACTCGAGCCTGATCAAGCCGGCCACCCACGCGGACGAGTGCTTCCGCCACCTGGTCGACGAGCTCCGGATCGCCGCCGACGAGCCGATTCCCGAGCCCCGCGACGCCGGGGCGGCACGCCGGGCGGCGGAGGGTCCGAAGAAGCTCGTCGTCGGGGCCAAGGTGTTTCTCGAGTCCAACTTCCTCTGCGAGCTCTTCGCCCAGGTGATCGAGAGCGTCGAGCCCGACGTCGAGGTCGAGCGCCGCTTCAACATCGGCGAGACGGCCGAGGTCTTCAGCCAGCTGAGGAACCGCACCGTCGACCTCTACGCCGAGTACTCGGGCACGCTGATGTGGGAGCTCCTGGGGCTGTCGTTGCAGACCCTGCGCTCCGAGCGCGATCACACGGCGGAGCGCCTCAACGCCGTAATGGCCGGCAAGCCGGGCTTCGAGCGCCTGCGGGTGGGGCGTCGCCTCGGCTTCTCGAACGCCTACTCCCTGGTGATGCTCAGGCAGCGCGCGAAGGAGCTCGGCGTCGAGACCATCAGCGATCTGGCCGCGCTGCCGCAGCGACTGACCCTCCAGAGTCATTACAGCTTCGCCAGTCGGCCGGACTGCTACCCGGGGCTGCGCGAGACCTATCGGGGGCTCGACCTCGATTTGGTGAGCGACCGCCGAAGCCGGGGCTTCGACGCCCTGGCCGAAAAGAAGGTCGATCTCGTCACCGGCTACACGACCGACCCGGAAGTGGCGGAGCCGCCGAGCGCGCTGATCGTGCTCGAGGACGATCGGAGCTTCTTCGGCTTCTACTACGCCATACCCTTGACGACGACCGTCGCGCTCGAGAAGGCACCGGAGCTCCTCGCCCACCTGAACCGGCTCCACGGCCGGATCGACGAGAAGCGCATGGCCGGCGCCCTCGCCGACGCCAAGGCCACAGGGCTCGAGAGCGTGGATCTGACGCCGCCTCAGCAGGGCGCTCTCAAGCAGCGGGTCGAGCGGTTTCTGACCGATCTCGAGGATGGCGACCGCGACTGAGCGTCGGCTAGACTTCGCCCTTCATCCGAGGAGCTCATGGGCAAGGCTGTCTCTTACGCGGAAAAGCTGGAACGAATGGAGGGCGGGACCCTGCTCCCCGTGCTGGCGTCGGCAGACGGCGAGACGGTTCGTCGCCTCGCTACCGAGTACCGGTTCACCTTCCAGGAGCTTCGCCAGGTGGCGCAGGCCGCCAGAGACCTCGAGATGTGGGGGGAGGAGCCGCTCGCTGCCTGGTGGTCGCACCTGGAGCGGACGACCGGCACCAACGGCAGGGAGCGCAAGAAGGTCCTGATCCGCACCCTGGATCGGCAGCTGCGGGAGCTCGCCTCGGAAGCGAAGGACTATCCCGAAGAGCCACTGGCCGGGCAGTCACCGCGCCAGGTCCGCCTGATCGAGAGCGAGACCCCGCGCCAAGTCTTCGGGCGCTGTGCGGCCTACTCGGACAAGACCGTCTGCTGTGGTTTGCACACCATCGACGCCGTGATGGGCTGCGCCTTCCGCTGCAGCTATTGCACCATCCAGACCTTCTACGGCGATCGCGCCGAGCTGGTGACCGACCTGGCGGGCAAGCTCGATGCGATCGAGCTCGATCCGGGACGCTTCTACCACATCGGCACCGGGCAGGCTTCCGACTCGCTGCTTTGGGGCAACCGACACGGCATGCTGGACGCACTGTGCGACTTCGCGCGGCGCCATCCGAACGTGCTGCTCGAGCTCAAGACGAAATCGGACAACGTCGGGGATCTCCTCGAGCTCGAGCTTCCGGGTAACCTGATCTGCAGCTGGTCCCTCAACACCGACACCGTCATCCGCAACGAAGAGCACGGCACCGCCAGTCTCGATCGTCGCTTGGGTGCGGCTCGCACCCTCGCCGATCGCGGCCACCGCGTCGCCTTTCATTTCCATCCGATGGTCTACTTTCGCGCCTGGCGCCGAGAATACGGTGCCGTGGCGGACCGGCTGACGCGGGAGTTCTCTCCGGCCGAGGTCGCGTTCCTCTCGATGGGCTCGATGACCTTCATCCGGCCGGTCGCCCGCCAGATTCGGCGCCGCGGAGGTGAGACCAAGGTGCTCCAGATGGCGATGAACGAAGATCCGCACGGCAAGCTCACTTACTCCGACGAGGTCAAGATCGACCTCTACGGCTCGCTCTACGGCAGGCTGCGAGCCTGGCACGGTGAGGTTTTCTGCTACCTGTGCATGGAGACCGCCACCGTCTGGCAAGCGGTTCTCGGACGCTCGTACGCCACCAACGAGCTCTTCGAGCGGGATTTCGCCCGCCACACCGGCTTCCATACGCGGAGCGCCGGACTAGTCGCGGAGAACCCCGTCGGCGGAGAGTGAGGGCAGCCGCCACCCCGGACTTCCCGGGGCGCTGGACGCACCAAGTTCAGGCGGATCCGAGGTTCGTCGGCAGAGCTGTCTCTCACTCCATCCCGCGGACGGCGACCTCGAAGGGGTGCACGGCGCCGGTCTCCGGCTCTCCCAAGGTGCCCATCTCCCGGTCGAGAACCGCGACGATCTTGCGGTAGATCTCGTCCGCCTGCTCCGGGCTGTCGCCGATGCAGGTGACGCCGAGCTTGCCGAACTGGGACAGCGCGCCGATCATGTGGAAGACGGCGCCCGTCTCGCTGAACGGATCGAAGTCGACGTGGTGGGTCGCGAGAATGTCGACGAAATCTTCGGGCAGCAGGCCCCTGTACGCGGGCGACCGGAGGTTGTCGGTCGCGTAGTAGAACTTGGGCCTTTCCCCTCGCGCCATGAACTGTCCGGTGGACTCGTCGAGGGTGCCGCCGGTCAGGAACTGGAGGGCGAGGAACGGCGGGGTGGTGCCACCCATCCGCAGGTTGATCTCGACGGCTAGGCAGCTCCAGCCCTCGGCCTCCGGAAAAACCAGAAAGTCGACGGCGAACCGGCTCACGACGCCATGACGCTGCAGCACGTCTCCGATCGCCAGCGCCCGTTCCTGCACTGCCCCTCGATAAGCGTCGTCGGCCGGGAAGCGGCAGCCGAGGTAGGTCTGTCCGGTGGGGCCGCCGAGCACCTGGTCGTGGGTCGAGATCAAGGCCACGCTGCCGTCGGGGTTGACTCGAAGCTGGGCGCTGGGAGACCGCAGACCCTCGGCCTCGACGAACTCCTCGACGATGCCGCCCATCGCCGCGAGTGCACGGGCGTAGCTGTCGAACGTCTCCGAGGCCGAAGCCCATGCCATCGTCTCGAGCGCCGCCGCCAGCTCGGCGCGACTGGGAGCGGCCCGATCGGAAGAGCCTGCGGGCGGATAGGTGAACACCGCGTTACCGGCGCCGGCGAAGCTCTCGTCGAGCTTGACGACCGCCCGCGACAGCCTCGGATTGGCCTTCTTGAGCTCGAGGAGTGCGTCCAGCATGTCGTCGATCGTCCGCACGTCGGTCACGCCCGGCGCCTGGTCGACGCCAGCTTCGTCGAACACCTTGCGCGAGCCCGACTTGGTACCGATCCAGAGCAGCTCCGGATCGACTCCGTTGAGAGGGATGCCGAGCGCCAGGCTCAGCTCGCGCTCGAGCGCCGTGGAGTTGAAGCAGGTCAGGTAGGCGAGCTTCGGGTCGCGGATCAGCTCTCGCAGCCTCCGAACGAGACGCGGGCGGTCGAGGATCTTGCGGGTTAGGGCCAGAGGGCTGGCGTCGTAGAGGCACAGTAGATGCAAGCGGCTGCGGGCGCTGCGTGCCGATACGCCGCGCAGCAGGCTCAGGTAGTACTCGACGATGTCGGGGTGGACCGGCTGGCTGGTCACGTAAACCACCGTCGCGCCCGGGTCGCGCAGGCGAATCAGCGTGAACAGCAGCCGCTCCTCGTAGAACGACACCCCTTGGATTTTCGCCAGCTCCTCCTGGTCGAAGCTGAGCGACGGCACGACCACCGACGTATGCGGCGACGGCGAGCGATCCTCGAGCGTGCGCCAGATCGGCAGCAGCCGCTCCTGCAGCGCCGCGAAGTCGGCGCGTTCTTCTTCCGTCGGCTTCACCGTTCGCTCACTTCCGGGTCTCTCGCCTCCGCTGGTCTTTCGAATCTTAATGCCGCGGGCGACCTGGGTGCAGGAGCCGAAGCTCTCGGAGCTCGAGTTGGGGTGGCTGGAGAATCCGCAGGCGACGGCTGGACGATCGTCTAGCCGGGCGTGGCGCGCACCCGAATCGTTCGACCGGCCCACTCCGACATCTCGCGCAGGCGGTCGTAGTCGGGGTGACGCAGGCGCATCCAGGCGTTGGCCATGTAGCCGGCCGACACCGGTTGGGTCGGGGTCCCGGGCGGCGGGAACCGGGCGTCGAGGATCCAATCGCCGAGCTGCGCCTGAACCTCGTCGATCCCTTCGTAACCGGCGATGTGGCCGTCGCGGTCGGGCCTGAAGTTCACGAGCGCCGCCGAATAGCTTCGTGACGGCACAGCGGCGATCGAACCGTGGACGATGGAATGAGCCCATTCCCGGTAGAGGTCGAAATCGTTGGCCGCCGAGTAGAGGTCCCAGGTGAGAACTCCCGGCGGCCGGCAGCCGATCTCGGAGAAGCGCAGGCCCTTGGGGCCGAAGAACCACTCCTGATGGGTTGCCGAAGTGCCGATGCCGAGAGCCGAGATCACCCGCTGACCCATCTCCCAGACTTCCCCGTAGCTCGGCCCGTCCGCTCGGTTGGTGGTGATGAGATACGGCGACACCCACCGCGCGCGCATCGCTTCCAGCACTCCCGGGTAGTAGTGGCAGACGAACCCGCAGGCGATACGGCCGTCGATCGTCAGAGTGTCGAAGAAGCCCTCGTGGCCCTCCACGAACTCCTCGACGGCGACCTCGCCGCCGCGGCCGACGTGATGCGAAGCGATGGCCGCCTCCAACTGCCCCTCGTCGTCGACCCGCTCGGTATCGGCGGCGCCGGCGCCGCCACGGGGCTTGACGATCAACGGAAAGCCGACCCGGCGGGCGAACTCGCGGATCTCCTCGGGGTCGCCGGCGCCGATCGATTGAGCGCACGGCACACCCGCCTGGCGCAGAGCCTCCTTCATCGCCGGCTTGTCTCGGCAGAGGAAGGCGGTCTCGACCGAAGTGCCGGGGATCGTCGCCGCCTCCCGCACCCGGGCGGTCGCCAGGATGTGAGCCTCGACCGTGGCCTCCAGCCGGTCCACCCAACCTCGCGCCTGCACGGCCCGGACCGCCCGCAGCAGCGCCTCTTCGTCGCAGACCGACCCGACTCGCTCGTAGCCGTGCAGCCGCTCCTTCACGCTCTGAGGCAGGTGCTCGAAAGGCGCTTCGCCGATGGCGGTGACGAGCGCTCCCACCGAATGCAGCGCCTCGACAAAGCGGGGCTGATTGGCCGGGAAGGCAGGCTCGACGAAGATGACGTGCACGACGTGAGGCAATCTACTATAAAGGGCCGGATGTCGAACCTGACTCTCCTAGGTCCGCAGCGCCGGCGGCCCACCGTGTTGGCAATCGTCCGCGAGCTCGACGGTCCGGTGGCCGTGATCACGGCAGGGTGGCAGGAGAACGAGAACGACCCCCTGCCCGGAGGCCTGTCCGAGGACGTCGTCAATCTCGGCATCTACCGAAGGGCCGAGCAGGTGTTCGACGAGGATCGCGAGCTGTCTCGCGCCCATCGTGACCGCCAGTCGCGGTTGAAGCAGCTTCAGCGGCTCTACCGGATTCGCCTCGACCACGCGATCGCCGCCTACCGCGAGCTGCTCGAGCTTCAGGGTGAGGAGGATGCCGCGGACCAGGAGACCCTCGCCGGAGAGGTCGGAGCCGCGCTCGAGGACCTGCGCTCCCTCGATCGGCATCACCTGGAGCGAGTGCAGGCGGTTCATGCCGAGTTCGAGGAGCGGTGGCACCCGAGCCGCCGCGACTCCGTGGCCCGGCAGCGCGGGGAGCTGGCGCGCGAGCTCGCGGGGGCCGCGGTCGTGGTTCTCGCCGGCGGCCACGTCGCGGTGCTGCTCAATCGGCTGCGCCTGTTCGATCTGGCGCCTCTCATCGCGGACAAGACACTGGTCGCGTGGTCGGCCGGAGCGATGGTTGCCGCCCGCCGGATCGTTCTCTTCCACGACAGCCCTCCTTGGGGCGCCGGCAACGCCGAGGTGCTCGACTCCGGCCTCGACCTGTGCGGCGACGTCCTGCCGCTGCCGGACGCGCGGCGTCGGCTACGCGACGAGGATCCGCTGCGCGTGGCCCAGCTGGCGCGCCGCTTCGCCCCCCTCGCCTGCGTCGCGCTCGACGAGAGGTCCCGGCTGCGCCGCGACGCCGACGGCTGGCGAGCCCGTGGCGCGCGGCTCTTCGGGTCCGACGGAGACGTCCGGCAGGTCGGCCGGTCGAGCTGGAAGGTACTCCGGCGTTGACCGTCGATCTGCTCGCGCCCGGCGCCGAGCCGACGCCGGAGGAGATCGACCGGCTGCTGGCGGAGCGCTCGTTTCCCCTCGTCGAGGGCGGCCGCGCCACCTTTGTCTACCGCGGGGAGGCCGACGAGGTCGCCTTGCGCAGCTGGATCTACGGCCTGCCTTCGTCGCAGCCGTTCCGTCGCCTCGGCGAAAGCGAGCTCTGGGTCCTGACGCTCGAGGTCCCCGAGCGGTCCCGCGTCGAGTACAAGATCGAGGTCGTCCGCGGCCGGCGGCGGCGATGGATCCGAGACCCGCTGAACGACTTGCGGGCTCACGATCCCTTTGGCGCCAACTCGGTCCTCCATGGAGCCGGCTACGAGACGCCGCCCTGGGCGCAGCCCATCGCCGGCGTGCGGGGCGGCTCGCTGCTCGATCTCGAGATCGAGAGCAAGGTGTTCGGCCAAGCGCGCCCCGTCCAGGTCTACCTGCCGGCGCGTCGCCGGCGACGGCGACAGTATCCGCTGCTCGTGGTCCACGACGGCGGGGACTATCTGCGCTTCGCCGCCCTCAAGACCGTGCTCGACAACCTCATCGACGCGCTCGAGATCCAACCGCTGGTGGCGGCTCTGATCGACTCGCCCGAGAGGTTGGTCGAGTACGCCGCCGATCCACGACATGACACATTTCTCGTCGACGAGCTGCTGCCCCGACTCGAGAACGAGCTGCCTCTCTTGCCGGATCCTTCGGCGAGAGGCCTGATGGGCGCGAGCTTCGGCGCCGTGGCGGCGCTGGCGACCTCGTGGCGGAATCAGGGTGTGTTCGGGCGGCTGCTGGTGCAGTCCGGATCGTTCGCTTTCAGCGATCTCGGCGAGCGTCACGGCCGAGGTCCGGCATTCGATCCCGTGGTCAAGTTCATGAACGGGTTCCGCGACCAGCCGGGGCGGCCGACGGAGAGGATGTTCGTAAGCTGCGGGGTCTACGAGTCGTTGATCTACGAGAACCGTTCGCTGCTGCCGCTGCTGCAGCAGATCGGAGTCGACGTGCGCTATGTCGAGGCGCGGGACGGCCACAATTGGGAGAACTGGCGCGACCGCCTGCGCGAGGGGCTCTCCTGGCTCTTCCCCGGGCCGCTCTGGATGTATTACGAGTGAGGACCTCTCGGCTATGATCGGCCCCTTCGACCGGAGGTAGGGACATGGCTGAGATCACTCGCAAGATCGGGCTCTCGCTAGGCGCCGACATCTGTTGGCCCCTTTGCTACGAAGAGCTCATCGAGAGACTCGATCTGGCGCTGCCGATCGGCGGTGACACGGTCCGATTCGCCGTGGAGCGGGTGACGATCGAGCCCTTCGGTCTGCGCCAGCCCTGCCCCTACGATCTCGTGCTCGACCGTCTGACCCATTGGTACTACCCGAGTCGGGAGTGGATCAAGAAGGCTGTCCTCATGGACGACCTCTACGTCTTCAACAACCCGTGGTCGATCCAGTCGATGGAGAAGCAGACCACCTACTGCGCCATGATGCGGCTCGGCCTGCCGGTGCCCCACACCTGGATGGTGCCGCCGAAAGCCTACGAGCCGAGCCCCGATCTCGAACCGATGCTGAAGCGCTACGCGCGCCTGTTCGACATCGCCGCCGTGGGCAATGAGCTCGGCTATCCGCTGTTCATGAAGCCGTACGACGGAGGTGCCTGGGTGGGGGTCCAGAAGATCGACGACGAGGCTCAGCTGAGAATGCAGTACGAAAGCAGCGCCAAGCGGTTGATGCACCTGCAAGAGGCGGTGGCGCCGTTCGACGTCTTCGTTCGCGGCATCGGGATCGGGCCGCAGGTGCGGCTCGTGCGCTACGACGCGGGCGCCCCGCTCCACGAGCGCTACGAGGTGGCGCGTGATTTCGTCGACCCGGAGGAGGCGGCGCTTCTCACCGAGATGACTCTCAGCATCAACACCTTCTTCGGCTGGGACTTCAACTCGTGCGAAGCGCTGAGGTCGGACCGCGTCTTCTACCCGATCGACTTCGCCAACGCCTGCCCCGACTCGCAGGTAACGAGCCTGCACTACCATTTCCCTTGGCTGATCAAGGCGCTGCTGCGCTGGAGCCTTTTCTGTGCCGCCACTCGGAGACCGATGCGGCGCTGCCTCGACTGGCAGCCGTACTACGAGATCGCCGACCTCGACCTGCCCTACAGGGAGAAGCTCGCCGGCTACGCCGCCCTCTTTCCGGAGCACGAGGTCGACACTTTCACCGAGTACTTCTGGGACAAGATCCAGCAGTGGCGGGCCGACGAGAGCGGCGGTTCGGCGGCGTGACCGGCTGCGGCCATCGTCGAGCATGAAGCTGCGTACCGACTGGCACTCGACCCACCTCCAACGATCGATCACGGTCGTTCGCTGGGGCTTTTCGGGCACCCCGGTGCTGCTGTTTCCGACCGCGGGCGGCGACGCCGAGGAGTGCGAGCGCTTCCTGATGGTCCAAGTGCTCTGGCCGCTGATCGAGGGCGGCCGGGTCAAGCTGTACTCTTGCGACAGCGTCGCCGGCAACGCCTGGACGTCGCGAACGGGAACGGCAAGGTATCGGTCGCTCGTGCAAAACCAGTTCGACAGATTCGTGGCCGACGAGCTGGCGGGCGCCATCCGCCACGACTGTCGCACCCCTGACATCGAGATCATCACGGCCGGCGCTTCGATCGGCGCCTTCAATGCCGTCGCCTCGCTGTGCCGCCATCCGGACGTTTTCAAGATCGCCATCGGCCTCAGCGGCACTTACGATCTCACCCGCTGGCTCGACAACGACTGGAACGAGGATTTCTACTTCTCTTCGCCGCTGCACTACCTGCCCGATCTCGGCGAAGGCGAGCAGCTCGCACGGCTACGGCAGCGATTCGTGCTGCTGGCCACCGGCGAAGGGCAGTGGGAGGCACCGGCCGAGAGCTGGCAGATGGCGGGCGTGCTCGGCGACAAGGGCATCCCCAACCGGGTCGATCCGTGGGGACCCGACTACGACCACAACTGGCCGACCTGGCGCGAGATGCTGCCGCGGTACCTCGACGAGCTGGCCTAGCCGGCTGGGCGTCTTGGCTAGAGCCGCCGGTACAGATCCAGGTAGTGCCGCCCCTGGCGCTCCCAGGAGAAATCCTGGGCCATGGCGTTGCGCATCAGGCCGAGCCACCGGGTCTGGTCGGTGTAGCTGTCGAGGGCGTAGTCGAGTGCCCAGCGCAAGGCATCGGGCTCGAAATGGTCGAAGACGAAACCGGTGCCGCTGCCGGTCGCCGAGTCGTAGAGCTCGACCGTGTCGGCCAGGCCGCCGGTGCGACGCACGATCGGCGCGGTGCCGTACCTGAGGCTGTAGAGCTGGGTGAGACCGCAGGGCTCGTACCGGGACGGCATCAGAAACATGTCGCTTCCCGCCTGGATCCTGTGGGCCAGAGGGTTGTCAAAGCCACGGTGGAAGTGCGCCCGCCCGGGGAAGACGCTCTGCAGTCGGAGAAAGAACTCCTCGAAGCGGGCCTCACCGTTGCCGAGGATCACGATCCGCGCCTTGCGGCGCGACAGGAGCTCCGGGATGGTGCCGAAGAGGAGATCGAACCCTTTCTGCGCGGTCAGCCGGGAGACGACGCCGAGGACCGGCACCCCGGTCTCGTAGGGCAGGCCTACCTCCTCGAGCAGAGCCTTCTTGTTCACCTCCTTGCCCCCGAGCTCCGAGGCCGAGTAGGGCCGGGCGATGAGCCTGTCGGAGGCCGGGTCCCATTCGCCGTAGTCGACGCCGTTGACGATGCCCGCCAGGTGGTCGGCGCGCGCCCGCAGCAGAGGATCGAGACCGAAGCCGTGGTCCGGCGTGAGGATCTCGCGGGCGTAGGTCGGGCTGACGGTCGAGAGGTGGTCGGCGTGGAGGATGCCGCTGGTCATGAAGCTCACGCGTCCTCGTGCCAGGTCGTCTTGATGTAGTAGCGATCTCACCGGTCCGAGACCCAGTGCCGCGACCTCTCGGGCGGGAAAGACCCCTTGGAAGGCGAGATTGTGAATCGTCAGCAGGGTGCGGCTGCCGGCGAAGAGCTTGTCCCAGCCGTAGAGCGAGCGCAGGTAGATTGGAACGAGCGCCGTGTGCCAGTCGTTGAGGTGGAAGACGTCCGGGCCGAAGCCCATCCGCTGGCACGACTCGATGGCGCCGCGGGCGAGCAGAGCGAAGCGCAAGTGCTCGTCCCCACGGTCGTCGTAGATTCCTCGGCGGGCATAGAGCTTCGGGCAGTGGATCAGGTGAATCGGCTGAGAGGTCCCGGGCAGCGCCGTCGTGTAGACGTCGTACTCGACCGCCCGGCCCGCGAGCTCGGTCCGCAGGCCCTGCAGAAACTCGACCGGCATCACCGCCTGGCGATCGACCCGCGCAGCTGAATAGAACGGCATGAAGATCCTCAGATCGACGCCCTGGTCGGCCAGGAAACGGGCCAGCCCCGCGACGGCGTCGCCGAGCCCCCCGGTCTTGGCAATAGGGCTCAGCTCCGAACAGATCATGCAGATCTTCATCGGCCCGAGACTACTGCAGGTCGAGCCCAGTGCACTGTAGACTCACCGCCTCGTGAACGTCGCCTTCGTGGCCCCGTACCTGCCGCCGACCACCCTGCGCTTCGTGCGCGCCGCCATGGCGCAGCGGGGCGTGCAGCTCGGACTCGTCACCCACGAGCCGCTCGAGCGCGTTCCCGCCGACGTCCGCGAAGCGCTGGCCGGACACTGGCAGGTCGGCAACGCCCTCGACTGGCGCCAGCTCGAGATCGGCGCTCGCGGCCTCGCCGCGCAGATGGGCGAGCTCGATCGCCTCCTGGGGATCCTCGAGCACATGCAGGTCTCGCTCGCCCGGGTGAGAGAGGCCCTGGGGATCCCCGGACTCGACCCCGAATCGGCGCTGAACTTCCGCGACAAGGCACGAATGAAGACGATTCTGCGTGAGGCAGGGCTGCCTTGTGCCCGTCACGGTCTCGTCGCCGACCTGCCGGCGGCCCGCGAGTTCGCCGCCGCTACCGGCTTCCCGCTCGTGGTCAAGCCGCCGGCGGGCGCCGGCGCCGAGGCGACCTACCGCGTCGACGACGAGGCGGCGCTCGGCGAGGCGCTGGGCTTTCTGCGACCGACCGCCGACAGCCCGGTCCTGCTCGAGGAGTTCATCCTCGGGGAGGAGCATTCGTTCGACAGCGTCTTCGTAAAAGGCAAGCCGGTCTGGCACTCGCTGACGCGCTACCTGCCGACCCCGCTCGAGGTGCTGAGCAACGCCTGGATCCAGTGGTGCGTGCTGCTCCCGCGCGAGGTCGACGATCCGGCCTACGACGACATCCGCGATGCCGCCTTCCGAGCAGTCACCACCTTGGGCCTCGAGACCGGCCTGACGCACATGGAGTGGTTCCGGCGGCCGGACGGCAGCCTGGCGATCTCGGAGGTAGCCGCCCGCCCGCCGGGGGCTCAGATTACGACGCTGATCTCGGCTGCCCACGATCTCGACTTCTACGACTGCTGGTCGCGGCTGATGATCGAGGAGGCGTTCGACGCTCCCTACCGTCGTTACGCCGCGGGCACTGCATTCCTACGCGGCCAGGGTCGCGGGCGCGTGGCCGCGGTGCGTGGGCTCGAGGAAGCTCAGCGGGCCGTGGGGGACCTGGTCGTCGAAGTCAAGCTGCCGCAGCGCGGCCAATCGGCCGCCAGCGGCTACGAGGGCGAGGGTTACGTCATCGTGCGACATCCCGAGACGAGCCGAGTGGAGGAGGCTCTGCGCACGTTCGTCTCCACGGTCCGCGTCGAGCTCGCCGAGTAGTCGAAGAGGAGATCGCGATGCGCGTCTTGATGCTGGCTCCCGCATTTCCGAGCGAGATGCCCTTCTTCGCTCATGGTCTGGTGAGCGTCGGCGCCGAGGTCGTGGGCGTCGGCGACCAGCCGGTCGCGGCGCTGCCGCCGATGACCCGGAAGGCGCTCGCCGACTACATCGAGGTCCCGTCGCTGTTCGACGACGAAGCGGTCGTCTCGGGAGTGCGGCGATTTGCCGAGAGCGCACCGATCGATCGCGTCGAGACGCTTTGGGAGCCGCTCATCGTCTTGGCGGCCCGCCTGCGGCAGAGTCTCCGGCTTCCCGGCCTCACGCTCGAACAAGCGGTGCCGTTCCGTGACAAGGAGCGCATGAAACAGGTGCTCGAAGGGGCCGGGCTGCGAGTCCCCAGGCACTCCCGCGAGAGCACCGCGAGGGGCTGCTTGGAGGCCGCGGAACGGATCGGGTTTCCGCTGATCGTCAAGCCGATCGCCGGAGCCGGCTCGGCCGACACCTACCGGATCGCCGATCGCTCGGAGCTCGAGGGCATCTTGCCGCTGATCCGTCACGTGCCGATCGTGTCGGTCGAGGAGTACGTCGAGGGTGAGGAGTACACCTTCGACACCATCTGCGCCGACGGCCGCATCCTCTATTACAACGTCTCCTGGTACCGGCCCAAACCGTTGATCGCCCGCACCGTGGAATGGATCAGCCCTCAGACCGTCACCCTGCGCAACCCCGACACCGATGCGCTGGCCGCCGGCCGCGAGCTCGGCCGAGCGGTGATCGAGGCTCTCGATTATCGAGACGGCTTCACTCACATGGAGTGGTTCCTCACCCCGACCGGGGAGGCGGTGTTCGGCGAGATCGGCGCCCGCCCGCCAGGCGCCCGCTCGGTCGAGATCATGAACTACGCCTGTGACATCGATACGTTCTCGGGCTGGGCCGAGGCGGTCGTCCACGGTGGCCTGTCGCAGCCTGTCCAGCGGCGCTACAACAGCGCCATCATCTTCAAGCGGGCGCAGGGGCGGGGACGCATCCGGAGTATCTCCGGCCTCGAGAGCCTGATGAGCCGCTTTGACCGGCATGTCGTCTCGGTCGAGCTGCTGCCGCCGGGAGCGCCGCGACGCAACTGGAAGAGCACACTGCTCTCCGATGGCTGGATCATCGTCCGCCACCCCGACCTGCCGACCCTGCTGCACATCGCCGACTGCTTCGGTACCGATCTCCAGCTCTATGCCGAGTGACGAGCCGCGGGGAGTCGAGCAGCAGAGAGCCTACCTCTCCCGCGGCTGAGGGCGACCCTACCGTCATCGCTCATCCAGCTCTCGCGCTAGAGTTGCGGCAGGAGGGCACGCAGCATGCGAACGACGCTTCATCGCGAGACCACCGGCGGCACGGACATCCTCGACCTGACCTCCGACGTCGGCCGCTATGTGGCCGAGTCGGGGATCCGGGAAGGCTGGGTTCTGATGTTCGTTCCGGGCTCGACCGCGGCGCTCACCACGATCGAGTACGAGTCCGGAGCCGTCCACGATCTCGAGCGAGCCATCGAGCGCCTGGCGCCGCGGGATGCCGAGTACGAGCACAATCTGCGGTGGCACGACGGCAACGGCTACTCGCACGTCCGTGCGGCGCTGATGGGACCGTCGTTGACCGTGCCGGTCACCGGCGGTGAGCTCGCCACCGGCACCTGGCAGCAGATCGTGCTCTGCGATTTCGACAACAAGCCCCGCACCCGGAGGGTGCTGGTAGAGGTGCACGGTCCGACCAGCTAAGGCAGGGGTCCAGTTTCTGCTTGCGAGTCTGTCTCTCGCGGTCCCCGCCGCCGGTGTCGGCCAGGAGCACGACTTCGTGGTTGTGGCACCCGGGGCCATCGCCGTCCTGCAGCCGCAGGCGAGCATCTCGGGCTCGGGCTGAGTCTCGGAGGCGTGCGTCTCGAGCTCACGCCGAAAAGCACCGTCACGATTCGTTAGCCTCCGGCAGGAGGTCGGGCAGCGCGCCGGAGATGGCCGGCAACCGCGAGCTCCTCCATTCCCAAACCATCTCACCCCTTGTACCATCACCGCTGCCGAGAACGCCCACCAAGGAGACTCCGCATGTTTAGACGTTCGCTCCCCGCTGTAGTCCTGGCCGCTGCCGTGGCGGTTCCCGTCTCTTCGCAACCGCCCGCCGACCTCGAGCTCGTTTCGCTCGGCATCTCCGTGTCGACGGCGGTCGCCATGCGTCACGCCAACGACGGCTCCGGGCGTCTGTTCGTCGTCGAGCGTAACGGCACCATCCGGATCTTCGTGGACGGCGGTCTGCTGCCCGTTCCGTTTCTGGACATCATCACCGACGTCGACACCTTCTTCGAAGGCGGCCTGCTCGGCCTCGCGTTCCACCCCGACTTCACCAAGAACGGCCTGTTCTACGTCTACTACACCCGAGACGGCTCCCCACTCGAGACCGTCGTCGAGCGCTTCACGGTCTCGGCCGGCGACCCCAACGTGGCCGACCTCACGTCGCGGGAGGAGATCTTCACCCTCGCCCAGCCGGCCGGCAACCACAACGGCGGAGACATCCATTTCGGTCAGGACGACTACCTCTACATCGGGTTGGGCGACGGCGGCGCGTCGAGCTCCACGTCCCAGGACATCGACAACCTCCTGGGGAAGATCATCAGGATCGCGCCGTGTGAAGACCTGGTCTGCGTCCCTCCCTACACGATTCCCCCGGACAATCCGTTCGTGGGCGAGCCGGGAGCGGACGAGATCTGGGCGCTCGGACTGCGAAACCCCTACCGTTGGAGCTTCGATCGCGAGACCGCAGACATGTTCATCGCCGACGTCGGCGCGAACCTCCGCGAGGAGGTCGACTTCCAACCCGCCTCGAGCACGGGAGGCGAGAACTACGGCTGGAACTGCCGGGAGGGCGACATCCCCGGACCGGGCAGCTGTTCGGGCGACTTCGTGGAGCCGATTCTCGTCTACTC
>CALZKB010000147.1 GCA_945787575.1 Thermoanaerobaculia bacterium | reverse complement strand
CCAAGGTAAGCCAGGCGCTCAGGGTGAGCAGGGCAAGCTGGGTCCCCAAGGTGACCAAGGTAAGCCAGGCGCTCAGGGTGAGCAGGGCAAGCTGGGTCCCCAAGGTGACCAAGGTAAGCCAGGCGCTCAGGGTGAGCAGGGCAAGTTGGGTCCCCAGGGTGACCAGGGTAAGCCGGGTCCCCAGGGTGACCAGGGCAAGATCGGTCCCCAGGGCCCGCAAGGTAAGCAGGGCGAGCCCGGTGACGACGGCATTGGCACCAACCTGATGTGTTTCGGCACCGACCAGACGATCGGTTCCCAGGGCAAGTACATGGGTCTGGGTCAGCAGTCAGGCGAGCACGACACCGTCGGCGTTATCAGTCCATTCGGCGCTGGCGCTCAGGTACTCACGCTGGTTGTCAAGGTCGCGCAGGGCAACTCACCCAGAGATGGTACTGCCTACTTGTTCCATGATGATCCCACTGGCACGACCGACCTCGGAGAGCAGCTCAGCCCGATGTGCGAACTGACGGCGGCTCCATCGAAGTCGACTTGCCAGGTAGGTTTCGTCGGTGAGCTTGATGTCTTCGATAGTCTGAGTGTCTTTGTCCAAACCGATTCTGGCAGCTTCGAAGGGGCCACTGCCTGCGTGCTGATCGATCCGGATGGAGGTAGTTAGTCTCCCACGAAGTTGATACACCAACGCGCCATCGCGGCAGCCCCGCGATGGCGCGTTGGTGTTGGCAACCCGGCGATTGGTCGGGCCGGCTCGAAGTCCGGCGGCCATGGCTGGGAGTCACCCGATGGCGTAGCGTCGCGCGCAGGCGCTTTGGGCGTCGTCAATATTGGCCAATTCGGCACCACAGATTAGAATGGCCGCCGGATGTCGCGACAGGAACACCAGCAACGAGGGAGCTTGATTCGAGCTCCGATCACCACGAGAAGGAGCGGGTAATGCGTGGACAAGACGTAAAGATTCTGACAGTGGTGCTCTTGCTGGCTCTTGCGGTCGGTCCAGCTGACCTGCGATCAGCGCCATCGTCACCGTCGTCGTCGGCCGACGCCTCTTCGCCGATGACAGTCAGCGAAGCTCCAGCTCCGGCTCTCGAGCTGCTGGGCAGATGGCACGGTGGTCCCGTCTACTCGAGTGCCGTGTCCGGGAGCCACGTCTACTTTGGAACGGGTGGCTCCATCCGTGTCCTCCGAATGAACCCGGGATCCGGAACGATCTCCTCGTGGACAGAGGTGGCTTCGGTCGAATTGTCAGGTGTCGTTCGTGGGCTCGATGCGTTTGGCGATCATCTCTTTGTGGCCGAGGACAATGGTGCTCTGAGAGTCATCGACATCTCGGACCCGGAAAATCCCAGGGAAATCGGACAAGTCGCGGTGTCGGCGCTCGTCCGGTCCGTGGCGGTCAAGGGTCAGTACGCCTACCTCGCGGCCGGATGGTCGGGACTGGTCATCATCGATATCGCGGATCCCGTGCATCCTCAAGTAGTGCAGGAGCACAAGACACGTGACCATGCGACCGGCGTTGATGTGACGGGATCCTTGGCGCTGGTGACGACCAGGAGGAGGGGCGTCAGTCTGATCGACGTATCGACTCCTCTGAAGCCCAAAGAGATCGGGCACTACGACATGCCGGGCTGGACCTATGGCGTGTCTGCATCAAATGGCTATGCCTACGTCGTCGGCATCGAAGAGAACGAGGAGGACGAGGCCGGCTTGACGATCCTCGACATTTCCGATCCGACGGCGCCCGTCCAGGTGGGTTTCCACAAGATGGTCTATGGCGCAGAGGGGGTCTCGGTCACGGATTCGCGAGCCTACCTGGCGGGCGTCGCCAACGATGCCGGCCTCATCATCGTCGACGTGTCGGACCCGACGGCGCCGCAATGGCTGGGAAGATACCACCACCCGACCTGTTCGGAAGCCGTCACGGTTTCGGGTTCCTTTGCTTACTTGGCCCATGGGGACAAGGGGCTCGAGATCCTCGACCTCTCGCGGCCGGAGGCTCCTCCGATCGTGCAACACTTCGATGCCGCGGGCAAGGCACGCGGCGTCCAGGTGGTGGGTACGCATGCCTACCTTGCCAATGGCTACACCGGTCTTCGAATCCTCGATGTCTCCGACCCGTCCGCCGTTCGACAGACCGCAAACCTCCGTACCTACCGTGCAGTGGACGTGAGTATTTCAGGTTCTCATGCCTTCGTTGCCGACGAGTGGGCGGGGATACGAGTCGTCGACATCTCCGATCCTTCGACACCGCGCGAGGTAGCACACCTGGAGACGCCCGGCGACGCGATGCGGATCAGGCTATCCGGTGACCGGGCGTACGTTGCGGACGGGCAGTCGGGACTGAGAGTCGTGGACATATCGCAACCACAGGCCCCGACAGAGGCAGCTGCCTACGACACTTCCGGCTATGCCCACGACGTTCTTGTCGAGGGTGGTCTGGCCTACGTGGCGGACGGCGACCAAGGACTGAGGATCATCGATCTTCAGGGCCAACCGACCCCCGTCGAAATCGGGAGTTTCCTCCCAGAACGGCCAAAGTTCGACGTCCGGGGAGTCGATGTCGCAGGTTCCTATGCCTATCTGGCGGGGGGATACTCGGGGCTCAGCATCGTAGATGTCTCCGACCCTGGAAACCCGCGAGAAGTCGGGCACTTTGACACCCCCCGCGCTGCCCGGACCGTCCAGGTTTCCGGCCCGTATGCCTATGTCGGGGATCTCAAGTACGTGAGAGTGTACGATGTCTCGGAGCCTTCGGCACCCCGGGAAGTGGCCTCTTACAAAGTGCCAGCGAATGCCGCCGATCTCTGGCTTGCAGACGGAAAGGTTTATGTTGCCGCTTATGAGGCGGGCTTGATGATCATGCGCCTTCAAACAGAGCAGCAGCCGTCGAGCCAGGCCGCCCGACCGTGATGCGATAGCACAAGTCGAGCCTCGACAGACCCGCTCGGCGGCTTGCAGTATCAGGCGGTCCACCTTCTTGACCGCTGGGTGGCCTCATTCCGCCAGGCTCTCCAGGTACGAACGTGACAACCGGTACGCCGTCACCGGTGTGCGATCCACGAGAGTCTCGAGAAACCGGTACTTTGCCATGAGCTCAGGATGGCCAGCGGACTGTTCTTTCTCCGCCTGCATCCGGAACCTCTCCTGCTCGAGGATGTAGAAGGCGAAATGCTCGGCGAAGCTCTCCTGGGCGTTGGTCTTGGAATAGGAGCTGACGTAGCCGTGGTCCGTCTGGGGAACAGCGGAGTCCCCCTCGCCGAAGACGCGGTCCTTGTCTTCCTTGAGCTCACGGCACGCCGGGCACTGGTAGGCATGGAAGTAGGTGCCGTACCGACCGACGATCACGGAGTAGTCGATGACGTGTCCGAGCTCGTGTACCAGGTTGTGGGTGGTGAGCTCACCGGTCCTGTGCTCGACGAAGATGCCCGTCTGCATTCCCGCGAACCCCTTGTACACCGCATTACTGATGGGCATGCCGACCGAATAGCTCCTTCCCTTGAGGTTGGTCAGATAGATCGCTTTGCCGCGATAGATCTTCACCATCGACAGCGGCAATGCCCGCAATCCCCGGGTGATGAACTCTCTGTTCACGACTTCTTCGAGTGGAACGAGATAAGGCGCGAGCGCTTCGAGAACGATTCTCGGTTCGGCGTAGTTCTCGTCGTGCGAGAAGCGGCCCGTCGTGGCGGTTCGCCGTATCGTACCGGCCGGAACTTCGCGGAGCCTCAGGGCCCGCCCGTCAGCGGCGTGCAGAGTCGGCGTGTCGCTCTCCTGGTCGTAGCCACGCTTGAGCTTGACAACCTCTTCGTAGGGCATCTCGATCGCCGCTTGGACGTCCTCGAGAAGGTGTGCGTTGCAGAAGAAGAAAGTGCTCTTCTGTGACAGTCCGATGACCGGGATCCCCGTAACGTGAGACCACTCCCAGAGGTCCTCGCCTCGGTTCCAATCGAGGCTGCCCACGAAGCGAGCATAGTCGTCGTTGGTGAACTCGGCAAACGGCTTGCCGAACTCCCGCTCCGTCGCCGTGACGACCTTTTCTTTGCCGGCCCGATGGGCGAGGTAGTACTGCAAGATGTTGCCCTGCCGTTCGGCGCGTTCGAGTTGCTGCCGGTCGCTCAACTCCGCGAGGTAGTCAGACGAGAGTCGCTGCATCGTTGGTTGCGTGTGATCGATGAGCTCTTCCATGAACCGGAACTTGTCCTAGAGCTCGGGATAACCTTCAGATTCCTCTCGCAGGGCATGCTGCAAGAACGCCTCCCTGTCCCGCAGGTAGGCCCAGAAGTGCTCGGCGAAGTTCTCCTGAGCGTTGGTCTCCGCGTAGGGTGCGATGTAGCCGTATTCGGTTCGAGGCACCGAGGCGTCACCTTCCCCGAAGACCCTGTTCTTCCAGTTGAGGAGACTGCGGAACTCCGGAAACTGGTGGGGGAACGAGGAGGCCCCGGAGCGTCCGCCGATAACCGAGTGATCGATGATGTGTCCGACCTCGTGTACGAGGCTGTCCGTGGAGTTGCCACGCAGACTACCCAGGGAGCTCTCCACGAGGGCTTCCGCCGGAGCTCCCGCTCGCTTGGGGTCACGCCTGGGCTCGATGAAGCTCCCCGGCTGCATACCCACGTACGAGACGTTGCGGTCGTTACTGACGCGCCAGGTGACCGCCCAGCCCGTCTTGGACCGGTTCGTCGGGTACAGCGCCTTGCCACGGTGCGCCTTCACGATAGACAACGGAAGTAGGCGTATCCCGTCGTTCAACTCCTCGCGATTCTCCAGGTCCGCCAAGCGGAGCAGGTAAGGCTCGAGGGCCTCGTAGACGATCCGGTCCTCGACGAAACCTCGGTTGTGCGAGATGCCACCCGTTGCCTCCGTCCGTTGGACTATGCCGTCGGGTAGATCACGGATCCGCAGGGGCTGCCCGTCGCCCCCGACCATTCGCAGCTCGCCCGTGTCTCGGTCATAGGAGCTGACGATCGCCGTCAGCTCCGACCAGGACATCAGTTTGGCCGCCTCGATATCCGCGAGGAGATGCGCATTCCTGTGGAAGAAGTTGCTCCGCTGGCTCAGCGCGGCGAGCGGGATGTCGGTGACGTGGGACCACTTCCATAGGTCGTCGTCGCGGCTAAGGTCGAAATCGGCCATGAGTCTGGAGTAGTCGTTCTCGTCGAATACCGAAAATGGCTTCCCGAACTCCTTCTCAACCTGCGAGACCACGTGTCGTCTCTCGGCTCTCCGCGTGACGTATTCCCGAAGGATCTCGCGCTGAAGCGCGCGATCGGAGCGGCTCAGATGCTCTGGCGAAAGGCGCTCTACCTTCGTCGGTGTGCCTTCGACTAGCTGCCGCATGAATTCGAGTTTCTCCATCAGCTCGTCGTGACCCTGCCTCCGCTCCGTGACCGCTCGGCTACGGAACGCTTCGCGTTCGGTCAGGTAGGCGACGAAGTGCTGGACGAAATTCTCCTTGCCGTCCTCCCGCGCCTCGGAGCTGAAGTAGCCGTACGAGGTCTGCGGCAGCTGGTCCCGCCGCCGGCCGAAGACGCGCCGTCTCTCCGTGGCGAGCTGCTGAAACGCGGGAAACTGCCTGGAGTAGGCGTAGATGCCGAAGTAACGCCCCTCGAGCACCGCGTCGTAGATGAGCCTCCCGAAGCCTTGCACAATGGCCCTAGCGGTCGTTCCGTCCGGTCGACCCTCTAGGAATACTCCAGGCTGCATGCCCGCGTAGCCCGGATACTGGTCACTGCCGATGTAGTGCGAGATCGGGCCGCATCCCTCTCCCCGTCGCATCGAGAGGTAGAGCGCCTTGCCACCGAGTACCTTCACTATCGACAGCGGAAGCAGCCTTAGTCCCTCGCTAACCTCCTTGCGGTAGGCGAGGTCTGCCGGTCGAACGACGTGCGGGCCCAACGCCTCGAGACGGGTCTTCTCGTCACCGAAGTCCTTGTTGTGTCGGATCTGGCCCGTGAGAACCAGCTCGCGGATGACGTTTTCGTCAAACTCGCGCAGCGGCACGGGTTCGCCGTCGGCCCGGAGAACGCGCAACGAGTCTCGCTCCGGGTCGTACTCGCTCCGAAGCTCCTCGAGCTCGTCGACGGACATGCGCCGTGCAGCGGGGACGTCGGCGAACAGGTGTGCGTTGTATCGAAAGATGTGGCATCCCTCGCGTAGCGCCACGACCGGAACGTCGGTAACTCGCGACCATGTCTCGAGGTCGTCGTCCCGATCGAGGTCGAGGCCGCTCATGAAGCCGGCGTAGTCTTCGTCGGTCCACTCGATCAGGGGCTGGATCGGCTCGGAAGAGGCGCAGGGAACAGACGAGCAGAAGGCGGAAATCAGAAGAAGGAGTTGCCAGGTTCTTCCGATCCCGAGCATTGGTGAGCAGTATACTGTGACTGCGAGCTCGAACGCTCGTCCCCTCGAACCTGGCGAGATGCCGGCCCCAACGGCAAGGGTTCGCTTGCTTGTTCTTGTTGATAGGAAGTTGCAGGAGCTGCGGATCCGCGCAAGCACTCGTCGACTTCGAGTGCTCGGTACATCGGGAGACCTCTGTTGCGCAAGACGCCCATCCTGCTAGCCCTCGTCGTCGGCCTGGACGCCCCGAGCGGAGCCACCGGGCCGGGTCGCGCGGAGAAAGAGCGGAGCTCACCCGACCGCAGCTGGGATCGCGCCGTCGAGCAGATCGACGACCAGCGACGTGCAGCGTTCGACAAGCTCAAGCGAGCGCAAAAGAGGCTGCGCCGCCGCGCCCGGAGAGCCGATGAGATCGAGCTTCTGGACAGGCTCTGGCTACAGCCGAAGGCACGCGCCTACGGCTACGCCATGTTGCCGAAGATAACGGCCGACGCCGAGCAGAAGGACTTGCCGCCGAAGCGAACGCGCTACGCGCTCGCCGACGTCGAGAGTTGGTGCAACAGCTTGAAGAAAGACCTCGACGCGTTCACAGAACGCGTCGAGCTGAAGACCAGTACCGAGCTTGCTCCTCTGGTGGCTGACTTCGAGTCGCTGCGCGAGCGTCACACGACCGTTCAGGAGCACGTCGACTACCACCGCTTTTGGCAGCAGGCGGTGATCGACCATCCGGAGTTCTTTGCGGTGAACAACGAAACCGTTGCCAAGATCGAGGACTGGCAGGCGGAGGTCCAACACAACGGCGAATCCGATGAAACGAACCGACGGCAGGTAGACATCGTGAACGACATCGCGCCGCTGTCTCGCACCCCGGGCCTCGAGTTGGCGTCGCGCGACGGGCACCTCGTGCTGACCGTTCCGGTGCACTCAGACATTACCGACGAGGAGTTTCTCCGCCGATTCGAGGAGCTGGTGGAGCGCATCTACTCCGACTCGCCGGCGGCCGGCGAGCGTCGCTTCGTGCTCGACGTAGAGCTCGAGAAGGTGCCGCCGTCGGCGCTCTATCCCGAGGGACCTCCCAGAAGGGGCGAGCCCATCGATCTCGACGACCACTTGGCGCGGTTCCCGGCCGACGCCCTCGTCCTGACGACCGGAGCCGAGCGCACCCATGCATGGGTGGGGCGTTACGTGCAGCTCGGCCCGGAGGACAGCAGTCCGCGCTCCCTGGCCCATGAGTTTGGCCACCTGCTGGGCTTCGTCGATGCCTACATTCGTGGTTTCGAGGGGGACACCGAGGGGCCCGACGGCGTCGTTCTCGTCGAGTGGACAGGCCTGCGGAACGACATCATGGGCGCTCCGGACCAGGGTCGCGTTACCGGCGCCATGATCGATCAGCTGGTCAACGCCTACCGCCCGCGCGGCCGTCCGGCGTCATAGGTCGGGTAGTCCCTTCGTGAGCTGTTCGGGGAGGGGCATCCTGGGCTTCCCCCCGACAGCGCACCGGGAGACCACCTGTAAGTCATTGTATTCCTTGACTTTAACCCGAGGATCGATCATGCTGAGCTTGTCTTCGAGTACGAGGCGACGCTAGGAGGTTTCCTTGAACATAACGAGAGTGTTTCTTGGTGGATGGCTGCTGGCGTCTCTTGGCCCGCTTGGCCTTTCCGCCGATCCCGCCAATACCTCAGAGTCGGATGCGGATCGAGATGTGTGGACGCAGATCGAGGAGAGCGTCGATCGCTATAACGCGGGCGATTTCCAGGGAAGCCTGGAAGCGGCTGACAGTGCGCTTCAGACGCTGAGGCTGCAGGAGGCCATCGCCTACAACAACGTCTGCAGCGCCCGGATGAGGCTAGGGCTCTACGAACAGGCCATCGACGCTTGCAGAAAGGCGCTCGACATCAGTCCGGCCTTCGAGCGCGCCCAGAACAACCTGGGTTGGATCTTCGAGACCCAGGCAGCGACTGCCCCGACCGTGGGGGTCTATCTTGATCTCGGCACGTTTCGCTACCGGCAGGGAGCGCTCGACGAGAGCATCGCAGCGTCGGAGGCCGCGCTCGAGCTCGATCCCGACAGCGCGATCGCGCACAACAATCTCTGCGCGGCATACGCCAAGAGCGAGCGTTGGGAGGAGGCGGTCCGCGAGTGCGAGAAGGCCCTCGAGCTCGACCCAGACTACCCCCGAGCCAGCAACAACCTGGCCTGGGCGAGCACCCGCGAGCCCTTGACCGACGACTGACCCGAGGTCCGAAGTGGCCCTCACCGGGATTCGCCGGGAGCCGAGCCCACCTCGGCCCCGTCGACCTTTGAGGTAGCCCGAGGGTCTGGGGCTCCTTCCGGTTCTGGCGCGCGGCTATTGCGAGCTGGACGCCGTGGAAGCCCTGGCCGCTGAGGCTCCGAGAGGGAGCGCTCGGCGGATCTCAGTCGTCCGGATCGGAACCAGGCATCTCGGGCGGGTCGAAGTACCAGCGCCCGTCGATGAGAACGAATTCGAGAACGTCATCACCAGCGGCGGCGGTGGCCCGATCGCCATGGACCTCGATCTCACCGAACTCACCAGGGCTCTCGAACGGCGCGCTCTCGGCTTGCGCGTCATCCTCACCGATGTCCTCGAGCAACGCCATCATGTCGCTCAGCAGGGCGATCTCGTCTACGCCTTCGAGCAGGTTGGAGAGGTCTTCACCGGGGGCGGGACCCGCCGCTTCCTCTGAGAGCATCTCCTCGAGGCCGTGGCGGCGCAGAATGTCCTCGTAGAGTGCTCGGGCGGCCGCCATCTCCGCCGCCGCCTCGCGCTGGCCCGCCTCGATCTCCGCCTTCTGCTCCGCCGTTGGCTCCTCGCCGGTCACGGCCTCGGTCATTCCTTCGACCATCGTCCCGGCCATGTCCGATCCCATCTCCATGAAGGCGATCATCATGCCGCCCATCGCCACCATCATGATTGCCATCTCCGCCCGCGCCTCCGGCGTCATGCAGGCTGCCATCTCGGCGAAGTCACCCGACTCCGCCGCTGCGGTCATGCGCTCAACGAGCGCCTGTGGCGAGTCGGCGCCAGGCGGCTCGGCAGCGGCTCGCAGAGGGACCGGCAGCAACACCAGACACAGGATTACGAACCCATGGATCAGACTTCGTGTCACTGAGACTATACGCTCTGAGATGGGCGACAATGGGCCACCTCCTGGTTGTCAGACCATGGAAGACTAGCACGCGATCGATTCGGGGTTGGAGCGAAACGGCGCCTTACTCGCCACTCGAATCCTGAGTAGCACCTCCACTCGGGGCTCGGGGCCACGCGTGGTCCAGTCCTCCGCTCTCGGTCCCGATCGGTGTCGATTGGCTACGAAGACTCGGCGGTCGCCCACGGCTAGAACCTCACTGGTCCTGCTACTCTGCAGTATTCCCTGCAGTATTCCTGTGAGGTTTAAGGTTGGGGCTCCCGCGTCTCAGCCCTCGGAGGGGAGCGGCCCGACGTGCGGCCGGCGCCGGCGCCTCACTCGCTCGGGCACCAGGTGCCGCATCGACGCGAGCTTGCCGAAACAGAGCAACCGGTCGCCGCCCTCCAGCACGCGCGTGCCCCGGGGGTTGGGGATCACCTTTCCCCCACGATGCAGGCTCAGCACGTTGATATCCTTGTAGCGCAGCCCCGACTCGGCGATGGTCTTACCCACGTACTCCGA
>CALZKB010000146.1 GCA_945787575.1 Thermoanaerobaculia bacterium | reverse complement strand
GACCTGCCGGAGAAACTGTTCCGCACCTTGAAGCTGCATGCCGATCTCGACCCTCATCATCGAGACGCTATCTTCGAAGAGGTGGATGAGCTGGAGCTCTCCGAGGGACAGCAGTCTTTACTCAGCATGGGAGCTCTCCATACGGCCGACGCGGTCGGGACGATCTTCCAGACCTTGCTGCGCTCGGTGGAGGATTCCTAGCGCGCGCCTGGGTCCGACGCCCTCGGTCCGCCGAGAATTCCCCATGGTCGGAGATCTCGTATCCCACTACCGCATCCTCGAACGGATCGGAGCGGGGGGAATGGGAGTGGTGTACCGCGCCGAGGACACCCAGCTCGCCCGCACCGTGGCGCTCAAGTTCATCTCGTCCAAACTGACGGATGAAGACGCGAAACGACGGTTCCTGCATGAGGCGCGGGCGGCCTCGGGCCTCGACCACCCGCAGCTCTGCGTCATTCACGGCATCGAGGAGACGAACGAGGGTCAGCTGTTCCTGGTCATGGCCCACTACGAGGGCGAGAACTTGTTACGAGTCATCGAGCGTGGACCGATCCCGGCCGAGAGGGCTCGCCTGATTACCCGCCAGATCTTGTCTGGGCTGGCTCACGCCCACGAGTGCGGCATCGTCCACCGAGACATCAAGCCCTCGAACATCATGTTGACTGCCCACCAGGAGGTGAGAATCCTCGACTTTGGCGTGGCCACCATTCGCGGCCGCCGTTCCAAGACGGATCGCAAGGTAGCCGGCACCTACGCGTACATGTCCCCGGAGCAGGCGGCGGGACTGCCCACCGATCACCGTACGGACCTCTGGTCGACCGGAGTCGTGCTCTACGAGATGCTGGTGGGGAGGCGGCCGTTTGGCGGAGAGGACACTCGCTCCCTTCTGGAGGCGGTCGCGACTCGACCGCCGCGGATCGAGCCGATCGCCGCCAACGTGCCGGCGAGCCTGATCCACGTCATCGAACGCGCCCTCCAGAAGAAACCCGGCTCTCGTTACCGAACGGCGCGGCAGATGATGCGGGACCTCGAGGCCGTGCCCGCGCTCGATACCTCGGAAGCGACTCTCACTCTCCCCGCCGCGCTCGACGAGCAAGAAGAGCTGACGATCTTGGTGCTGCCGTTCGAGAGCATTGCCAGGACTTCCAGAGTCGAGTTCTTCGGCGACGGTCTCACGGAAGAGCTGATCACCGACCTCTCGCGCGTGGAGGCTCTCCAGGTCCTCTCGAAGAACGCCTCGCAACGGCTGAAGGGGACGAGCCGGACTTCGGCCGAGCTCGGGCGAGATCTGAATGTGAGCCACATACTCCGCGGCACCGTGCGGATCTCCGGGAACCACCTGAGAGTCACGGCGCAGCTGGTCGATTCGGCGTTGGACACCAACATCTGGGCCGACAAGTTCGGTGGGCGTCTCAGCGACGTCTTCCAGATCCAGGAGGAGATCTCACGCCAGATCGTCGAAGCGCTCCAGCTTCGCCTGACTCCGAGCGAGCACGAGCGGATGCGGGAGCGGCCAATCACCGACATCCGGGCTTACGAGTTCTACTTGAGAGCCAAGCAAGAGCTTCTCCTCTACACCGAGGAGGGACTCGAGCGGGCTTTGCAGTTCCTGCAAGAGGCGCTCGGAATCGGCGGGGAGAGCATCCCCGTTCTCTCGGCGATCGGCCACACCTACTGGCAGTACGTGAACGCCGGGATCTCGAGCGATCCGACGATGGTGGAGAGGGCTCAGGAGTACGCGGACCGGATCCTCTCTCTGGACGTGGACTCGCCCCACGGATACCGTCTGCGTGGGCTGATCGAGATCGCTCGCAGCAGACCGCAAGAAGCGGTCCGCTATCTCAAGACGGCGCTGGCCAAAGATCCCAACGACAATGACACCGTCGCTTGGCTTCTCGCCTGCTACTCCTACGTGGGGCAGCCGGCGGCCGGCGCCCCGATGGCCGAGAAGCTGCTCCGGTTAGACCCGCTGACCCCGATCTACCAATGCCTCCCCGGGGTGCTCGAGCTCATGGCCGGCGACTCGGCCGCCGCCTTGCCGTTCTTCGAGCGCGCTCTGGAGATGGAGGCATCCAACCCGATCGTGCGACTGGTTTACGGGCAGGCACTTCTCTTCGAGGATCGACGGGACGAGGCGCTGGCGACGCTCGACTCCCTGGCGAGGGAAGGACCGGGGACGCTGTTTACCGAGATTGCCGAGCTGTTCGCAGCCGCGGCCCGTGGCGGCGGCGGGGAGCCGGACACCCTGCTCAGCGATGGGACGAAGGAGAAGGCGGCGCTGGATCCAGAGTACGCGTGGATGGTCGCCGAATGCTGCAGCCTCCTCGGCCGCCGCCGGGAGGGTATGGGCTGGCTGCGCCACGCCGTCGATCGCGGCTTCCTCAACTACCCACTCATCGCCGAGCTCGACCCGCTCCTCGCGGAGGTACGTCTCGACCCCGACTTTCTGCAACTGCTCGAAGAGGTGCACACCCAGTGGGTCGGGTTCGAGGTTTGAAGCGACCCAGGCTGCTTGCGCAGGGCTGTGCTCGTCTCACTCGGAGCGTGGCTCGGCGGCCGCGGCGAGCAGTCGCTTCAGCACCGAGAACAGGGTGCCGCCGAGTCCGAGCAGGCACAGGCCCGCGCCGGGTATCGCGAGGAAGTTGAGCGCCTCTTTGGCGGCGCCCGTGCTGCCGGCAGCCGGCGCGGTGAGGCCGGCGGCCAGCCAGAAGGTCGAGTAGATGAGCGCGCCCGCGCCGAAGGCCGCAGCGGAGAGTCTCTCGAGAAGCCCCGGTCTTCCGAGCAGCCCGAGCAGGACGATCGACGCGAGGGCGGCGGCGCCGATCGCTCCTCCGTGCAGATGGGCTCTCTTCATATAGGTCCACGACTTGCCAACGACCGCGTCCATCTTCGTGGCGTCGCCGCCGTAAACCGTCTCGAGCGCTGCCTCGGCCGACGAGTGCAAGTGGCCCTTGATGGAGTCCTCGATCACTCCGAAGGCGCCACCGAGAAGGAACCCGAAAACGATCGACAGCAGCGCCATGATGATCCCCGCGCGCAGGGGTCTCAGGCTTTCTAGGGGGTAACTCGACATGGCTCCGGGAGGTTGCGTCGCTACGCCGCCACTCTACGACGCCCGCTCCCCCTCCGCCAGCCGCCGCAGGTCGCGCGCCAGCTCGAGTCGGCGGGAATCGATCTCCGTCGCCTCGAAGCGCTCCAGGAGCTCGTCAGCGCGAGAGCGCAGGCAGTTGGCTGTGGAACACGGCACACCCGTAGGGGTAGTCCGAGGCCGCCGGAAGCGGGTGACGGCCCGTGGAACGGGAGGTTATTGCCCCCTCCCGAAATATACCCGGGCGTTTTGTCCACCCGCCGGACGGAGCACGTGGAGCTCTCCGGGCCCGACGCTCTCCGCGCACGGACATCGCCGTCGCGACGGCCCTGAAGCGCCCATGACCTCGTGGCATCCATCTTGCTGTATTCGAGACTGGGCACCGTGGCCTGGAGGCTCCAACGATCGGCCTCACTCCCGGTTCGCATCGAGACCGAAGCAACCCGGAGGTGCTCCTCGACACGGAGGACGAGACAATGCCGCGAATCTGGCGACCACGTTCGATTGCACTCACGACCCTCTTGCTGATTCCGTTCGCGGCCACGCGGGCAGCTGAGCCCGATCCCGAGCTGACCGCGGCGGTGGAGGCGATCCTCTCTCGAGTCGAGAGGATGGAAGCCAGGCTGGTGGCGATCGAGAACCGGCTCGCGGCGAACGAAGGCCCGGCATTCGGCGCCAGTCGCGGGTCGGGGCCGACGCATGCTGCTGCGGTCGAGCCGGCGATCCTTCCGCCGCAGCCGTCCTCGGCGGCGCCGGCCCCCACTGGCACAGTCGCCCTGGCCGAGAGTCTGTCGACGTTGGCGACGAGATTCGAGGCGCTGGAGACCCGCCTCGAACCGGCCGGCGGTTCCCCGGGCTTCGACGATAGCGACGAGCCGGAAGCGGCTAGCACGCCGGCGAGCAGGGTCGCCTACCTCCCGTCACGGGGTTGGCGCGAGAGCATGTACTACGGCAGCGAAGCGCTCGACCTCGAGATCCACACTTTCTTCGAGCTCGAGCTGATCGACTCCGGACCGGACGGGGCCCGGTCCGGCGTGTCGACGTTCGACAACCATCACGCCAACATCTTTTTCGAAGCCGCGCTACGCCCCAACCTCACCGCCCACAGTGAGATCGAGCTGGAGCACAGCGGCGACGTGGTCGAGGTCGACCAGGCGTTCTTCGAGTGGACGGTCAACGACGCCCTGAGCCTCGATTTCGGTCGTTTCTACACCCCGTTCGGGATCGAGCGCTTCGTCTGGTACTCGCCGACCAACGCTCTGGTCTCCCGGCCCGAACCGATGCGCCGGATCGTGCCCGGCAACTTCTACGCCAACGGTGTCATGGGACAGGGGGTTCTCGACGCCGGTGAGAGCTCCATCTTCACCTACGAAGTGGCCCTCTCCGACGGTCTCGGCGACGCCGCCGTCACCGATCGCCGTGGGAGTCGTCAGACCCGGGACAACAACTCGGCGCGCGCTCTGAGCGGTCGGCTTGCTGTCGCGGCGAACCGCAACTTCGAGATCGGCGCTTCCTACCACGGCCAACGCTACAGCTCCGACGGAGACCTCGACCTCACTTTCCTGGGCTTCGATCTCGCCGGCAGATGGAAGGGTTGGGAGGCGCGGGCCGAGTACGTGGAGGCTTCGCTCGACACGAGCGAGAACGACGGTTTCGGTGGAGTCGTTCGAGGCCCCGACCTCGAGCAGGACGGCTGGTACACCCAGGTTGGCTACAACTTTGTCTGGTTCCGGGACCTGCTCCCTTCGCTCGGCCTGGTCGGTCGCTACGACCGGGTCGATCTCGACCGTTCGCTCCGCGGTGCGGACGACCAGCAGTACCTGTCGCTGGGGCTCAATGCCCTGATCTACGACCACTTCCGCGCCAAGGTCGAGTATCGCTTTGCCGATGAAGACGGTCCCCGCCTGGACAACGACACTCTGCTGACCCAGTTCGTGATCGATTTCTGAGGCCGGCGCTTCGCATGACGATCCACCGCATCGCACCGCTCCTGCTGCTGGCGGCCTTGGCCTCGATAGGGACAGGGCGCGCGACCGACAGCGCGTTTCGGCTCATCGTACACGTCGACAATCCGACCGCTGCTACGACCCGCGCCGAGGTCTCGAGCGCCTTTCTCAAGAAGAGGCAGCGCTGGGACTTCGGTGGCAAGGTGCTGCCCGTCGATCAAGACCCCGGCTCCGGCGTGCGAACCGCTTTCTCGAGCTCGACCCTCGGTCGCGACGTCGCCGCGATCAAGAGCTTCTGGCAACGGGAGTTCTTTTCGGGGCGGGGAACGCCGCCGCCGGAGCTCGGCTCGGACGAGGAGGTCATCGTCTTCGTGGCCTCGAACCCCGGTGCCATCGGTTACGTCTCCCTTCGGGCTCGTCTGCCGTCGACCGTCAAGGTCATCGAAATCAACCCCTGAGGTCCAAAGGAAAGCCAGCGTCCAGCGTGCCCAGATTCACCTTCTTCCACAAGATTGTCGTCCTACCGGTCGTAGCGACGCTCGCCTTGGCGTCGATCTACGTTGCCGCACACACCGCCGCTCAGGAGAACGAGCGTCGGAGCAACCTCATCGAGGTGGGTTACTTCCCGGCGTCGGAGCTGATGCGCGAGCAGCGGGAGACCCTCGCTCTGATCCAGCGGGAGCTTCAGAGCGCCGTCGCCATGGACGAGGTGGCCCTTCTCGACGAGATCGAGATCCTCCGTCAGCGGTGGTTGGACCGCCTGAGCTCCGAGCGAGACAACCCGACGATGAGCGCCGCGGAGATCAAGAGTCTCGAGGACGAGTTCGACGCGTACTGCGGCCTCGCCACGGCGACGATCCGCAGGCTGATCGTGGAGAAGAGCGCCGGAATCGAGTTGACCGTAGCTCTCGAGGAGATGCGAAGTCGCTACAACACGATTCACGCGAGCTTGGAGAGGTCGCTGACCCGGGCCAACGACGAGATCGAAATGGCGTTCCGCGAGGTCCGCTCCAGCCGTCGGCGATCCGGGCGGTTGATCGGCACCCTCTCGCTGATCGTCATCGTTTCGCTGATCGCTCTCTCGGTGTTGATCACGCGCTCCCTGACCAAGCCGGTCGGCAGGCTGGTGCGAGCGACTCGGGAGCTGGGCGCCGGCGGCTCGCCACCGCCGCTGGGGAGAATCTCCGGCGACGAGATCGGTGATCTGGCGCTGTCTTTCGACAAGATGGCGAAGGCCCAACGCACCTCCGAGGAGCATCTGCGGCAGGCCAAGGAGGAGGCCGAGGGGGCCAGCCGAGCGAAAAGCGCTTTCCTCGCGAACATGAGTCACGAGATCCGCACTCCCCTCAACGGCGTCATCGGGATGAGCGAGCTGCTGGCGGGCGGCGATCTCGAGCCGGAGCAGCGCCGCTTCGTCGAGACCATCCAGACCTCCGGTGACGCACTCCTGCGCCTGCTCAACGACATCCTCGACTTCTCCAAGATCGAGGCGGGCAAGCTGGACCTGGAGTCGATCGACTTCGACCTCCGAACCCTGGTCGAAGAAGTGGGCGATCTGTTGGCTTATCGGGCCGAAGAGAAGGGCCTCGACCTCGCCGGCTTCCTCGATCTCGATGTGTATGAGGCGGTGATCGGAGATCCCAACCGTCTTCGCCAAATCCTCTTCAATCTGGCCGGTAATGCGCTCAAGTTCACCGCGACGGGCGAGGTCGCCATTCGCGGCTCTCTCGTGGAGGAGTCCGAGTCGGAGATGACCGTTCGCTTCGAGGTGCGCGACACCGGCATCGGGATCGCGGAACAGAGCCGCGCAAAGCTCTTCCAGTCGTTCACTCAGGCGGACAGCTCGACGACCCGGCAGTATGGCGGCACCGGACTGGGACTCGCCATCTCCAAGCGGCTGGCGGAGATGATGGGCGGCTCGATCGGCGTCGAAAGCAAGTCCGGCCTTGGCAGCACGTTCTGGTTCACGGTCAGGCTCGGCAAGCAGCCGCCCGATCGAGTACGAAGACGCTTCAAGGTTCTAGCCAGCATCGCCGGCAAGCGAGTCCTCGTCGTCGACGACCAGCCTACGAATCGAGAGATCTTGCGCCTTCAGCTCGAGTCGTGGGAGTGCGTCGTCGACGAGGCTGAGAGCCCGGATCGGGCTTTACGCGTGCTGCGCGGGGCCGAGAGCTCGAGCGCGCATTACGATATCGCGATTCTCGACATGCAGATGCCGAAGATGAGCGGTGAGGAGCTCGGCGTGGAGATCGTCAGGGATCCCGGCATCCGGACGCCGTTGCTCATCATGCTCACCTCGGTGGGCAACTCGGGCGACGCCAAACGGGTGCAGGAGCTCGGCTTCGACGCTCACCTCACGAAGCCGATCAAACAGTCCGAGCTCTACGATTGCCTGGCGACCGTCGTCCGGCTCCGTCGTCACGCTCAGGCAGTCCAAGAAGCTCCGAAAGAGCTCGTCACCAGGCACTCGATCGCCGAGGACCGACGGTTCCGGGCCCGCGTTCTGATCGCCGAAGACAACCGGGTGAATCAGACGGTCGCCGTAGCGATGCTGAGGAAGCTGGGACTCGAGGTCCAGTGCGCCGGCAACGGAAAGGAGGCGCTGGCTGCCCTGGAGGCGGACGACTTCTCGCTCGTGTTCATGGATTGCCAGATGCCAGAGATGGACGGCTTCGACGCGACCGCGGCGGTTCGCGCGAGCGAGGACGCCGATCATCACATCCCGATCATCGCGCTGACCGCCAATGCGTTACAGGGCGACAGGGAGCGCTGCCTGGCGGTCGGAATGGACGACTACCTGAGCAAACCTCTCAAGATCGCCCCCCTGCAGGAGATGCTCGAGCGCTGGCTCGAAGCGTGAATGCCCGGCCACCCTCGTCGCGGCAGCTCTAGGGCCCCCACCCCTAGAGCTCGCCCACGCGGCTGCCCGGAGTTCTGGCCTCGAGCCAGAAGACGATTAGCCACACCACCGGCACGACCCACAGCAGGCGCTTGGAGACGTCGTATAGGGCGTACCACAGGGGCGTGCCCCTGGCGAGAATCTCGAGCTCCTCGACGAAGACCACCTCGCAGCCGGAGTCGTCGCGCCTGGTGCTGGTCTTGCGCCAAGAGCCGCGCCAGTCATCCATCTGATAGTCGACGAGCAACCCCACTAGACGCACTTGATCACCGACCCGGACGGCGCCGATCCGTTCGCGAACGCTGTCGCGGTCCGTGATCAGGTGGTCGTTGCCCAGCGCCCTGGGGTAGAAGGCCCGGGCGCGGTCGTAGGAGTAGTAGCAGGTGAATTGACCGCTGCTGTACTCCACAAACCGGAAGTCGTCGGTAGTCAGGTTGGCGCCCCAGATGACACACAGGTCCTTGGTGTCGACCGAGGTGTTGTCGTGCACCATGTCGGCGAAGCTCTCGATGTTGTTGTGGCTGACGACGAGCCCCCACTGCTCCCAGCTTGCCACCGGCCGCACCCGGCAGGCCTTGCCTTTGTACTCGAAGGAGAAGGGCTCGCGATCGGTGGCCCCTTGGATCGGCTCCTGGAGCAGAGGGGGGCGAATCCCCGAGGCGTCGACGAATCGCCCCTTGAAGAACCACGAGACGGCGAAGGCGGCGACGGAGGCCCAAAAGAGCGGTTTGAGCGCGCGGCGGATTCGGTACAGCGTCATCGGTAGGGCGACAGGCTAGCAGCCTCTGGCGCAAGTCGTGCGGTCGGGCGACCAGGAGCTGCTCGCGCTTCCCGTCCGTTTTGGCCGGTCGCTCGAGACGGCGCAGAATCATCACAGAGCCCCGATCAAGGTCCACCTGTCGCAAATCAGGGTCGCAAAGCCACGGGTCCTCTCCGTCGGGAAGATCGCCGAGCTGCCGAAGGGCTTAGGGCGGTCTCTGCGGAGTCGGTCTGCAGATAGCGCTTGAAGAAGTGATGGAGCAGGGCGCCTCTACGTCGAGGCCCCGCTTACGCCGTCCAAGACCACCAAGAGAGGAGGCAAGGATGACGAACAGTCCGTTTTTCTCGATTGTCTGCGCTGTCGCGCTGGTATTCGCTGCTGCGCCGGTCGCGGCCGAGCCGGCCGCAGGCCAGGCGTCTTCAGACGAGGCCGTGCCGGTGGCGCTCGACGAGATCGTGGTCACCGCCCGCTACTCACTGCTGAGAGACGAGCCCGTCACCGTGGTCGATCTGAACCGTGAGGAGATCATGGAGCTGCCGCATTTCGGCGACGACCTGTTCCGCGCCGTCTCGATCCTCCCGGGGATGTCGAGCAAGGACTTCTCGGCCCGGTTCAACGTCCGGGGCGGTCCCCACGACGAGCTTCTCGTGAGGCTGGACGGCCTCGAGCTGTTCAGCCCCTTCCATCTCGAAGACTTCGAGGGCGTGTTCAATATCCTCGACCCCGAGGTCATCGGTGCCGTCGATCTCATTCCGGGCAGCTACCCGGCCGAGTACGGCGACCGGATGAGCGGTGTCGTCGATCTCACCACCAGCCGGCCGTCGCAGCTTCGCGCCAACTTCGGGGTCAGTTTCTCCAATCTGTGGGCGGGAGGCTCCGGCAGCTTTGCCGAGGAGAAGGGCAGGTGGCTGGGCTCGGTGAGGCGCGGCTACCTCGACCTGATCATGAGCTTCGTCGGGGAAGACCAGGGCAAGTCGGAGCAGGATGAGTGGAAGCCACGCTACTGGGACGCGTTCACCAAGCTCGACTACGACGTCACCCCGCGCCAGACCGTCTCCTTCAAGCTACTCGCCGCAGATGACAGCTTGACCATAGACCAGGTCGAGGGGGCCGAGGTGACGACCGCCAGGACCGCCTTCGGCAACTCGACCCTGGGGGTGAGCCATCGCGCCGTCCTGGGCTCGAAGACCGTGGTCGAGAGCATTCTTTCGGCGGCCCGCGTCGATCGCGACCGGTCGATCTTCTCGAGCGAGTACGACGAGCACTTCGACATGCTCGACGATCGGGTGCTCGACGTGCTGGATCTGCGTCAGGACTGGAGCATCGCCGCTTGGGACGATC